>JAZUGU010000054.1:0-3069 GCA_045641325.1 Candidatus Avispirillum sp.
AGGCTCGTTTCCGGTGTATCTGAGAGTAAATTTGGGGGTGGATATGACCGCCGTGTCGCCTTCCGTTCTGAATTCGGCGTCACACGCGGCATTTCTCTGTGCGAAAAGAGTGGGACGGTCAACGAAGCAGCCGCCCTTTGCATACTCCAGTCTGACCGCACCTTCTGTCATAACGGTAAATCTTGCATTACCGACCGTAAAAATATTCATACGTTCCCTCCGGATAGTATTAGTTAATTTTATGATACATTATAAGGTGGGAAATGTCAATAAAGCGAAAAACATTTCACGGGATGCAACTCTAAATTATAGTTTGTCGAGCTGGTGTGGTTGGCGGCGAAGCCCCCAACAGCGCAGGAGCGTTTGTATGCTCACAGAAACGGGGCGTTTCACGCTCCCGTTTCGTCCCGTTTGCAAGAAACATCCGTCTGTCTGCGATGAAACGATTAAGCAGCGAAGCGTCTTACGCCCGCGGGGGCTTCCCCGCAAACAATAATTTACCGTCCGGCAAAAATCTCATATAGCAACAAATAATTATCGAAAAATATAAATTTATTATTGACAAACGATAATAAACGTGATACAATGTGCCCACAGAAAGGAAAAGAGGTACATTTATGAAAAAAACTTCCGTGACCGTCACCATGGCCGCTGTCATATTTTCGATGGTGCTCATCGTTTTAGTCGGCATCGCCGCGCCGTGGCTGGTGAAATGGTTCGCCGAGCTCCGGGGCATTTCCAAAACGGTAAGATATATAATACTGTGGGCATATTATTTCTGCGCAGCCGCGGCGGAGCTGGCTCTGTTCTGGCTTTATAGGCTGCTCCGCAATATAAAAACAGACAGAATGTTTGACCCCGTAAATCCCCGTTACATGCGCCGCATATCGTGGTTCTGCGCTTTTATCACAGGCTACACGTTCGTCTGCGGCTTCTGGTATCCGCCGTTCTTCTTCGTCACCGCCGCGATGCTGTTCTTGTGCCTGATCGTCAGCGTGGTGCGGCTGTGCTTCATCGCCGCCACCGAGATGAAAGAAGAAAACGATCTGACGATCTGAGGTGGCATATGATAGTAGTAAACCTTGACGTCATAATGGCGAAACGCAAGATCAGCTCCACGGAGCTGTCGGAGAGGCTCGGCATCACCCCCGCCAATCTTTCGATACTCAAAACGGGTAAGGCGAAAGCGATCCGTTTTTCCACTCTCGAGGCGATCTGCAGGGAGCTTTCCTGCCAGCCCGGAGACATTCTCGAATATAAGGAGGACTGACCAGAATGGAAGAAAATAACGTAAACGTTCAAACTGCGGGACAGTATTACGTTCCCGTCCCCAAAAAAGAAAAAAGGCCCGGCACGGCAAAGGATATCCGCTTTGCCGCGGTAATGGCTGTCCTCGGTATCCTCGCCGTGAACTGCCTGTTCTTCGGCGGTATCGGCATCGGCTTTGCCGTCTGTGTTTTGGGCATGTTCATCGCCACGGTGATATATAACGGCAAGCCGGAGAAACTCGGTGCGTATGCTCTGCTCTGCGGAGCGTCCGTTGTCGCCATGTGCGTGGGCGTCGTCTTTTCGGACGGCAGTATCTGCGAGCTTATCCTGTTCGCATTTCTGATATTCATGTTCGACGTCTTTTTCATCGAGACCCGTGACTGGCGCCATTTCAAAGGCGGCACCGTAAGATCCGCGGGCGACCTTGCATATTATATGTTCGTCATGACCTTCGGAAAGCTTGACGAGGGATTCGCAGCCCTGTTCAGCAAAAAGGCAGAGGGCGAAAATAAAACCCGCCGGGGTATGAGCGTGCTGATAGGATTGCTCATTGCCGTACCCGTGCTCATCATCGTCATCCCCCTGCTCATATCCTCCGATGCGGCGTTTGAGGGGCTCGTCAATAAGCTCCCCGATATAAAGGTTGGAGAGATAATCGTGTCTGTCCTGTTCGGACTTCCCATAGCGTTCCTGCTGTTCACAAGGCAGTTCGCAATGAAGGGAGAACGCCCCAAAATGAGCAGCAAGAGCGTAGTGAAAGGGATAGACCCCACCGTGATAATCACGGCGCTCACGGTGATCGCTCTGGCATACGTTTTGTATCTCGTGTCCCAGCTGGCGTATTTCTTCAATGCCTTTTCCGGGCTTCTTGAGGAGGGATATACCGTGGCACAGTATGCCCGCCGCGGATTCTTCGAGATGACCGGCGTGTGCATCGTGAACCTTGCGGTCGCCTTTTTCGCCCTGTTCTTCTGCAGAAGCACCGGGGAGGATAAAAAGCCTCTCGGAGTGAGACTGCTTTCGCTGTTCCTCTGCGTGTTCTCGCTTCTGCTGGATGCCACCGCCATGTCGAAAATGGTGCTTTATATAAAGAGCTACGGCATGACCAGGCTCCGCATCGTCACCTCGCTGTTCATGATATTCCTTGCGGTGGTGTTCATCGCGGTCTCCGTGCATATATTCGTAAAGAAAACGCCCTACATGAAAATAGCGGTAGCGGCGGCGGCAGTCATCGTCACCGTGACAGCGTTTACCGGAGTCGAGCGGCTTATCGCAGACTATAACGTCGACGCATATCTCAGCGGCCGTCTTTCCTCCGTGGATACGGAAACGATCCGGTATCTGGATTCGTACAGCACCGTGCCTGCTCTGGTGCGGCTTGCGGAGTGCGATAACGAGGAGCTGGCATCCGAGGCAAAGGAAGTGCTGAACGGCAAATACTACATGGCGTTCGCCCATTATAACGATGACGGATATACCATCTCGTTTGACACGGAATACGATAACTGGAGAGGCTTCAGGTATTATGAGTACAACGGCCTCGAGCTTCTGAAGGAAAAGAAGGACGTGTTCTTCGACAAGTACTACTGGTCGGGAACGGTCGTGGACTGAAGATAAAAAAACGCCCCCCTACGGGGCTTCACTTAGGGATTTTTTCACCGCCGACCGGAAAGAGAAAAAAGACTAATAAACCAAGAACGGTGGGAAGATTTCCGAATATCTAATGAAAAAATGACCGAAACGAAAGTTTCGGTCATTTTATTATATCTTTCCTTTGTCCGTTCTGAACACCTGCCGTAC
>JAZUGU010000055.1:0-3346 GCA_045641325.1 Candidatus Avispirillum sp.
ACAAATGCAAAAAGAGCAAAAACCGGAAAGAGAAAAAAGACTAATAAACCAAGAACGGTGGGAAGATTTCCGAATATCTAATGAAAAAATGACCGAAACGAGAGTTTCGGTCATTTTGTTATATCTTTCCTTTGTCCGTTCCGAACACCTGCCGTACCTCAGCCTTTAGGCTGTTACGCCGACGGTATTCAGAACGGACAGTCAGCGGCGCCTCTCTCCCTAAGTGAGCGCCCCTTTACAGGGTTTCTTTCTTTTTTTCGCCGCATAGCGGCGAAAAAAGCAGTAAAGAATACAGCAAAGTACAACTGACGGTTGTGGACGGATGCGGCGGTTCAACTAACGGTGTGTTGACAAAAACTGCGATTGATTGTATTCTAATGTCGTAAGATAAAGAAAAACGGAGGAAAACATGGATAATTTATTTATAGGGGAAAACATCAAGCGTCTCAGACGTGAGATGGGGATAAGTCAGGAAGAACTTGCTGACAGGATAGGAGTGACATCGCAGGCGGTCTCGAAATGGGAGTGCGCTCAGTCGTTACCGGATATATCCCTTGTTTTGCCGCTCTCCGACCTTTTCAGCGTGAGTGCGGATGAACTCCTGCGCGGGGAAAAGAAGGACTTCTGTAAAACAGAAATCGTATACCGTGATTTATCGCTCCCGGATGACGGCAGGTTGAGAGTTCTGCAGTTTATCGGCAGCCGAAAACTGAGTGCCGAAGAAGCGAACGACCTGAAACCGATAGAGCTTCTGCTTTCAGATACAGAAAGGAATGTGAACGTTGAAATCACGGGCAACGCCGATATCACGGGAGACGTCGGCGGCGATCTGACTGCGGGAAATAACGTAACTGTCGACGGCGACGTTGACGAAGACATCAACGCAGGTTATAACGTAACGATTGGCGGAGACGTTGGCGGAGACGTGAACACAGGAAACAACGTAAAGGTTGCCGGCGACGTTGACGGAGATGTCAATGCGGGTAACTACGTAATTGTTGAGGGCGACGTTGGCGGAGGTATTAACGCCGGATAATACAGTTAAGGATAGCTTTTCGCGCGGCGAAAAGCGACATTCACTATTCATTTTTCACTATTCATTCCGCACCGAAGGTGGGACAAAAAAAGAAGCCCTGCAGGGCTTCTTTTTTTTAATTATTTAGTTCAGCCTCTTGATGTGACCTTGTAGAACTGTGTCGCAGGATCGGAATCAAAGCTGATGGAGGAGGGCAGGGTGTAGTAATCGCCCAGATAGATGCGGATGCCGTTGTTCTTGATGTAGTTGTACATGTCGGTGAATCTCTGCTCATAGAGGGCACGGGATGCCGCAGTTCCGTTGGTGTACATTTCATTGTAGCATGCGGAAAGTCCCAGGAAATCACAGCCCATCATAAGATCGTTGACTCTGGAGCTGTCATCTTTCTTGAGAGCTTCCGTCAGCAGAGCTCTCATTTCCTCGTAGTGCTCTGCGATGAAGCTCTTGGAGTACATATCCCATACAAGGTCGAATGCGGCGTATGCGCACTTGTCACGGACGTCGCCCGCCTGCTGCAGAAGGTCGATATAGTCGTAAACGTATTCGTATCCCTCGCCGTAGTAGCTTCTGAGGAATTTTTTCATGATTTGCGTGAACTCATCAAACGACATGGCGGGATCGAACATGACCTCGGAGGCGAGATAAGCTTTCAGCTTTTCCGTCAGCCTCAGGTCTCCGTTGGAGCCGGAGCCCTCGTAGAAGACGCCGTCGATGCCCTGCGTGTAGAGCCAGTTGATATCATAATAAACGTTATATACGTTGGGGAAGTCATACAGCAAAGAGGAGTAGGTCTCGGGATATACCCAGAAGTAGAGCTTGGAGCCGACATCGTGGCAGTACTGAGCCCACAGCGGGATAGCATACTCGTCATACTCGTTGGTGTAGCGCTTTCCGGACATAGCGGGAAATCCCCAGTCATATCTGAGAGAGCCGGTATCGTTGCACTGGCCGCTTCCCAGAGGATGCTGGTTACAGCCGTTTCCGCAGTATACGATGACCATATTTTCGGAGGGCCTGATATAGTTGGGAACGGAGTGGTCATACAGAATGAAGTAAACGCTGAGCCCGGGATACATCTCCTGGATCTGCTCTGCGGCGCGTCTTGAAAGATCCATGTAGATCGCAGAGTAGGGCTCCGGTTCAAAGGTGACCTTTCTTCCGTCTGCGGAAAACTCATATTTTCCGTTGTAGTGTTCAAGCTCTTTCTTCAGAGAAGAGTTCGCGGTGATGGTGGTACCGTTGACCTTCGCGTTGCAGAACTTGCAGGTGCAGTATCCGCCGTCGGTCACGGTGGGGTCGGTATCGTTGATGGAGAAGGACATGAAATGGATGCCCTCTTCAAAGAACAGATCGTATCCTCTTGCCTCGAGCATGTGGATGGTGTCCACGAATCCGGAGTACAGAAGCTCGTATTCCGAGGTGCTGGTGGCACAGGGCTGCTTACCCGTCTCGTTTACCTTTGAAGGATCGGTGATGATGCCTCTCTCATAGCCGTGCGCTCTGCCGTCCTCGTATTTTGCGTAGTATCTGTCGGCAAGTGTCATCACGGTGCCGTCAGCCTTGGTAGCGCCCTCTTCGGGCATCTCGCCCGCGCCCATGCACTCGTAGAAATAGAAGCTGTGGGCGTTTATGTATCTCGCTCCGACGTAAGTGCCGTAGTAGCGGGAACCGGAGTTCTCACCGTTGGCGGTGGAGTTGAGTCCGCGGGGCAGGTAGGTCCACGTTTTGGTGGAGCCCCAGAAGTTGGTGTATACGAATCTGGACTCTATGGGAGGAACGAACTGTCTCGAAAATCCCTCTGCGAGATTTGCGCATCTCACCTTGTTTTCAACGGTGTATTCGTTGGCGCAGAAGTAGAAGCCCAGATAATCCTCGATTATCTCATATGCGGCGTACATGTTTCCGCGGTAAGTGCCGTAGATGTCAAGATTGCCGTCAGTCACGGCGTAGCGGTAACCCTCAATGCCCAGCTCCTCGCCAAGCTGTGAGTTCATGTCCACGTCGTGGAAACGGATAACGTGTCCGCTGTCTTCAGCAGCCAGGGGCACGATGACTCCGGTGGCCTTTTTGATGTATTCTCTCAGAAGCTCGTATGCGAAGTATGCGTTGGTGGTGTCGTCAGCGCCCTCGGGGAGAACGAATGAGAACTCCGAGATGTCGGTGCCGCCGATAACGAACTTATAAACACCTTCGCTCTTGTCCATAGAAGCGAGATCTATCTTGTTAACGAAATAGCCTTTGAGAAATAAGCAGTCCACGGCGGTAACCTTGCCGTCCGCGTTGACGTCTCCGGCGTCCTTGTCGGGAGTG
>JAZUGU010000056.1:0-15891 GCA_045641325.1 Candidatus Avispirillum sp.
AAAGCCCTGGCAATTCTGTTCGATGCTTCGACGATGAAGGTTCCTTTCGGAGTCGGAGGACAGCTTTCAATATTCTCTGAAGAAGACCAGAAACTTGATGAAAAATATAAAGTCATCAAAGACATGGGACACCGTGAGTATTCCGCTTTTCTCGTGAACAACTGGGAAATCCTTGCCGATATTCTTCGTGACATCGACAGGACCGGCATTGAACTCGTCGACACAAAGGTAATCGAATCACAATGGGGTATTCCCAAGATGCAGGATTACAAAAAGCACAACGGCAGCAAAGATTGTACGATCCTCGAGAAAAACGTATTTACCGGATACGGCACTGATATTCTCGTTCAGCCGAACAGATCGCAGTCTGAAATCGCTTTTGAGCAATGGTGCGAGATAAACGATAACGTTGAATGGGTCTATAAAAACGGTGACAAAGGTCAGGATTTCTTTACCATCATTTACCGTGTTGCGTTCAGAAGATATAACTTCTATCCGGATTACATCATTCGTCTGAAAAACGGTGAAACATGGATTATCGAAACGAAGGGCGGCGCTGCTGCGGACGGAACATCCGCAAACATTGATAAGTATGCTGCGCAGAAATTTGATGCTCTGAAAGAGTATGGTGAAAAGTACCCGGATATCAAATGGGGCTTTGTCCGCAATCTTGGCGCACAGCTTTATATCTCCAATACCGTCTGGGATGAAGATCTGATGAATCACGACGTTTGGAAGCCGATAAAAGATATTATCAAATAAAACGTCTCTTCTAAGCAAAGAAAAGGATCTAACCGTAAAACGTTAGATCCTTTTTATTCCCCAGAAACGGAAGAAATTGTTATTAAGACGAGAAAAAGGACTCCAATATCTTGTTGATATTAGAGTCCTAATCTGGTGCGGGTAAGAGGACTTGAACCTCCACCGAGTTGCCCCGACTAGAACCTGAATCTAGCGCGTCTGCCAATTCCGCCATACCCGCATCTTGTGCGCTTTTCGCGGCAACAATGGGATTATACCACGGAAATATCTGTTTGTCAATACTGATTTTGATTTTTCTTTTTACATTTTAACCTCATAAATTGCTTGGCTTGCGCATATATTCCAATATCAAATCAATGAGGTACATTATGAAAAAAACATACTGGCTTGCGGGTTTTATATGCTTATCTGTACTTTTCGGCGCAGGCGCAGTTGTTATAGGAAATATTGACGGAATTATTCATAAAAATGTCTCCGTTCAGACCGATGTGCAGGGGGACCCCGGCAGAACGGTATTTATTATCGACCCCGGGCACGGCGGGGAGGATGGAGGCTGCTCGGCGGCAGACGGTACTCTTGAAAAAGACCTTAACCTTCTTCTTTCAAAGGATGTTTGCGATATTCTTAATTCGATGGGATATAATTCAATTCTTACCAGAAACGATGATAAACTCTTATATGATATATATGGAGATCTCAACGATTACACGGGAAAGAAAAAAGTATACGATCTAAAAAACCGGCTTCGTCTTTCGGAGGAGGTTGGTGCAGAAGCGCTTATCAGTATCCATATGAACAAATTTCCCGACGGGAAATACAGAGGAACTCAATTGTATTATTCAGCAAATCGTGAAGACAGCAATGTTTTGGCTGAGGAGATACAGACCACGGTTTCAAAGAATCTGCAGGAAGATAATAACCGACAAATCAAGAAAGCAGGGAGCAGCATTTTTATATTGAACAGGTCACGGATACCTGCTGTTTTGTGTGAATGCGGATTCCTCTCAAACGAAGATGAAACCGCACTTCTCAATACACCGGAATACAGGCAAAAGCTCAGTTTATGCATTGCCGCCGCAGCCGTAAATTGGCTTTCCGGGCGGGCAGAATGAACGGATGTTGATATAGCAAAAAATAATTAAACTTTTTTCGAAAAAGTGTTGACAAACGCTGTCACTTTTAGTATAATACTCAAGCAGGCGCAAGAGCGTCAGCGTAAGCGAGAGTGGCGGAACAGGCAGACGCGCACGTTTGAGGGGCGTGTGGTTAACACCGTACGGGTTCAAGTCCCGTTTCTCGCACCAAAAATCCTTGTTCTTCGGAACAAGGATTTTTTGACTTTAGACAAACGCGACATAGTTCTTGAATTTTGTAACAGATTGTGGTAAAATACTGTCAATAAAACAATTGGAGGGTTTATATGTATTTCGGACGAACACGCACTATACGAATTCTCAGTGTTCTTCTTGCTGTGATTCTTTTTGTATCATCAATTCCTTTCCTTTCTGTGGGAACTGTTGCTTATTCCAAAGGTGATCTTAACGGTGATGGCAAGATCAATGCGACGGATTCCAACCTCATCAAGAAAATTATCATCGGAGCCATATCATCAAACCCGGAAATGATCCTGGGAGATACTGATGGTGACGGCAAGGTCAATGTCGCTGATTTCAATCTGATAAAGAGAGTGATTCTCGGTATGTATACGATCCCGGACAATGAATATAAAGTAGGCACGGTTACATTGGGCGGTACCGATATCAGCAATTATTCAATAAAGATACCCTCTGAGTATCCTTTCGGAACTTACAGGGAAAACGCAGAATATGCTGCAGAAGTCCTTCGTGACCACATTGCAAAAGCATGCGGCATCACTCTCGGCATTTCCGAAAATGCAACGGAGCACGATATTACATTCGTGTATGATGCAGATACGTACGGCACCGAGGCGTTCAATATCAGCATAGGTGAGGGAAGCGTGACCATTACCTGCGGCACAAAGAGAGGCCCTCTGTACGGTGCATTCGGATTCCTTGAGGAGATCATGGGTTACAGGTTCTACGGTCAGAATACCGAATATCTTTATGAAAACAAATCCATTGTAAAAGAAGCAGGCTATTCGCATACGGAAGGCCTGAATACTCCGTTCAAATACAGACATACATATACAAGACTGTATATGAACGGAAAATATCTCGGCGCATATGACGGAGATTATCCCGACAGCTATACCGCCGCCCACGTGACCGGAGGTTGGGACGGTATGCAGAACACCATGTGGACTCCCAAATATGGATATGGCTATGGCCCCGACAGAAACCACTCCGTGTTTTCACTGATGCCCGAGCAATGTAAAAAAGACCCCGACGTTATCAGCGGGCTTTATGATTGGACGATCGCAAAGGTCTGCTACTCTGTCGATGAGTCTCTGGACGAATGTGTGACCAACCTGCGGGCGCATCTGAAATCGTTGGAAGCGAGAGGATTCGTCGACGGCGACAATATGCCCATGATATCCATTTCAAATAACGACTCGTTTACATGGTGTCAGTGCAGACTTTGCAACAAATTGATAAACCGCCACAAGGAAAAGAGCGCAACGCTTATTGACTTTATCAGAAGAGTATCGGAAGCATTGGAGCCGGAATACCCGAATCTTCAGTTCTGGACTCTTGCGTACTACTGTACTGCCAAAGCACCCGTAGGCTTGGATATCCCGGATAATCTTTATATCTGCTATTGCTATTATCCTGCGTGCAGCAACCACCATGTGAACGGAACTGAATGCACTAAATTCTCCGGCGGCATCCATAATGGATGGAACGAGGAGAACATCAGGAGCTGGCTTGCGGTAACTGACAAAGTGCACGTATGGTATTACACTTCTCAGTTTGCCCACAGCGTTACCGGAGATCCCATTATAAAGCGAATCTTTGAGGATATTAAATACTTCAAAGAAATAGGCGTTAAAGGTATATTCGGTCAGGCATCCAATGATTCTCTGGGATGGGATGACCTTGTGGCTTATCTCATGTCGGAGCTTATGTGGAACCCCGACATGACGTGGGAGGAGTACGATGGCATTTGCCGTGAATTCTGTCAGTTCAATTACGGCCCCGGCTGGAAGAACCTGTACGATTATTTCATGCTGATGGAAGAAGCGAGTGACCGCTCCGGCTGCTGGTGCTGCCTCGGAGATTCTCCCGAATATGTTTATGATTATTCTTACCTGCGCGAGAACATCACGGCTGTTGCCGCGTCTCTCGAAGAAGCACTTGCAATGGCTGAAAACGACGATCAGTATACCAAAATCGAACGCATTACCATGCAGATGTATTTCGTGTTCCTCACCGCATCATATGACGAAATGTACGTGAACGGAAACGAAGCATCCAGAGGCGAATACGAGAGAATGTTCACTTTGATGTATAACAGATTTGTTAAACACAAAGCAACTGTAAAGTTTTCTGATATGATTGCAACAAACGATGCATCGATCCCCGATACGTGTGATCCGACAGTCAGCCCCATGAGCTGGTATAAAGACCAGTCTGTAAGAATGAACAACAGATGGTGGTAAATAAAAAGCGGCAGTTTCTGCCGCTTTTCTTTTATGATTTTATTGTAATTTGCGCCTTTTTGTGTTACAGTATAGCCATAGAAATTCTGATTATCCGGGAGTATGTCAAATATGAAAAGATTTGTCGCATTTCTGCTGCTTTTTGCAATATGTCTGACCTTGTTCGGATGCACAAAGTCCGATACCAAAACAGATACAACGGATACCGGTACCGAACCGGTTGCAGATGTAACTACTGAGGCCGATACTACTGAGGCGGTGACTACCGAGCCCACCTTTGACTGGAAAACGACGGCTCTCGGTATTCTTGCGGAATACGTTGATACTATTGCGGAGTACTGTGTATACGATATGAACGGCGATAACGTTCCCGAGATCATCGTGCGTTCCGGCAGTTCATCGGCTGATATGTCATATTATTTATATGACCTTGCAAAAGATAAGCCGGAACCCGTGAAATTCGGGATCGGAAGCAGTCTGCTGTGTGGATTTGATGAGAATTCTCTGATACTCCAGTTCGGTAAAATGGGAGACGAGACTGTTACCAGATATACCTATGACGGAGAAAAGCTTTCCGAGGAATTGCTTCTCTCAAGAGAAGTGCCCCTGGATGAGGACTACATCGCATTCAAAGGCCTCCAGTATTATTCTGCAGATGACCCTTCCGGCCTTTCATGGACGGAAAACCCGGAAAACAACAATTCAGCTCTTCTCGATGCTGTAAAATAAGGAGACGAGTATGCTTTTTAAGGATTATGAAACTATAGTATTTGCCGGAGATTCCGTTACGGATATGGGCAGCGCCAACCCGGTTGCAGACGGTGCTCTTTGGGATGTACTCGGAAACGGATACGTAAGAGAAATCGATAATATGCTCAATGCATTTTATCCCGAAATTCACGTCAGAGTTGTTAATTCAGGCATAAACGGGAATAATAGTAGCGACATGCTTGAAAGATGGCAGAGGGACGTGCTTGATAAGAAGCCCGACTACGTCAGCCTTCTTATCTGTGCCAATGACGTATGGCGTCAGTTTGACAGCCCCTGCTATCCCAATTCTCACATTCCGCCCGAAAAGGCAGAAGCCAATGTCCGTAAAATGATAGAGATGACGGTTCCGAAGGTCAAGAAGATGTTCGTAATTTCTCCCTATTATATGGAGCCTCTGCGTGACGATCCCATGAGAGCCCGTATGGACGAATACGGTGCTTTCACCAAAAAGCTTGCGGAAGAGTACGGCTGTGAGTACGTGGATTTTCAGAGCATGTACGACAGATATTTCAAATACAGACATACTTCATCGATAGCATGGGACAGAATTCATCCCAGCAGAGTGGGCGCTACGCTCATGGCGAGAGAGTTCCTTTCCCATTGTGATTTCGATCCCAATCATATTCCAGAATAAAGACGGTGATCAGATGAATAATTATTTCATGCCGGAAATAGAATGTGCTCCGGTTGAAAAAATACGTGAAATACAGAACGAAAAGCTTGTACGTCAGGTTAAGCACGTATATGATAACGTTGCATACTACCGTAATCTGATGGATGAAAAAGGTGTGAAGCCTGAGGATATAAAATCCGCAGACGATCTGCATCTTCTTCCGTTCCTCACAAAAGCTGACCTTCGTGAGGCATACCCGTACGGTCTTCTCGCAGTTGATCCGTCCGAGTGTGTCAGGATCCAGTCAACCAGCGGAACTACCGGAAAAAGAGTTGTGGCATTCTATACGAAGCACGACGTCGATCTTTGGGAGGAATGCTGTGCCCGAGCTATCGTTGCGGCAGGCGGATCGAAGAACGACGTGTGTCAGATCGCATACGGATACGGTTTGTTTACCGGTGGTGCGGGTCTTCACGGCGGGTCTCATAAGGTCGGATGTCTGACGTTGCCGATGTCAAGCGGAAACACGGACAGACAGATACAGTTCATGCAGGATCTGCATACGACGTTCCTTTGCTGTACGCCTTCGTATGCCGTATATATCGGTGAGGTCCTTCACAAAATGGGACTTACCGCAGATGACCTCGATCTGCGTGCAGGTATTTTCGGGGCTGAGCCGTGGACCGAGGAAATGAGAAAAGAAATCGAAACAACTCTCGGCATCAAAGCATATGATATATACGGACTGACCGAAATATCCGGCCCCGGTGTTGCATTTGAATGTTCTGCACAGAACGGGATGCATATTAACGAGGACCACTTCATCGCAGAGATCATTGATCCCGATACGGGAGAGGTGCTCCCGGAGGGCGAAAAGGGAGAGCTGGTATTTACGTGCCTTGATAAAGAAGCATTTCCACTTCTGCGCTACCGTACCAGAGACATATGTGTGCTTAAGCACGTAAAATGCTCCTGCGGCAGAACTCATATGAAGATGACAAAGCCGCTCGGACGCAGCGACGATATGATGATAATAAGAGGCGTAAACGTATTCCCGTCGCAGATAGAAACCGTACTTCTGAAAATGGGATACACCGCAAATTATCAGATAGTTGTGGACCGCGTGAGCAGTACGGATACTTTTGACGTATACGTGGAGATATCGGAAGATCAGTTCTCCGATACGGTGAGAGAGCTTACCGCTATGGAAAAAAGCCTGGCAGGAGCGCTTAAAACCATGCTGGGAATCAGCCCTGCAGTTCACCTCGTACAGCCCGGATCTATCGCAAGAAGCGAAGGAAAGGCCGTCAGAGTGGTCGACAAGCGCAAGCTCATAGAAAATACGGAGCTCAGATAAGGAGGCAGAAATGAGTATTAAACAGATATCGGTTTTTATTGAAAATAAGCCTGGCGCACTCACAGACGTTTGCACGGTGCTTTCCGATAACAGTATCAATATGCATGCGCTGTCTCTTGCAGATACGCAGGATTTCGGAATTCTCAGAGTGATCGTTGAAGATCCGGATAAGGCTGTGGAAATACTGAGATCAAACGGGTTTACCTGTAAAATCACCCACGTGATCGCAGTCAGAATAGAGAACAAGCCCGGCGGAATGGCTTCGGTTATGAAATTTATTTCCGATGCCGGAATCGGCGTTGAATATGCGTATGCGTTTATTTCTCACGATCCCGGGAAAGCGTATATGGTGTTCCGTGTAGTCGGAAGTGAAGCGCGCCACAAGCTTGCGGATCTCGGACTTGATATCGTCGGAGAAGAAGAATTGTTCGGATAAAAAACATGCGGTCTCGTAAGAGACCGCATGCTTTTTTATTATTCGATCGAAATAATATAGCTGTATACCGGTTGACCGCCTGGTAGGGTTACGGTTTCGGCATCGGGATATTTCTCGGAGAGAATTGCGGTGACCTCCGCTGCCTCTGCTTCGTCGGCATCCTCGCCGTAATAAACCGTTACAAATGCAGCTTCGTCCCGATCTGCTTTTTCAACGGTACTTTTGATGCATCCGAGTCTGTCGGCATCACTTGTAACGATCTTGCCCTTAACAAGTCCGAGAGTGTCGCCCTCTTTTATCTTATTATCACCGACTTCCGTATCCCGCACGGCATACGTTACTGAAAGAGTAGTGACGTTTGAAACGGCATCCTTCATCCGGGATACGTTGTCGTCTGCCTGTGCATTGTCATCAAACGCAAGCATTGCACTAACGCCCTCCGGAACTGACACCGTGTCGATCACGATGACGTTCCTGTCATGCACCAGTCTTTTAGCCTGCTGACAGACCATGCAGATGTTTTTGTTGTTGGGAAGGACGAAAACGTTTTCCGCCGGCGTGTTCTCAATTGCAGAAACGATGTCGTCGGTGGACGGATTCATGGTCTGACCTCCGGAAACTATAACGTCTGCGGCGAGATCACGGAACATGTCCGCAAGTCCGTCACCCATGCATACCGTTACAAAACCGTACTTCTTTGTTATTTCGACAGACTTGATCTCTGCTGTTTTCGTTTTTTCGGCAGGTTTCTTCTTCTCTTCTTTCTTCGGCTCGGAATCAACACCTCCGGAAAGTGCAGAGTGCTGACGTTTCATATTCTCGATCTTTACGGTGTAAAGAGAACCGTAACGCAGAGCTTCCGTAATGACTTTGCCGGGTTTGTTCGTATGAACGTGGAGCTTTATGATCTCCGCATCATCGACAAATACCACGCTGTCGCCGAGCTTCATAATGAAATTGTGAAGTTCTTCCGCAGTTCCTTCACCTTTGTATTTATCGTTTTTTGTAACAATACATTCGGTGCAGTAGGCGTACTTGATCTTTGACGAATCGAACTCGGAAAAATCCGCGCCCGAGGGAGTGGAAACATCGCCTGCAACGGCAGTGACCGGCTCGCCCTTCAGACACTTGAGCATGCCCTCCATCACACAAACGAAGCCGTATCCGCCGGAGTCAACAACGCCTGCCTGCTTCAGCTGAGGAAGCATGTCGGGAGTGCTGTCAAGAGTTCTGCGTGCCGCCTCCTGCATGACGAAGAACAGGGGGATCATATCATCCACCACATTGTCTTCAAGAGCCTTCTCGGCAGTTTCCGCCATCACTCTCATGACAGTCAGTATTGTGCCCTCGGTGGGGTTCATAACGGCCTTGTATGCCTCTTTGACGCCTCTGCTGACACCGGCGATAACGTCGGACATATCTGCTTCGTCTTCTTCAAGGTTTTTCCATGCCTTGGCAATTCCTCTGAAGAACAGAGAAAGAATAACTCCGGAGTTACCCCTTGCACCGCGAAGCATAAGGTTGGCGGCGACCTGTGCCGCATCTGAAGCGCTGATCTCGTCTGACGGGAAGTCCGTACGGACTCCGCTCATGGTGAGGCTCATGTTGATGCCGGTGTCACCGTCGGGAACGGGGAACACGTTAAGACTGTTTATGGTATCCTTGTTGTTATCAAGGCAGCAGGCTGCCGAGATAACCATATCACGGTATAATGATCCTGTAATTTTCATTTTTCGTTCCTTTTGCTCATCTTTCCGTGCCGATGTAAAATACTGCCAGAGTACCGATGCCGGAATGACATCCTATGACGGGGCCGATACAGTCGATCAGAATTTCTTTGGGATTAAGCTTTTCCCGAATCATACCTGCAAGGGTATCGGCGTCATCACGGCAATCTGAATGAACTATAATGACCGTCTGATTTTCCGGCTCAATACAGTTTTTTTCCATAGTGGTTACAAGCTCCGATATTGAGGCTTTTCTGCCGCGTGCTTTGCCTGTCGATACAAGATGTCCTTCGTTATCTACGTGAAGCATGGGCTTAACTGCCAGAACAGAGCCTACAACTGCGGCTGCTGCGGATACTCTGCCGCCTTTCTGAAGATAGAACAGGTCGTTGACCGTAAAATTGTGGCAGAGGTGAAGCTTGTTTTCTTCAAGAAAATCCTTGACTTCTTCTATTGTTTTGCCTTCCGATCTCATGCGTGAGGCATACAGACACAGAAGTCCGAGACCGAGTGATGCCGCAAGGCAATCAACAAGAATGATTTTGACATCCGGATACTTTTCAGATATCTCTTGTGCCGCCATCCTCATGTTCTGATACGTACTGCTGAGTCCGGACGAGAAGGGAAGACAGAGGATGTCGAGACCGTCCTTTGCATATTTTTCAAGATAATCGCAGGCATCGGCAAAATTGCATGCGGAGGTGGAGGTTTTAGAGCCTTTTCTTATCTCATCGTAAAATGCATCAATATCCACGCAGTCACCGGGAATCGGATCACAGCCGTTTACGGAATACATCAGAGGGGTCAGCTCTATCCCCCATTTTTTTGCATTTTCTTTGGATATATCGCTGCCGGAATCGGTCAGGATCACAAATTCTTTTTTCATTGTTTTGCCTTTCGGAATACGCTCGGGAATTACTCTTACACCCAATTAGTATACCATATTTTATTTATGTATGTCAACGATTTGAAATAAAAAATGCCGTCCCTTACGGGACGGCATTAGCAAGAATTTAGTCTTTGGATTTGCTGTTCTTGGACTCCAGCATAATAACTTCTGCGTAGAAATCGTCGAGTGCCTTCTGCAGCTTCTTCTCATTTCTCTTGTATGTAGAAGTAGCGGTAGTGGGCTTCTCAAACATGGTGGTTATCAGCTCCTCGATGGAGGTGATACCAACGGTCGCACAGAACTGATAACGGATGCTTTCACGGATAACGTCGAGCATCTCGGAGTCTTCGTCGGAATCCATTCTCTGACCCTTCAGCAGGGTGTCATAATAGTCGGGAAGAAGGATCTCATTGGACTTGTATGCCATGTACTCAAGGATAGTACCGGTTCTCTCCATGCTTGCGGTGGAAATGTCATTTCTGACGGTTGCGGGGAGAGCAAAGATGGAAGCGAGGCTGTCAACACCTGCGTAGTAGTTTTCCTGCTTCTCGTCGTACTTGGGGAAGGGAATGATACCGTAGCTGGATGTCATGTTACGGAACTCGCTGGTGATGTAAGCACTACCTGTGCAGAACAGAGCATGGTCGGTAGAGAAGAAGGAACGTGCATATTCCCACTGGTCGGTGTAACCGCCGTTGCCGTCAACGCCGCCTTCATTCCAGATGTCATAGTAATCTTTGACATACTTCGTATTGGAGAACACGGGGCTGACTTTATCGATAACGCCGAGGAACTTCTCGTTGTAGAAAGCGAGGGAGTAAGAACCGTCGTCATTTTTCTTGGTAAGAGGAATGTCGGAGCAGGAAACTGCCCAGGATCCGTCTGCACTGCCGGTGAGCACGCCGTAAACGTCGTCCTTGCCGATAATGCCGTCACCGTTAAGGTCGTTGGACACAGACTGAACCATCTTAAGGAACACGTCGATAGTCCATTTGCCGTCTCTGACGAGATCATAGAAAGAACCGAATTCGGTGTTTACATTGTAGTCCTCAGCCATGTTCTTGTTGTAGAACAGAAGGCTTGCCCATTCCAGCTTGTTCATGGAAATATCATTAATGCAGAGGTAAAGCTTGTCATTAATGGTAAGGTCTTCAGTTGCAGAGGGGCTCCAGTATTCTTTTGTGAAATCGGTATTGGAAAGCTCGTTGAAGTCAGCGAAGAAGTTCTCGGGGATACATGCGCCGAGCTTGTATGCCCAGCCGTAAATCACGTCATGGTCGAATTCGCCTGCCATGATCTTGGTCTGGATAAGGGAAGCGGGGTCGCCGTTTATCTCAAGATTCTGCTGGATCTTGACGTTGTATTTTTCCTCAACTGCAAGGTTTCTGGCATATACCGCGTCGCTTATTGTGTCGCCGGTATAGGTCTCAGCGTAGAGGAAGTCACCGCCGTAGTAGTCCTTGCCGATATCGGAGTGCTTGATGTAGAGGAAGGTGAAATCCTCCTGATCGTAGTCTGCGTCTACGAAGCCTTCATCGCTTCCGGTGTCATCGGGAGGACGGGTGACAATTTCGGATCCGCCTTCCGCACAGGATGCAAGGAAAGTCAGGCACATAACAACAGCAAGAATGAATGAGATGATTCTTGTGAGTTTCATGTTTTTTCTCCTGTTTATAAATAATAAAAATAAAAATCAGTCAAGTTCGCTTCTCATCGCACGGGTCATAAGATCTCCTGCGATTTCTTTGGGGTCTGCACCGCATTTCATAACGTCATATACCGCTTTGACGATGGGCATTGAAACATCGTACTTCTCACAGAGTTCGATTGCGGCGTCAAGTGCGTGGTATCCTTCCACGACCATGCCCACTTCTTTTGAGGCGTCTTCATACGACATGCCTTTGCCGACCAGTTCACCGCATCTGTTGTTGCGGCTGTGACGGGAAGTGCAGGTTACGATAAGATCGCCGATGCCGGCAAGACCCATAAAAGTACGCCTTTTACATCCCATCGCAAGGCCGACTCTCGTCATTTCCGCAATGCCTCGAGTCATAAGAGCGGCGAGAGTGTTGTCACCGTAGCCGAGACCTCTTACCATACCTGCGGCAAGGGCAACGATGTTTTTGAAAGCACCGCATATTTCAACGCCTTTGACATCGGTATTCGTATATACTCTCATGCATGAGCTCATAAAGAGCTGGGCGGCTTTTTCCGCCCATTTTTCATCCTCACAGGCAGATACCACGGATGTGGGGATGTTGACGGCGACCTCTTCCGCATGAGTCGGGCCTGAGAGCGCGATCATTTTAGGCTCAAACCGGATGCCGTTCTTTTTCAGCTCGTCTGAAATGACCTCCGTCATAGTGAACAGAGTGCCGGTTTCGAGACCTTTTGCTGCGTCGATGAGGAGCTGATGCTCGTTAACATACGGCGCGCATTTGCCGGCTACCTGACGTACATATGCGGAAGCTACGGTGAAAAGAACAGCCTCCTTGCCGTCAAGAGCGGTTTTCAGGTCATATTCATATGTAATATTCTCAGGAAGCTGCGCATCCGGAAGATTTTTATGCCTGCCGCTGCTTATCAGCGGATCAAGCTCTCCGGGAACTGCAGACCACACAGTAACATTGTGGCTGTTCTCGCACAGAAGCTTAGCAAGTGCCAGCCCCCATGTTCCTGCTCCCAATACTGCAATATTCATTGAAAGTCTCCGTAAATCATGCTGATACTATCCCAGCGTGCAATACTCTTACGTTATCTTACCACAGATGTTGCAAAATTGCAATAGAGAGATGTGCATATTATTGTTAAATAAAAAAAGACATATTGTAAACAATAAGTTACCCGCATAGACTTACTTGACTTTGCAGAGCAAAAATGATAGAATAATGTGTAAGATATTGATGCAAATTGTTTTCTGATTTTCTGATTGTCTTACGAATGATCGTCAAGAGGAATGAAAAGCGAAATGAACAGAAATCAGTATGATCTCATTATCGTAGGGGCAGGACCTGCCGGTATTTTTACCGCAATGGAAATGCTGAGATCGGGCTCAAAACAGAAAATACTGCTTATAGAAAAAGGAAAAGCGGTTGAAAAAAGGCATTGTCCGAAAGCAGAAGTCGGATACTGTGTCAACTGCAAGCCTGCATGTGCGATAACAACGGGCTTTTCCGGAGCAGGTGCATTTTCAGACGGAAAGCTCAGCCTCTCATATGAAGTAGGCGGAGACCTGCCCGATCTTATCGGAGCACAGCTTGCCCAGGAACTTATTAACTATACTGACGGTATTTATCTCGAATTCGGAGCCGATCCCCACGTGGAGGGCCTCGGGAACAGTGACGAGATAAAGGAAATCAGGAAGAATGCAATTAAAGCGGGACTGAAGCTTGTTGACTGTCCCATAAGGCATCTGGGAACTGAAAAAGCGCAGAAGCTTTATTACGATATACAGGTGTGGCTCGCACAGCACGGCGTTGATATGATGTTCGAAACACAATGCGAAAACATCATTCTTGACGGAAACGTGTGCCTCGGAGTAATCATCAAAGAAAACGGAAACGATGTTGAGATCCGCTCAAAAAGAGTGGTGATCGCGACCGGACGGCGCGGAGCGGAGTGGCTCGAAAAAATATGTGCCGAGCATAATATCGCACATAAGCCCGGTACCGTTGATATCGGCGTAAGAGTAGAGTGCCGCAACGAGGTCATGGAAAAGGTCAACCGTGTCCTGTATGAAAGCAAGCTCATCGGATATCCGAAGCCGTGGAAGAATAAGGTGCGTACCTTTTGCCAGAACCCCGGCGGTTTCGTGGCACAGGAAACGTACGATAACGACCTTGCCGTAGTCAACGGACACAGCTACAAGGATAATAAAAGCGATAATACTAACCTGGCGATCCTTGTCAGCCATAATTTCACAGAGCCGTTCAATCAGCCGATCTCCTACGCACAGAAGGTCGGAGAACTGACGAATATGCTCGGAAACGGTCATATCCTCGTCCAGAGATACGGTGATATCCTGGACGGAAAACGGACGTGGGCGAAAGAGCTGATGTTCAGTAACGTTAAACCCACCCTTAAGGATGCCGTGCCAGGCGATATTACGGCGGCAATGCCGTACAGAGCGATGACCAATATCATAGAGTTTATCAAAATGCTTGATATGGTCGTTCCGGGATTTGCATCCACGGAAACTCTTCTTTACAGTCCGGAGCTTAAATTCTATTCAAATAAAGTACGCATGGACGAAAATCTTAATACGAACGTTGAAGGTCTTCATTGCCTCGGTGACAGCTCCGGCTGGACGCGGGGACTTATGATGGCGAGCGTTATGGGCGTTTTGATGGGGCGCAAAATAGTTGAAAAAGAGAAAAGATAACAAAAAGAAAAAGAGAATAATTGCGATACTGCTGGTGCTCATCATAGCATTCAATGCGGCTTACCTTACGGTGGTATATTCCGATATGGAGTTCGTCAAATACTGGCGCACTGTGTGGATAGAAACCGCAATGACTACGAAATCTCATCAGTGGCTCGCAACGTGGCTGTTCCCGCAGGGCATCATAGACGAGGTCATGAAGGGTCATGATGATGCGATGGACGTTATCGGAGGAAAAGAAAATCTTGATCCTCAGGAGAAAGAAGAGGAGCCTGTTCCGCAGGGCGAGCCCGTGGACGATATCCTCAATCAGAGATTCCTGATCGAAGGCGGATATGACTATGCCGGAAACGAGATAGTCATAAACGACATCGAAGAGGGAATACTCGTTTCCGCCATAGAGGGACCGTCATACCGGGGCAGGATCATGCTTGTGGATGATCCCGCACGTGTTTACATAGGTATGACGAAATATCCCGGCGTAACCGGTATGAGAATCCTTGAGATGATGGAGGCTTACGGCGCAGTTGCCGGAGTCAACGCCAGCGGATTTTCCGATCCGGATGAGAACGGAAACGGCGGCGAAGTGCTGGGAATGTCGCTGTCTCGCGGCACATACTGGGGAAGCTACGTTACTTTTTACGGCAGTATTGTCCTTACTACAGATAATAAGCTTGTCGTCGGAAATATCAATAACTGGGAAAGCTACGGCAACATAAGAGACGGAATGCAGTTCCGCCCCGTTCTTATCGCCGAGGGGCAGAAAATGGTTGAAGGCTCCGACGGATACGGCATACAGCCGAGAACGGCGGTCGGTCAGAGAGCCGACGGCGTTATGGTATTTCTGAATATCGACGGACGTGATATTACGTATTCCATCGGGTGTACCGTTGGAGATATGGCTGATATAATGCTCAAGTACGGAGTTGTCAATGCCTCAAGCTGTGACAGCGGAGCGACAAGCGTAATAGGTTATAAGGGCGAGGTCATCACCCATAACTGTTCATGGAACCCCACATTGGGACGTATCCTTCCCAATGCGTTCCTGATAGACCCCAAAGGAACTACTGAGAATTGAAAAAGCATCCGCAGAGGCGCTTGCATGAGCACTTGACCGGGACGTACTTCCTGAAGTGCAATAGTAGTATAAACAAGAAAGCCACTTGCATAAGCAAGTGGCTTTTCTGGCGTTCCCGGGGAGATTCGAACTCCCGACCTTCCGCTTAGGAGGCGGACGCTCTATCCAGCTGAGCTACGGAAACACACCTTTCAAAGTATAACAGATGTTTCCCTCAAAATCAAGTATTAATGAGATTATTTGAGACATTTTTATTGATCGAATCTCTGCTTACCGTCTTACGTAAAGAAAACATTT
>JAZUGU010000057.1:0-12277 GCA_045641325.1 Candidatus Avispirillum sp.
GTGCGGAATATCTTAAAGATATTTCCAATAATCTGTACGGAAGGCTGAAATTCCATCAGAAGCTCAAATTAAGATACATCAAAAGGAAACTGTAATGACAAAAAGAGAAGCTTCCCTTCTCCCCGTATCGTCCCTGGCATATCTGGGAGATGCCGTCATCGAGGTGATGGTGCGTGAATTGCTGGTGACTGACGGCACCTGCCGGGGAGATATCCACAAAAGGGCGGCGGAATTCGTTACGGCGGTCTCGCAGAGTGCCGCCGCGGAAAAGCTTCTCCCCCACCTTACGGAGGACGAAGCGGACGTTTACCGCCGCGGCAGAAACGCCACCCACACCGCCCCCAAAAGCGCCACCCACGCGCAGTACAGCCGTGCCACGGGGCTTGAATGCGTTTTCGGATATCTGCATCTGGCAGGGGAAAAGGAACGCATCGGCGATCTCTTCAGCATAGCATACAAGGAACGTGAAAATGACGAAAATCTATAAAAGCGCCGAGGAGCTTATCGGCAGAACGCCGCTCCTTGAGCTCTGCAATATTGAAAAAAAGACGGGTATTCGGGCAAAGCTTCTGGCTAAGCTCGAATACCTCAACCCGGCAGGCTCCGTAAAGGACCGTGCCGCAAAATCCATGCTTGACCGTGCAATTGAAAAAGGTCTCGTGACGAAGGACTCCGTTATCATCGAGCCCACATCGGGAAACACGGGCATCGGTCTTGCTCTTCTGTGCGCCGTGAGAGGCATGAGGCTCATCATCGTTATGCCCGACTCCATGTCGGAGGAGCGCATCAAGGTGATGAAGGCATACGGTGCCGAGCTTGTTCTCACTCCGGGCGCTATGGGCATGACAGGGGCTATAAAGAAAGCTGAAGAGCTCGCGAAAGAGATTCCCGGCTCGTTCATCCCCGGGCAGTTCGTAAATCCCGACAACGCTCTGGCACACTACGAGACTACCGGCCCGGAGCTATACTCCGACACGGACGGCGACATGGACTTCTTCGTAGCGGGCATCGGCACGGGAGGAACCATTACCGGAACGGGCAGATATCTGAAAGAAAAGAATCCCGGAATAAAAGTGATCGGAATCGAGCCCGCAGGCTCTCCGGTGCTCACCGAAGGAAATGCCGGGTCTCACGGACTGCAGGGCATCGGTGCGGGGTTCGTACCCGATGTGCTTGACACGTCCCTTCTCGACGAGGTCATCACCGTGACCGAAGAGGAAGCATACGAATTCGGCAGAATGATGGGAAAGAGCGAGGGCATCCTCGTGGGCATCTCATCCGGTGCCGCTCTGTGCGGAGCCGTGAAGATCGCCTCCCGCCCCGAAAACGCGGGAAAGACGGTGACGGTGCTTCTCCCCGATACCGGAGACAGATATCTTTCAACTGAATTATTCGAGGTCTGACCATGGAAAAGAACAATCTGGGTGCGCTTGCCGCCCGTCTTGAAAACGTAAGCAACATTCTGAAAACCGTGGGTGACGATCCCACACCCGGTCGCTATATCGGCATGGACGAGGCGGCAAAGGAAGCCATCCATCATCTGCTCACCGCCATGTTCCCCGGCCATATCGGCAAGCAGGGCGAGAGATTTTCCGAAACGAAAAAGCGCACCTGGGAGCTGATGCGTGCATTCGATGCGCTGACGAGAGCGCTGAAATGTGTGCTCCCCGACGAGAGCGATGCCGAAAGCCGTTCCGTTGAGCTTATTGATATGCTCCCTCAGATACAGGAAGTGCTTGAAACG
Source organism: Candidatus Avispirillum sp. (assembly GCA_045641325.1). Lineage (GTDB taxonomy): Bacteria > Bacillota > Clostridia > Oscillospirales > CAG-272 > Avispirillum. The sequence continues at coordinate 1,745 of JAZUGU010000057.1, forward strand.
GATATCATCGCCGCCTACGAGGGCGACCCTGCGGCGATAAATCTTGACGAGGTGATACTTACCTACCCCGCATTCAAGGCCATCGGCATATACCGCATCGCCCACGAGCTTTATAAAATGAAAATTCCGATACTGCCCCGTATGATGACGGAGCATGCCCACTCTCTCACGGGCATCGACATACATCCCGGTGCTACCATCGGCAGATATTTCTTCATCGACCACGGCACGGGAGTGGTGATCGGTGAGACCACCACCATCGGGGAGGACGTGAAGCTGTATCAGCACGTGACACTCGGTGCGAAGAGCTTTGAGGTCAACGAGGACGGCACGCTGGTAAAAGGCGTGAAGCGTCACCCGGACATCGGCAACCACGTGGTCATCTACGCGGGCGCAACGATTCTGGGCGGTACCACGAAGGTGGGCGACAACTGCGTGGTGGGCGGCAACGTATGGCTGACCCATTCCCTTGAGCCCGGCAAGACCGTGACTATAAGGATGTAATTTTATAAAAGAAAAAACGGAGCGAAAGCTCCGTTTTTTTAATGGATTTTGGCAAAATCATTTCAGTACATGGGTACATTCATAGATTCATAATAATTAATCTTTCACGCAATTATGCCTGACTAAAACAGCAATACATTTCATGTCATTTACCAGTTTTTAATTATTTCATTAGCACTTGTCAAATACGGCAATGCCTGCTGTGTAGCATTCAATATTGCCGAACTGGACTGATAACTGCTGGTTGAATAGTTCTTGATAATATTGTAGGAAACATCGTATGCATTTGAAAGATACTGTTTAACATTAGCAAGCTCCGCCGTATCGCCGCAAGCATTTTCCGCTTTGCCCAAATCAACGATGTAGTAAGAAAATTCAAGCAATGCAGCTGCATTATTTTCATCAGCAATAAGATCAATAGTCTTATCGAGTTCATTTACCGCATCCCCGAAGTAACTCTTGACTGCACTTTTTATAGTTCCGATTCCATATATTCTGGTGCCACATCTTGAGCAAGTACCGTCAGATGTGGTATGTCCCAGAGCACTTCCCTCTGTTGTTCCGCAGCGACTACACTTTTTAGGAGCCGTACATGTTGCATCCGACCAGCTATGACCGAGGGCAGCAACGGTTTCGCTGTAACTGTCACCGCAGTTCGCACATTTATATGTTACGGAACCGGCAGACGTACAGGTAGCTCCGGAGGAAGTTGACTGGTAATTATGCCCTGTTGCGGGAATATCCTCCGTCTTTGTCGCACCGCAGCGGACACAAGAATATGTCATTACGCCCTTATCTTTACAGGTTGCGGCTTTGGTTACCTTTGCGGCCTCTTTCGCAAAATTGTGGACATTCTTATCGACAGGCGTTTCTTCCGTATACGTATCCTTACAGACCTTACAGGTATAGGTCACTACACCTTTGGTAATACAGTTCGGCTTTTTCGTTTCTTCCGACATATAGTCATGTCCATTTGCTTTGACGGTTTCTTCCTTCGTGTCGCCGCATTTTGAGCATTTCAGCGTGTTTATGCCTTCCTTGGTACAGGTAGGTTTGGTTTTTACCGTAGAAACGTAATTATGGTCTTCGGTTTTGATTTCCTCCTGATAAGTGTCTCCGCATATCGAGCATACGTATTCAGCGAGACCTTTCTCCGTACAGGTAGGTTTTGTTATAACGGATTTCTGATAGTCGTGTTCCCCGTCCTTGCATTTGCATCCGCATAAAAGGACTGCGATCGCACAGAATACAACTACGAGGATGACTGATGCTAACTTTTTCATTTTGTGTTCCTTTCTGTTGTTTTTTCTTTATTATAGACAATTATTGTCTAAATGTCAATAGATACTTTTCGTCTATTGTAGAATATGCAGGGTGATTTATGAATGAACAGTAATTTCGGAGAGAAGATTCGTGCTCTCAGAGAAGAAACCGAGCTGAATCAGACACAGCTCGGCAAAAAGGTCGGCATGACACAGAGGAAAATTTCGTATATCGAATGCGGAAAAATCGAGCCGAGCATTGAGGATATCGTGGCGTTTTGCCGCCACTTCAAGGTTTCCGCCGATTATCTCGTCGGTCTTCCCTGCGGGATGAAATATCCGGAAAGAAAATAAGCCTGCACCTCGGTGCGGGCTTTTGTTTTGGGGACGTGGTTGACGAAAGCCTCCCTCCGGGAGGGAGGTGGCACGGCGAGGCTCCTTTCATATACTGTTACAAAGCAAAATGAAAGGACTTTGAAAATGTGTATTGCGTCTATGAAAAGCATGACGGCGGCGCTGAAGGGGAAAGCGGCGCTTGAAGCCTCCCTGATCGATTGCGAGATCGTCAGCCTTGATCCCGCTCTAACGGAAAAGGGCTGTGCATACGGGGTAAGTTTTCCCTCTGCCCGCCGCTTTGAAGCGGAAAGAATACTGAAAGCAAAAAAGATCCCGTACGGCAAAATTTTGGGAGGATTACTGTGACGACTTATCTTGACTGGGCGGCGACCTCTTTCCCGAAGCCCGACGGTGTGACACGGGAAATGTGCCGGTGCATGAGAGAATACTGCGGAAACCCGGGGCGCGGCAGTCACTCCATGGCGCTCCGTGCATCCGAGGTCATTTACGAATGCCGCTGTGCGGCGGCGGAGCTTTTCGGAGGTGACGCGGAAAACGCAGTTCTCACGATGAACGCCACTCACGCTCTGAATCTTGCCATTTTGGGGCTCGTCCCGCCCCGTTCCCACGTTATCATATCAGACATGGAGCACAACAGCGTGCTTCGCCCGGTAGAGTACCTGCGGCGGGAACGGGGTGTACGGTACAGCATTTTCTCCACAGAGGGCGACGTTGCGGAAAACGTGCGCCGTCTTCTGACGCCTTCCACCTCTGCGGTCATATGCTGTCATTCTTCCAACATAATAAACAGGACTCTGCCCGCCGCAAGGCTCGGTGCCTTGTGCCGGGAACACGGGCTTCTTTTCATACTCGATGCCTCCCAATCCGCCGGAAATACGGACCTAAACATGGAAAGGGACAACATTTCGGCTCTCTGTTTTCCCGGGCACAAGGGACTGCTCGGGCCTGCCGGGTGCGGCATGGCGATCTTCGCCCCGGGAACACTTCCCCGCCCGCTTCTTTACGGAGGCTCCGGAAGCAACTCGGAGGATCTTGATATGCCGGAATTTCTGCCCGACAGACTTGAGGCGGGCACCTTATCCGCACCGCTTGCGGCAGGCTTTCTCGAGGGGATAAAATACGTAGGGCGCAGGGGATGCGGCAACATTCACGATCACGAGCGTTTCCTTACCGACATGCTCTTCAGAAAATACAAAAAAGACCCCCGCATCACGGTTTACGGTGATGCGGGAGGTCCGCTGTTTTTATTCAATGCCGTCGGCATGACGCCTCAAAGTGTGGGAGCAATTCTCAATGAGCACGGCATATGTGTCCGCACGGGGCTTCACTGTGCGCCTCTTGCCCACCGCACGGCGGGAACGCCGAAAGGCGGCGCGGTCCGTTTATCCGTCGGCCCTTTATCCACGGAAAACGACATCTTCCGTTTTGTGCGGGTGCTTGAAAGCGAAGTGCTCAGGTAACTTACTGCTTTACGTAGAACAGCTCCAGTATCGTTTCGTACAGAGCCACGGGATCAGGCGTGAACTGTGCGTGGGTATCGACCAGCTCAAGAGAGCCGGGGATGGAATAAAGCTTCAGGTTGTCAACGCCGTCCAGGTAGTTGGCGGCAAGATATGTGATCTGGGAAGCACCTACGTTGGTCACCATGTAGTCACTGATTGAATTATACAGTGTGATGGGGAACGTGATGTTTTCCTTGGTCATCGCCACCGCTTTTTTGGCAAATGCAGAAATATAGCTCTTGTGGCGCTCGATACGGATATTGTTTGAGGTAAGCTCGGGCGTCCAGCGCCAGCGCAGATAGCGCTCTGTCTGCTTGCCGTAAATGGTGATGGTGTTTCCGGTCAGATTCATGCCCTCGTCATCGTACTCCGGCACCTCAAGGCCGCCCACCGCATCGGTGAGGTATGACAGCGAATCAAGGTCGATCGCGATATAGGAGCTGATGGGAACGTTACAGAGAAGACGGGAAACGGATGTCATCACGTTTTCACAGCTCTTTTCCTTGCCGTCGCCGTAGGCGAACGCCAGGCAGAGCTGCATGTTCTCCGTGCGGAGGAAGTTGCCTTCATAGGAATACGTGTTCACGTCCACCATGGACTCTCTGGATACGGCAATAACGGAAACCTTTTTGGTCTCGGTATCGAGCACCGCAACGTACACGGCATCCGCCTGACCGTTGAAGCCCACGCCGTTGATATCCTCGAAATCGTGCTTGTCGATGCCCAGAAGGAGTATCGGCACGGCGTTTTCATTGTAAACGTATTTTTCACCTTTGTAGTAAACGGAAGCGCCGTCCTGCTCGACCTCCACCTCTTCTGCGATGTCCTCGGGAGGCGTGATGACGACCTCTTGCTTTTCGGGCTTAAGATCGTTTTTGCCCTTGCTGTACATAATGTACGTAACAAGCCCGGCAATGATGACCAGAGCAAGAAGGATCGCTATTATGATAAGGATTATCTTCAGCGCCTTATTCATTTTTTTCTCAGTTCGTGAGCTCATCTTTTACAAGTACCCCCTGTACCAGATATCTTTTTGAGCTGTCGCTGTTCTGTACACAGGTGCTCAGGGTGATTATTCTTGAGTTTTTATCGAGCGTGACGCCGTCACGCACGTTTTTGCTCATAGATTGCGGGTTAAGGCAGGATTCCAGGTATTCCTCAAAGACCTTTTCATCACGGAAATTTTCAAAAGCATAGAGAATATGTCTGGAATCGTATTCGTATGCCGCAAAGATCTCATAGGTAAGGATGTGACGGTCAATATACACGTAAATGTCCTTATGCTCCTCAAAGAACTGCGGATCACGGAAATTGTGGAGCGAGCCGAAGAACGTGCCGTCATACATATAGTGGCCGTAAACCACGGTATTGGGATCGGAAAACACCCTGTCGTTCATGGATTGGGTGAAAATACATCCGGAAACGCTGGGATTTCCCAGATAGTCACGGCGGAGATAATATGAATCATCAACCCGGCTCTGTACTATGGGATAGTCCACCTTTGTGCCGGGCACGGTGATCCATGCATATATTTCCTTATTTTCCTTCTTCAGCGATTCCCAGTCGATGGGGTTATCGGGAAGGGGCGGATCTGTGACGGCTTCCGTCGTGTCGGCCTCCGTTGTGTCTGCGGCGGTGGTGACCTCTTCCGTGGTGTCCTCTTTGTATTTGCCGAAATCATAGGAACAGCCTTTTGTCATCAGAACGATGGCGATCACCGCCAGCGCAAATATAACGGCAAAAACCACGGACAGGATCTTCCAGATTTTTTTATTTTTGTTTTCCATTTCAAGTTCATCATTAGATAAGCCCTGCCAGAAACCGGCAGGGCTTATCTCATTCGGATTTTAACTTATGCGTTGAAAGCACGCTTTGCGGTGTAAGCACAGCCGAGCAGAGAAACTACAGCAACGATCACAGCGGGAGCGAGAAGATTGCCGGTCTTGGGAGAATCGTTCTCGGGCCAGGGCTTAACGGGCTGTTCGCTGTCGAAGTAAGCGGTGAATACGCAGTCGCTGAGAAGTCTGATAACGAAGGTTCCCTGGGTGATGTCACTGGAGATCACCTCGTAGCTTCCTTCGGGAAGCCACTTGAGGAAGGAATGTCCGGTATCGGGATCGGAGTATACGGTGTAAGTTCCGTCGGGGTTCTTGGAGTAACCTGCAGTACCGCCCTCGGTGGCGATAACGGTGATCTTGTATTCAGTATCGGGGTTTTCGGGGCTGATGACCCAGTCTCTTGCGAAAGTGCATACAGTAAGGGAAAGCATCATGATGATGACCATTCCGAGTGCAACGATTTTTTTCATTATATTTCCTCCTGAGTTGGTGCAAAAATTATACATTCCATATTATATACCAAAAGAAAGCATATGTCAAGTATTTTTTTACAAAACCGAAAAGCTATTTTTTCATTTTCCCGAAGTCCTTCTGCCCTGCGAAATCATGCTGTCTTAAAACCTCGTAGCAACCTACTGCCACAGCGTTTGAAAGGTTCAGGCATCGCTGTCCGTCCCGCATGGGGATGCGGACACAGCGGTCATAATTCTCTTCGAGAAAATCCTCGGGAAGACCTTTTGTTTCCTTACCGAACATAATGAAAACCGGCAGGGGGTATTCCTGCTCCGTATAGGAGCGGGGAGCCTTTGAAGAAAAGCAGAAAAATTCGCAGCCCGGATTTTTCACAAAGAAATCGTCAAGACTCTTGTAGTAATATATGTCCAGATCGTGCCAGTAGTCAAGCCCCGCGCGGTGGAGCTTTGCGTCGTCGATCTTAAATCCCAGCGGCTCAACGAGATGAAGAGCGGCGCCCGTCACGGCACAGGTGCGTGCCACGTTGCCGGTATTCTGCGGTATTTCCGGCTCAACAAGTACGATGTTAATGTCTTTCATGACAATATTGTAGCATAAATCGGAGCATTTGTCCACCGTTTCGGTTGACATTTTAAGATAGCTGTGCTATATTGTATTATATATTATTTTAAGGACGGTAAACAGTAATGAACAGAACACTGATTTCCGATATTTTCAAGTGTCCCGAGAGCTTTGCGGACAAAGAGATCACAGTTGCGGGATGGGCGCGCTCCGTCCGTGCTTCCAACGAATTCGGCTTCGCATCTCTCAACGACGGCTCCTGCTTCGATTGTCTGCAGGCAGTGCTTGAGAAGACCAAGCTCGAGAACTATGACGAAATAGCAAAGACCAATATAGGTGCCGCACTTGTTGTCACGGGCATTCTCGTGCTCACTCCCGAGGCAAAACAGCCCTTCGAGATCAAGGCGACAAAGGTTGAGGTCGAGGGCATTTCCACACCCGAATATCCCCTGCAGAAAAAGCGCCACACGGTGGAATATCTCCGTGAGATCGCACACCTGAGACCGAGAACCAACCTGTTCTCCGCAGTATTCCGTGTAAGAAGCGAAGCGGCATACGCCATCCACTCCTTCTTCCATGACAGAGGTTTTGTTTACGTCCACACTCCCCTCATCACCGGAAGCGACTGCGAAGGCGCGGGCGAAATGTTCCAGGTGACCACTCTTGATATAAACGACCCGCCCCGTCTCTCTGACGGCAGCGTTGACTATTCCCAGGACTTCTTCAAGAAGACCACGGGCCTTACCGTATCCGGCCAGCTTGAGGGCGAGACCTATGCGCAGGCATTCGGCAGCATCTATACCTTCGGCCCCACCTTCCGCGCTGAGAACTCCAACACGGCACGCCACGCCGCAGAGTTCTGGATGATAGAGCCCGAGATCGCTTTTGCCGATCTGCACGACGATATGGTGCTGGCATGGGACATGATTCAGTACATCATAAAGCACGTGCTGAAGACCTGCCCCGCAGAGCTGAATTTCTTCAACAGCTTCGTTGACAAGGGCCTCCTTGAGAGACTGACAAAGCTTGCCGACAGCGATTATAAGACCGTCACCTACACCGAGGCCATAGAGCTTCTGGAAAAGAGCGGCGAGGAATTCAAGTATCCCGTAAGCTGGGGCTGTGACCTGCAGACCGAGCACGAGAGATACCTCACCGAGAAGATCTTCGGCATGCCCGTGTTCGTAACGGACTATCCCAAGGAAATCAAATCCTTCTACATGAGACTGAACGAGGACGGCAAGACCGTTGCCGCCATGGACCTGCTCGTACCCGGTGTCGGCGAGATAATCGGCGGCTCACAGAGAGAAGAGCGTCTTGACGTGCTCCTTGAGAGAATGAACGAGCTGGGACTGAAAGAGGAGGACTACTCCTGGTATCTGGACCTCCGCCGCTGGGGCTCCACCAAGCACGCGGGCTACGGTCTCGGATTCGAGAGGATCATCATGTACCTCACCGGTGTCTCCAACATCAGAGACGTCATCCCCTATCCCAGAACGACAGGTGTCGCAGAATTCTGATAATAAAAGCCCCCCTCAGGGGGCTTTTTCTGTTGCCGTAACTTATTGACAATCTCCCGCCCGCATTGTATAATTTCCTTAAGAACACAATTCGGAGGTCAAAATGAAACTGAAACCCGAAACTGAAAAGAAAATAGACGAATTACTTGCAAAAATGACAGTCCGTGAAAAGCTCGGTCAGCTCACCCAGCTCCACACCAATCACGACGTCACCCCCTCCGTTGAGGAGAGACTCCGCGCGGGAGAGCTGGGCGGCTTCCTCGGTGACGGCGGCGCGGGCAACGATCCCGAGCGTGCTGCGGCGATCCGCGACAGAGTGGACTACCTGCAGAAAATAGCGGTTGAGGAAAGCCGCCTCGGCATCCCCGCCATATTCGGCAGAGACGTCATCCACGGCCACAGAGTGGCATTTCCCGATGCGCTCGCCTCCGCCTGCTCATTTGATCCCGCTCTGGTGGAACAGTGCTACTCCGCAATTGCGGACGAAGCATCGGCAGACGGCCTCAACTGGGCGTTTTCTCCCATGATAGACCTTGCCCGTGACCCCCGCTGGGGAAGATGTGTGGAGGGCGTTGGCGAAGACCCGTGCCTCGGCTCGAAAATGGCAGCGGCAATGGTAAAGGGCTTTCAGGGTGAGGACACCGACCACTTAAAGCAGAAGCATCACGTCGCGGCGTGCCCCAAGCATTACGTGGGCTACGGCGGCGCAGAGGGCGGACGTGACTACCGCAATGCGGAAATATCCGACTATACCCTCCGCAACAACCACTTAAAGAACTTCAAGGCGGCGGCAGAGGCGGGATGCCTCACCGTGATGAGCTCCTTCAACGAGATAAGCGGTCAGCCCGTCACCTCGTCGCACTACCTGCTCACGGAGGTGCTCCGTGATGAATTCGGCTTCAACGGATACGTGGTCAGCGATGACTGGTCCGTAAAACAGCTTGTGAATCAGGCTGTTGCCGAGACCGAGGCAGATGCGGCGGCGCAGGCCATGACGGCGGGCGTCGACATGGACATGGACGACCTCACCTACATAAACTACGGCGAAGAGGCGATAGCCTCCGGCAAGCTCAAAATGGAAGTGCTTGACGAGGCTGTGCGCCGTGTTCTCCGTGTCAAATTCGAGATAGGCCTTTTCGATAACCCCTACGTGGAGCGCCACACCTATGATACCGAAGCTCATCTTGCGCTCTCGCAGAAGATCGCATCCGAATCCGTGGTGCTTCTGAAAAACAACGGAATACTGCCCCTCGACAAAAACTGTGATCTGACGTTTATCGGCGATTTCTTCACCAATGACTGGGATATCGTCGGCGCGTGGAGCTGTGATTTCTCGCACGAGCTTACACGTTCCCTTGAGGACGGCATAAAAGAGGTCGCACCCGACGTCACCTTCCGCTCTTCCGGCGCTCCGGACAACAGAATGAAGCAGTGGACCATGAAGCAGCTCGGCGCCTCCGATACGGTCGTCGTCGTTATGGGCGAGCCCCTCATGTTCGAGGGTGAGGCATCCGGCATCCATGATCTGGAGCTTCCACAGGAGCAGATAAACGACGTGCTCAACGCGAAACGTCTCGGCAAAAAGGTCATAGGCGTATTCATGTACGGCAGGCCCATGGCGATCGGCTCCGTTGAGCCCTTCCTTGACGCCATAATCTGGGGCATGCATACGGGCTCCCGCGAGGGCGTTGCCATAGCACAGATCCTGTTCGGTGACGTGAACCCCTCCGGCAAGCTTTCAATGACCTTGCCCCGCTACGCGGGCCAGGTGCCCATATACTATAACGCCACAAAGACCTGCCGGTACGTTGACGAATATTACGGACGTGTGAACGGGCTTGAAAACTACCGTGACGGTCTCGGCACACCCTCCTATCCCTTCGGATACGGTCTTTCCTATACCACGTTCTCATATACCGATCCCACCGCCGACACGGTGAAGATCTCTCTCGATGATATAAACGCCGGGAAGTGCTTCACCATACGCACAACGCTTACCAACACGGGTGACCGCGCGGGCAAGGAAACGGCGCAGTGCTACGTCCGTGACGAGTTTGCCACCGCCTGCCGTCCCATAAGACAGCTTGCGGCATTTGAAAAGGCGGAGCTCGCACCCGGTGAGAGCCGTGAGATAGAATTCAGCCTCGGTCTCGAGGAGCTTGGCTTCTATCACTTCGACAAGAAATTCTACGCGGAAAAAGGCACATTCAAAATCTACGTGGGCACCAACTGCTGCGCAGATCAGAGCGTGACGATTGAGATAATATAACAAAAAGCCCCGCCGGGGCTTTTTTGTTATACAAATTATAGTTTAGCGAGCTGTTTTATAAAAGTTTTCGCCCGCCTTTTCCAAAAGGCGGCGGGCGGGGGCAGGGCCCACATTACCGGCACTCTTTTTGCCAAGCTTTTTCTCGTGCCTGTATAGGCGAGAAAAAGCGGACTTTGCTCTGATGTTCTCACCGTAGGCAGGTATGCTCTGTATTGCCCGGCGGCAAAGTGACGCCGCAGGCAATAA
>JAZUGU010000058.1:0-2774 GCA_045641325.1 Candidatus Avispirillum sp.
GAGGGCATCGCCCGACCGTGGCAATCTCTACAAACGGTTTAGTCCATCTAATAGAGATGCCATCAGAGCATTAGCAGAGATTGCCACGCCAGTGTGCCGCACTGGCTCGCAATGACACGCCCGGTGGGCGTGTGGGCAAAGAGCGTTTGTCTGCATACAGAAACGGGGCGTTTCACGCTCCCGTTTCGTTCCGTTTATACAAAACATCCGTCTGTCAGCGATGAAACGATTAAGCAGCGAAGCGTCTCTCGCCCGCGGGGGCTTCCCCGCAAACTATAGTTTATAACTTGACTACCGATATTGCTTATGGTAAAATCAGAGTGTATATCGCATGAAAGGTGCAGACCATGAAAAAAATAATTTCGGCAATCCTTTGCCTTATAATGCTCGCGGCGCCCGTCACGGTTTCCGCTTACATGGGCCCCACGGAGCATCTCCCGCTGAAGGACGATGAAACCTACACGGCCGGTGACGTGAACGACGACGGTGCCCTTAACGCTCTGGACGTGCACGCCCTCAAATCAAGCGTTGCGGGATATGACGTTTACATAAACGCCGATGCCGCAGACCTTGACGCTGACGCTAAAGCCAATGCCCGTGACGTGCTTTATTTCAAGGCCGTGCTGGCGGGCGTTTCTTCCATTGAGGACTACACCTCCGGCGCCCCCGTCTACAAGCTCACCGTAGCCGGGACTCCCATATCCTCTTTCGACATCGCGGTGCCCGACGGCACAAGCGTTGACACCGACAACGCATACCTTGCCGCAGTGCTTCTGCAGACCTACGTGAAGGCGGCATCCGGATTCAAACCCGAGATCGTTTACGAATCGGAAAAGACACACTCCCGCCGCATCGTTTTCCACGCGGTAGCTCCCATGTCCGAAGAAAGCGAGGAAATGGGACTGGGGCTTGAGGACTACATCTACGAGGTGAAAGACGGAGACCTCCATATCTACGGAACGCTCCGCGGCAACATGTACGCCGCATACGAGATCTGCGAAAAGTATCTGGGCTTCCGCTTCTACGACGACAGATACACCTACTCTTACAGAATGAGAGTTTCCGATATCCCCGAGGGGACGTACGTTTACCACAAGGTGCCCCTCTCGTTCCGCTTTACCGGAAACCCCATAGGTGACACGGAAACCTTCTACCAGTGCTATCTTGCACGGAGGATGAACGGCACGCAGATATACGTGGGCGGCTCCTCCGCTGACGGATATTTCACCGGCCCCCGTTTTGCCAACGCCCATTCCTTCTATCTCTACAAGGCGATGATGGCGGGCTCCTATCCCGACGATCCGGGTGACATGGACCTGCGCGCGCAGATACAGTATAAGTACATGGACGGTCAGAAAAAGATCGACATGAGATACTACGAATGCGAGTGGCAACCCTGCACCTCCACCGATCTTTCCTATTACGAGATGTACAACGGCATGCTTGAGATAACTGAAATGGTGCAGGACTGGGGCACCAACAAGTATACCGAGTACCTGGGCGAGCTTGGCATCTATGCCGCCTCATTCTCGCAGGATGACAACGCGGGCTTCTGCACCTGCACCACCTGCGTTGCAAAGGCAAACGGCAATACCATGTCGCTGCGAAAATCCACTTTGGCACAGCTCGAGCACTATTCCGGCGACTACACCATCTCCGCCGACGGGAAAAAGGTCACCTTCAAAAAAGAAAGCTACGCAGGTCTTATGATGGACTTCGCGGTCCGCGCCGCAAAGGAGATCACCACGGAGTATCACGGCTACGAATTCGATTTTGATGACAATTTTCCGCCGCTCAGAGAGGATATCCGCAAAGTGTATCCCGGCATGAAAATTTATCTCATGACCTACGATTTCTCCGTTCCGGAGTCGGTGAGGCCCGTTGAAAACATCATTCTCATCTACTGCGGACACGGATGCAACAACCATATCCTGGGCACCGGCGGATGCGGTGACAACACAACCACTCTCGGCGGCTCCAACAAGATGTGCGAGGAATCCATGCCCGCATGGGCACAGTGGTGTCACGAGTGCGGCGCCTCCGTGTGGTACTGGTCTTACGGCATCACCTACAGCTATTATCTCGCGCCCTGCCCCAACGTTCCCGATTTTTATTACAACATGAAATACCTCTACGATCTGGGATTCGACGGAGTTTACTATGAGAGCTGCGGCGGCCCCCACAACAATTTCGAGGACATGAAAGCATATCTGGCGGCGCAGGTGATGTGGCAGCCGGATATGACCTACGAAGAATTCACGGATATCGTCAAAGAGTACATGTATATGTACTACGGCGACGGATACGAATACGTTTACGATTACATGCTCCTGCAGACGGAGGCGGGCGATGCCGCCGGATGCTACGTGAACAACTACAGCCGTCCCTTTGATATGTATGATGCCGGATACCTCTCCGGGCACTGGGAGGAAATGAGAAACGACCTTCTCCGTGCCATTGACATGGCGGGCGACGACTATCACAGAATAAACTGCGAGCGCCTCTTCCCTGCATGCGAATTCATGGGCCTGTCCTCCGCGTACAACGCAATGTACGTGAACGGCACGGCAGAACAGCGCGCGGAATACGAGAAGAGATACACGGATATGTATAACTATCTTCAGGACGAGGACAACGGGGTCTGGATCTATCCCGATCCCGATTTCTACGATCTGCCGGAAACTGCAGAGATCACCGACAACCCCATGAACATGTTCTACGGCTTCGGCTCGTGGAGAGAATACGTTAAATAAAGAAAAAAGCGGATCGCTTAA
>JAZUGU010000059.1:0-8964 GCA_045641325.1 Candidatus Avispirillum sp.
CCCCCGACGTGTCATTGCGAGGGAGGGCATCGCCCGACCGTGGCAATCTCTACAAACGGTTTAGTCCATCTGATAGAGGTGCCATCAGAGCATTAGCAGAGATTGCCACGCTTCGCTCGCAATGACACGCCCGGTGGGCGTGTGGGCAAAGAGCGTTTGTCTGCATACAGAAACGGGGCGTTTCACGCTCCCGTTTCGTTCCGTTTGTATAAAACATCCGTCTGTCTGCGATGAAACGATTAAGCAGCGAAGCGTCTCTCGCCCGCGGGGGCATCCCCGCAAACTATAATTTGATCAATAGGCATACAAAAAGGGAGTGCAGTTACCTACACTCCCTTTATTTGTTTTTTGTAAAAGTTCTTTGCGGAGCTTTCTTTCAAGAAAGCGACCGTTTCCCTCTTACAGGCCTCTCTTTACGTAGTGGGTATGGAGAAGCTCGTGAGCTACATGGCTGTTGGGCTCGCCGAGGAAGTCCTCATAGACCTTTTTAACGATGGAGTTCTCATGGGACTTTCTCAGTCCGAGATTCTTATCTGCATCATAGAGCACCTTTGCGCGGACTGCTCTGAGGTCGATGGAGTTACGGACGGATGCGGGCTGAATAGGCTGACCGCCGCCGTTTACACAGCCGCCGGGACAAGCCATGATCTCGATGAAATCAGCCTTGTACTCGCCGGACTGGATACCCTTGAGGAGCTTGGAAGCGTTACCCGTTCCGGATGCAACTGCAACACGGAGTTCAAGACCGCCCAGATTATAGTTTGCAAACTTGATACCGTCGGTACCTCTTACGTCCTCGAAGTCGATGCTGATGTCAGCATCCTCGAGGGTTTTGCCGAGGATGACTTCTGCGGCAGTTCTGAGAGCTGCCTCCATAACGCCGCCGGTTGCGCCGAAGATAACACCTGCACCGGAGCCGATATCGACAGGCTGGTCGAATTTCTCATCGGGAAGAGCCTTGAAGTTGATACCGGAAGCCTCGATGAGTCTGCCAAGCTCTCTGGTGGTAACTGCAACGTCAACGTTTGCGAGACCGTCGTTGGACTGACCGTCACGGCCGACCTCAAACTTCTTTGCGGTGCAGGGGATAGCGGATACGAAGAATACGTCCTCAGGTGCAACACCCATCTTCTTGCAGAAGTATGCCTTATATATAGCACCGAACATCTGCTGAGGAGACTTACATGTGGACAGATTCTCTGTCATTTCGGGGAAGTAATGCTCGCAGAACTTGATCCATCCGGGTGAGCAGGAGGTGATCATGGGCAGCTTGCCGCCGTTCTGGATCCTTCCGATAAGCTCGTAGCCCTCTTCCATGATGGTGAGGTCTGCGGTGAAGTTCATGTCATATACGCCGTCAAAGCCGAGGCGCTTGAGAGCTGCGACCATCTTGCCCTCGCAGTCGGTGCCGGGCTCGTAGCCGAAGCACTCACCGATCTGTGCACGAACGGAGGGTGCGCAGCAGATAGCAACGTGCTTTGTGGGATCGTTGAGAGCTGCGACGATCTTCGCGGTATCGTCTCTCTCGTAAAGTGCGCCAACGGGGCAGGATACGATACACTGACCGCAGTTGATGCAGGAGGTGGAAGCGAGGTCGCTCTCGAATGCACAGCCGACCATGGTGTCATAGCCTCTGTTCTGTGCGCCGATAGCGCCGATACCCTGTACCTTGTTGCAGGCGCCTACGCATCTGCGGCAGAGGATACACTTATTGGGATCACGCACGATGGAGGGGCCGGACTGCTCTACTGCAAATGCGGGACGCTCTGCAGGAGTGAAGTACTCTTCATCAACACCGAAGTCGTGAGCGAACTTCTGGAGCTCGCAGGTCTTGGAGCGGATGCAGGAGAGGCACTTCTTCTCGTGAGCGGAAAGAACCAGCTGGATGTTCATCTTGCGGGCGTTCTTTACCTTTTCGGTGTTGGTAAGGATCTCGGTTCCGTCTCTCTCGATGGGGTATACGCAGGAGGTAACGAGTCCTCTTGCACCTACTACTTCTACAAGGCAGAGACGGCATGCGCCGATCTCGTTTACGTCTTTCAGGTAGCAGAGTGTGGGGATATCGATACCTGCCATTCTGCAGGCTTCGAGTACGGTAGTTCCGTAAGGAACCTGGTAATCGTTGCCGTCTATTTTGATATTAAGCATTTTGATCTCTTCCATTGTTCTTATCCCCTTTCCTTATTTCTTTGAGATGGCCTTCAGCTTACAGTTAGCCATACATACGCCGCACTTGATACACTTCTGGGCATCAATCTCGTAAGAAGGAAGCTTGTGGCCGGGAGCTGTATAATCGGTCTTGGAGATCGCACCTACGGGACAGTTCTTTGCGCACACGCCGCAGCCGATACACTTATCCTTGTCGATGGAGAAGGAAAGGAGCTTCTTGCAGACGCCTGCGGGGCATCTCTTCTCTTTGATGTGTGCCTCGTACTCGTCACGGAAGTAACGGATGGTGGAAAGAACGGGGTTGGGAGCTGTCTGACCGAGACCGCAGAGAGATGCGCTCTTGATGTAGTTTGCAAGCTCTTCCAGCTTATCAAGGTCTTCCATCTCGCCCTTGCCGTCTGTGATCTTATTGAGGAGCTCCAGCATACGGACCGTACCGATACGGCAGGGTGCGCACTTACCGCAGGACTCGTCTACGGTGAACTCCAGGAAGAACTTGGCAAGGTCAACCATACAGGTGTCCTCGTCCATTACGATAAGCCGGCCGGACCCCATCATGGAGCCGATGGCGATAAGGTTATCGTAGTCGATGGGGGTGTCGATAAGGCTTGCGGGGATACATCCGCCGGAGGGACCTCCGGTCTGCGCTGCCTTGAATTTCTTGCCGTTGGGGATACCGCCGCCGATCTCTTCGATGATCTCGCGGAGCGTTGTACCCATGGGAACCTCAACAAGACCGGTATTGGTGATCTTGCCGCCCAGAGCGAATACCTTGGTACCCTTGGATTTCTCAGTACCCATGGAGGCGAACCACTCGGCGCCCTTCAGGATGATCTGAGGAATGTTTGCATAGGTCTCAACATTGTTGAGGATGGTGGGCTTCTCGAACAGACCCTTTACTGCAGGGAACGGAGGACGGGGACGGGGCTCACCGCGCTTGCCCTCGATGGAGGTCATAAGAGCGGTCTCCTCGCCGCACACGAATGCGCCGGCACCCAGTCTCAGCTGGATGTCGAAGCAGAAGTCGGTGCCGAGGATGTTATTGCCCAGAAGGCCGTATTCTCTTGCCTGCTCGATCGCGATGTTCAGTCTCTTGACTGCGATGGGGTACTCTGCACGAACGTAGATGTAACCCTGGTCAGCGCCGATAGCGTAGCCGGCGATAGCCATTGCCTCGAGAACTGCGTGGGGGTCGCCCTCAAGAACGGAACGGTCCATGAACGCACCCGGGTCGCCCTCGTCGGCGTTACAGCAGACGTACTTCTTACCGGTACTGCCCATTGCGAACTTCCACTTAAGGCCGGTGGGGAAGCCTGCGCCGCCGCGGCCGCGGAGACCGGAATCCAGAAGGGTCTGGATAACGTCGTCACGGGACATCTCGTTCAGCACCTTTGCAAGTGCGAAGTAGCCGTCCATTGCTATGTACTCGTCGATCTTCTCGGGGTTGATAACACCGCAGTTACGAAGAGCGACTCTCTTCTGCTTCTTATAGAAAGCAGTTTCGCTGAGGGAGGAGTTGAGCGCCTTTTCAGCGGTCTCTTCTTCTTCAGCGGTCTTGTTGTAAACCAGTCTTTCAACGATTCTTCCCTTGAGAAGATGCTCGGAAACGATTTCCGGAACGTCGTCAACGGTTACTCTGGAATAGAACGTTCCCTCGGGATACACGATCATGATCGGGCCGAGAGCGCACAGACCGAAGCATCCGGTCTGGACGATTTTGATCTCTTCATCGAGACCCTGAGCCTTAAGCTCTGCTGCAAGCGCTTCTCTTATCTTTGCGCTGCCGGAGGACGTACAGCCGGTGCCTCCGCAAATAAGGACATGTGAACGAACCATACTTATTTTTTCCTCCTAATCAGAGTTTTGTATTACCGATGAGGTATTCTGCAACGGGCTTTCCGCCCTTGAGGTGTTTCTCAACGACCTCTTTTGCCTTCTCGGCTGTCATTTTGACGTAGGTCACTTTTTCCTTGCCGTCTTCATAGATCTCGACAACAGGCTCGTACTGGCAGATTCCGATGCAGCCGGTCTGTGTGACCATGATCTTGTCCGCAAGGCCTGCATTCGCAACCTCCTCCACGAACGTGTTAAGAACAGGTCTCGCACCTGCGGAGATACCGCAGGTAGCCATGCCGACTACGACTCTTACGTCGCCGCTGCCGGTACGGATTGCCACCTTGTCCTTCATCTGCTCTCTGATAGCAGCAAGTTCCGCTAATGATTTCATGCTTTTGTTCCTTTCATGTATATTAATTTATTTAAAATTACATCTGGCTGTATTGATCTCTGAGGTACTCTTTTATAAATCCCAGCACCTCGTAGGAATTGAGCGGTACGTCCGCTCCGAGGATCTCACGCATCTCGGCGGTGGAAAGCCTCACCTCGCCGCGCTCCGTGGTATGACGGAAGAGGAAATCCCGGTCGGGGCTTCCCTGCACCAGAGTGAGAACGGATTCCGCAAGGTCTCCGAGAGGTATGAAATCTATACTGTCGCTGTGGAAAACCGCGCACACCTGGGTGCCGTGGTCCTCCCCCTCCGCTTCCGGCTTCGACGTGATGTTCACGCAGCCTCCGGTCTGCTCCGCCAGCATTCTGAGGAACGGGACTCCGAGCCCCACCTTTCTCGTCGTTCTGGTGGTGAAGAAGGGATCGGACAGCTTTTCCACCTGTTCAGGTGTCATGCCGCACCCGTTATCGGTTATCTTAAGGGTGAGCACGTTGTCCTTTTCGTCAATGGTGATCTCCGTGCAGGCGGCTCCCGCTCTGACGGAGTTCATCGAAATATCGAGGATATAGAGAGATAAATCTTTCATTTTCCCTCCAGAAGATCTATGAGCCGCTCCCTGACGAATGCGCCGGAATATGGCTCGTCTTCAAGCTCAAAGTAATTGACCGCTTCCGATATGTCCCACAGATAATGGGCATCAGAGCTTTTCACGCAGGTCATTTCTCCGAGGCACGGGAACTTGTCTTCAAGCTCCGCTTTATTGCCGGTACCGCTTATTTCGTATGAAGGATACGAAAGCCAGTCCGGAAACGTGCCGAGAATTTCGACTGCGCCGTTTGACGGTCTGTCTATGTGTGCCGGATAGCACACGCCGCCCATACTGCGGCACAGAGCCGTGCCCTCGTCAAGCGAGAGCTCCGTGGCATTGAGGAGCAGGTCCTCCTCAATACCGATGTTTTCGTCCTCTTCGTTCATGATGAGCTGATCTCCGAAGACGTCCGCGCGGTTTTTTACTCTGATCCTTCTTTTATCGACCGCCGCTCCGAAATCCATAGCTCCTTCAAGGTCACGGAACAGGCACAGAAGGTGGATATCCTCCGCCGTGGTCAGCTCCGTGCCGGCGACGGGGATTATCCCGTATGCCTTGCACGCTTTGAAGAATGCGGGGCAGTTCGCCGTGGAATTATGGTCGGTCAGCGCGGCTATCTGCAGGCCCTTGACTGCCGCCATGCCCGCGATATTTGCGGGTGTGCTTTCGTTATCCCCGCAGGGGGACAGGCAGGAATGGATGTGCAGATCGTAATAATACTTATTCATTTGTGTATCTGCCTATTTCACGGCAAAGCTCGAAGGTGCTCCGTGTGTCGGAGAACACCGTGATCCCTTTTTCCTGCGCCGCTTTCAGCGCATCGGGATCGGGGGTGACTCCCTCCGAGAGAATAACGCAGGCGACCTCGCAGAGGCTTGCCACGGCGACCACGTTCAGGTTCGACATGATGGTCACCCACACGTCTCCCGCCTCAGCGTGGCTCATGACCCAGCTGAGAAGGTCTCCGGCATAGCATCCGGTCACTTCCCTGTCAAGGTCACCGCACAGGGGAGTTATCCCCAGCTTTTCCGCAAGTTCACTTAACCGTATCATCTTTCTTCTCCACTTTGTCGTTGGCATGCCCTTTTATGTAGTCCCTGTACGCCTGACGCATGAACACCACGCACTCGTCCGCGCTCGCCGTGCCTGTGATGACGTCCTCTGCGAACGCCGCACACGAGGGAGCTCCGCAGGAGCCGCAGTCCAGATCGGGAAGATCCTTTCTTATCTCCTGGATGTCCGCCATCATTCTCATGGCTTCCATTCTGTCCTCTGACAGGGCGGGGGTGGGATAGTACTTGACGTCTGCCGCCTCGACCCAGTCCGGCACGCTCATGTCGCTCTTCATGTTGGGAGAGACGGGCAGGTACCGGCGAAGTGAATGGATCCTCGCTTTTGCGATGTACGGATTTGCCACGGTCATAACGCCGCCGACGCATCCGCCGCTGCAGGCATTCAGTTCTACGAAATCAAGCTCCTGGAAATCCGAGTTGTCTATCTGCTCCAGCACACGGATAACGTTTTCGATACCGTCTGCCGCAAGATATTTCTCATTGAGGATGGCGGTGGATTCGCCGCCGGTAGCGGCCCATCCCACGCCCACCGTACCCGCCTGGGTAGATGTTTCGGGAACTTCGATCTTATTCATATATCCGACCAGCTCGAAGTACACGTCCGACACGGAGACTACCGCATCAACATAGCTCTTTTCTCCGGCGAGCCCGTTTTTAACGTAGCTGTATTTTGCGGGACAGGGGGAGATGAACACGCATCCTATGTCCTCGTCGGAAAGCTCGGGATGCTTTTTCTTCGCCTCTTCCCTGGCGAACTTGCCCGCCACCTCCACGGGAGGAAGGATGGGCATTATGTTATCGCAGAGAAACGGGAAGCGCAGGCTGATGAGCCTTGTGACTACGGGACACGCCGAGCTGATGACCGGTTTTTCGAGGCCCTCTTTTTTGAGGTACTGTCTCGTGTAGCCGGATACGAGCTCTGCCGCCTTCGCCACCTCGTACACGTCATCGAACCCCATGCGGCGGAGTCCGTCGACCACGAAGTCGATATCGTCCAGGTGGTCGAACTGACCGTACAGCGACGGTGCGGGAAGCGCTATCTTGTATTTGAACTGATCGAGCACGGAGAGCGGATCATGTATCGCTCTCTTTGCCTTATAGGGACACACTCTGATACACTCGCCGCAGTCGATACACTTCTGCGGGTTTATGTTCGCTTTGCCGCCCCGGACGCGGATCGCTTCCGTGGGGCATCTTCTCACGCAGTGGGTACAGCCCTTGCACTTATCAAGGTCAAGGGAAACGGAGTGATTATATTCCGTCATTGTGCTCACCTCATAGATGTGTCAGATATTTACCGTCATGGTAATGGTCGTGCCCTCGCCGATCACGGTGTCTATCACCATGGAATCGGTATATTTTTTCATGTTGGGCAGACCCATGCCGGCGCCGAAACCGAGAGAGCGGATATTATCCTTTGCAGTGGAATAGCCCTCCTGCATTGCAAGCTCCACGTTTTCGATACCGGGGCCGTGGTCACTCAAGACCATGGTTATTTTTTCCGGGGAAACCTCCACCTCGGCAATTCCGCCCTCGGCATGGATGACCATGTTTATCTCACCCTCGTACATGGCGATCGCCACACGACGGATGACCTCGGGGGAAAGCCCCATCTGGCGCAGATTCTTTTTCACCGCAACGGATGCAGCACCCGCCGATGAAAAATCGCTGCCGTCTACCTCGTAGGTGAATTTTACTGCATCTTCGCCCATGTCAGTCACCGATATGTCCGGAAAGTCCGGCGGAATACAGCTTGCCGCACGCCTCGAACATACGCAGATCGGTTTTCATCATCACGATGCCGGATGACTCCGCCAGCTTCACCATCTCTTCGGTGGGAGCTTTTTTTCTGACGAAAACCACGCAGCGCATATCCATCATGACCGCGGTGCGGATGACCTGCGGATTGACAAGCCCGGTGAGCAGCACGGCCTGATCCTTGACGAAAGCGAGCACGTCGCTCATCATATCGCTGGAGCACGCCGAGCAGACCTCGCTCGAAAGCTCATCCTCGCCGCAGAGCACGTCGGCTGAAAGCAGCTCTTTTATTTCTCCGATTTTCATTGTCTCAGTTATCTCTGTTTTCAGTTGTATTTATCAAGGATGCCCTTGACATCGTCAGCAGTAAGTCTGCCGTACACGTCGTCACCGATCATGAGGACGGGAGCAAGACCGCAGGCGCCGACGCAGCGGGTAGCATCAAGGCTGAACTTCTTGTCAGCGGTGATACCGCCGCGGGGAATACCCAGAAGCTCTTCGCACTTATCCATCAGGTTGCCGCTGCCCTTAACGTAGCAAGCGGTGCCGAGACATACGTTGATGGGATGCTCGCCCTTGGGATTGAGAAGGAACTGGGAATAGAAGGTTGCAACGCCGTAAACCTCGGATACGGGGATCTCAAGTGCGAGGGCGATGTGCTTCTGAACCTCGGGAGGCAGATATCCGTAGATATCCTGTGCTTGCTGCATGATGGGCATAAGGCAGCCTTTCTCGTTTCTGAGCGCCTCGATCACCTCGTCAAGCTTTTTTTCCTGCTCGGGTGTACCGGAAAAGGGTACTGCTGTCAGTTGTTTTTTCATAATGAAAAATGACCTCCTGTGCCAAATTATTTATTATCCGTTTTATTATATACCATCCCGAAGAGAATTTCCATAGGTTTCGACAATTTTTATGCATTTTTTTGCAGTTTTTTTCTGTAAATCAAGGAAAAGTGAGGGGCTCTGAACTTCGGGCAATCAAGTTTTAAGTTTTAAGAGTTTAGAAACAAAAAAAGAACGGCTTAGGAGCCCTCACATAGGGAGAGAGGCGCGGCTGATTGTTCGTTCTGAATACCGTCGACGTAACAGCCTAAAGGCTGAGGGACGGCAGGTGTTCAGAACGGACAAAGGAAAGATATAACAAAATGA
>JAZUGU010000060.1:0-7634 GCA_045641325.1 Candidatus Avispirillum sp.
ATCTGACGTTATCGAAATAAGAAGGATCCTCGCAGAGATCGAAGAAATCAAGATCTTTGCGGAGAAAGCAAACTGAGGAAAGGAGAACGAAAAGATGAAAAAGAATTACGAAAAACCCGAAATAGCTTTTGACAGCTTTGAACTCTCCCAGAGCATCGCAGGCGACTGCGTTGCGATCTCCAACCAGGATGAAGGAACCTGCGCCGTAATGATCGGCGGACTCTCTCTCCTGAACACGAATATGTGCATGATCACACCTCCTCCCGGAGATAACAAGATCTGCTACGACGTTCCCTCAGACACAATGAAAGTATTCGTTTCATAAGACAAACATCGCACCGCTGCTCCGCCAGGGGTGCTTTTTTGTATATTTTATACTAAAAAGTGAATAATATACAAATCGACATTATTTTGTAAAAACTATTGACATCCTCTGTAAACAGTAGTATGATAAAATAATCATAATGGTATACTAGGCGAAGAATCTTGTGTAATATTAGACAAAAATAATAATAAACATACACAACCACACGGAGGAGAAAGATGAAACAAACAAAGAGAATCATTTCTGCGGTTCTTGTGGTGTTCATGCTTGTCAGCATGCTCCCCATGGGCATGTTTGCGGCAGACGGATCGGTCGATCCCGTTGTCGTGATCGCATGCTCCGACTTCCAGAACAAGAGCTGCACAAGTACCAACCACCAGCCCGGCGCTGACGCCGTGCAGGGCATTCTTGATGCCATGAATGATGAAGGCATCACCTATGCTGACGGATTTATCTGCTGCGGTGACTACTATTACACCGGCGAAGACAATACTACCAATTCCAGAAACGGAATTGCGGCTTTGGACGGCTGCATCACCGATAACTTCGGCGCTGACGTCGACAGAGTATACGTGCAGGGCAACCACGACTCCTATTCCGTGTCCGCCCTTGCATCCACCGGCGCGCACGATTCCGATGACTACGGCGTGTACGTTATCGACGAGGACGATTATTCTTCCTATTCCACGTCCCTTTCCCAGACGCAGAGCGTAGCGGCAGGCCTGTCCGCTTACCTGCAGGATAAGATCGATGCAGGATACGACAAGCCCGTATTCGTTGCAACACACGTTCCGCTGCACGCAGGTCCCCGCACTCTGTTCACCAGAGGCACGGGCAACGACTACGATAAGACTGCTCTTTATTCCAAGCCCATCGTTGACGTGCTCAACGAGGCAGGTGAAGAGCTGAACATCATCTATATCTGCGGCCATAACCATTCCTGCGACCATGATGCATATCTGGGCGGCTCCGCATATTTCTTCACCAAGGGCGATCAGATTCTGGTGGCAGACGGAAGCGGAACGAGAGATTATACTCATTTCGCATACGAAGACCTGAACTTCACTTACATGAACGCAGGTTACGTGGGATACTATGACAGCTATTCCGATGCTGACAGCACCCTCACCATGACCTCCTTCGAGATCACCGGAAACCGTGTTGAGATCAACCGTTATGACGCAAACGGTCTCCACGTGCTGAAGCACGAGGGCTACCACACCGGTTATAAGAGCAACTCCTACGTTACCGATTTCAATAATAATATTGATGCTTTCTCCGAAGCTGTCAACAGTCCCTTCACTGTTCAGGGCAAGACCGCTCTTGTATATAACACCATGGTGGATGCCGATACCGGCATCACCGTGCAGACTGCTTCCGGTACGGCACTTGTTGCAGAGGAGCTTGAGGACGAGCCTGCTCCCGAAGGCCTCAGCAACTGCAAGGTTTACGATATCACCATCCCCGGCTTTGAGGAAGGTCAGAAAGCCACCGTCTCCATCCCCGTACCCGCAGGATGCGACGAGGACTATACCCGTGTATATCACGTAAACGGCACGAACCTTACCAATATGCAGGCAACCGTTGAAAACGGCTATGCCACCTTCATCACTACTCATTTCAGCAAATACGCCATCGGCGAGATCGACCCCGACGCCCTTGAATGGCAGGAGGGTGCTATCCCCGGTGAGACCGTATACAGATATGAGCTCGATACTGACGGTATCGATTCCGGCTCGACCTATCTCGTAGTTGCACAGAATACCGACGTTGCATTCGGCGACGATCCCAATGCGGGACGTGACAACTATACTCCCACTCAGATCCCCGTTACCGTAAACGGTAACGTCGCAACAGTCAGCGCGGATAATAATTCTACCGCAGGCTGGACGTTCACCGCAAACGGAACTCTGACCGGACCTGAAGCGACCAGCGATGAGAAGGTATACGTTCCCTATACCGTGAGAAACGACGTTACCTCATCCGACGGCTACTATTATAAGGTAGGCGACAACTATTACGCTGTCTCCGAAGCTGCCCGTACCGCGACCGGTACCCCCTCTTATACTTCCTCCTCCATTAAGCCCAATAATTTGGCTACCTTCCCCGGCGGTAAAGAGGGCGAGAATGTTCTTCTGCGTTCCGACTACCTCTATAATGTAGGAGATAATTATTATCCCATCTACGTTATGAAGAAGGGCGGCAACAAGTTTGACGTAAACTATTCCGTGACCGACAGCGCAAGCGACCTGACCTATGTCGGTGAGTTCAAGGACAACACAAACATCACCGTATGGCAGGACGGCACTGCCTATACATACAGCTGGGCCATCAGCTACGGTGATAACCAGACCGCAACGAGCACCGATGAAGCGGTTACATTATATAAGTACGAGTACAATACCTACAATACTTACGATGCCTGGAGCATGAAGCCTCAGAACCGTAATACCTGGATCAAACTGGGTACCAACGACAGAGAGGTCTTCAGATTCGAGGATAACCAGAACAACGCATATAAGAACATTATTATCCCCGGCAGCAACGCAGGTGAGTATCAGATAATCGCCTTCGAGAACGGCGAGAAGAGCGCTGATATCACCTATAACAACGGCTGGACTCTTGATAAGTATCAGGATGCCTCAAAGACCTACCAGCATCAGACTCCTCACTACGTGCGCATGTATAAATTCATCAGCGCCGAGGAAATCAACGCCGGAGACTGCTACATTGCGGCTCACGGCATCAGAAACTTCAGATTCGGTCTGGATCAGTTCTCAAGCCAGAGCGAGGTCATGAGCTATCTCAAGGATGAGATCGCGGTTTATATGGCGACCGAGGCCGACTATTCCGATATGGAGGAAATCGATTACAACATCTCCGTTGTATCCGGCAATATCTCTCCCAGAACTGACGGCAGCACCGCAACTCTTCAGATCACCTGCTACGGCGTGACCTATCAGTTCACGGTAACCTTTGCCGCAAGAGAAGTCGTTTCAGCTACGATCGACAGCAATTCCGGCACGGTAGTCGTAGGCTCCAATGCGAGAACCGCTACCGGCTCCACGATACACGTCGTATATGACGACGGAAGCGAAGATGACGTTGACGTCACTCTCGAAATGATCACCGGACTCTTCAACGTAAAGAAGGCCGGCACCTATGAAGACCTTACCGTAAACTATAAGGACTACGAATTCCCCTATACCCTCGACGTTCAGGTGAACGGCGAGCTGGATCCCTTCCCGAAGAACCCCGCTGAGGGCTCCGTGACCATCAATAAGACCGCCACCGGCATGAGCTTCCAGGAAACCGGTGTGGCACAGGTCGAGCTTTCCGCAAAGGGTATCCCCTATTCCAAGGGCGTTGACGTAATCATCATGCTGGATGCTTCCTCCTCCATGACGAGACAGCCCGACGGACTGGATACTTACAGAAGCTATATCTTCGCCGAGTCCTTCAGAAACATGCTTGAGGACCTTCAGGCATCCGAAACCGGTATCCGTGTTGCAATAGCTGACTTCAACGGATTCGGTGAAAGCGGAGCCACCAAGCGCGATACCTCCGACTGTATGACTACGGACGGAACCTTTAACGCTTCTTCTTACGGTTACGTTTATACCGGATATAACAGCATCAATTCCAGACAGCACGGCACCACAGCTACCCTGACTGCCGACAGATTTGTTGACGTAAGCACCATTGATGCAGATGCTTTCTACGACTGGTACCATCAGACCGCATACGAGACCAGCGGCTCGAATACTTCCCCGTATGCATCCGGTACCAACTACGACTACGCATTCTGGGCAACCTATCAGCTGGGTGCTGCAATAACTGCCGCAAACGAGGCGGCAGGAGAAGACCGTGACCTGATCGTCGTATTTATGACGGACGGTGCCGCAAACCTCTATAACGGCTTCTCCGGTTATACCTCACAGAATACCAGCTATCGGTATGCACATTGGCTTACCGGTACCGATCTCGGTGACGGCATCGGAAGTGAGGATTCCGACTTCCTTTCCGGTGTCAGCAAAGACAGCACGCATTCCTACTTCTTCGGCGGTATCGGCACTTATGCACAGAAGCACCGTTGGAACGAGGCTATCAAGGGCACACCCGCAAGCCTCTTTGACGTAATCGACAAGACGCAGAATACCGAGGCGGGAGACAATCAGTACATTACCTCCGTTGTAGGTCTTGGTGCTGATGTATATTCCATCGGTTTCGTTCTCCGTGAGGACGGTTATCTGACTGCCGATGTTGCTGCAGACCTGGTTAAGGAAATGGCATCCGATGACAACTACTTCATCGTTAACTCCGCAGCCGAGCTCGATAACGCATTCAGCTCCATCTCGGGCGATATCATCGAGGCCGCAACCGAGGCACACTTCGACGATGAAATGGGCGCCGCATACGACCTGCAGATGGCAAACTTCACCGGCGCAGAAGGCACCGTTAAGGGTATCGTCAACCTTGCTGACTTCGGCATCGAGCCCAAGATCGAGGTAGTTACCTACGACGTATGGAAGCTGAATGACTATGAGGCAGGCAGATGCACCATCGACCAGGTAGGCGCGCGCAAGTCCACCACTCCCACCGTGATCGAGACCGTCACCTTCAACGCTGACGGAACCGAGGCATATTCCGGCCTGCTCGGAAGCGAAAATATCTTTACAGACGGACTCATCGTCGCAAAGAACTTCGTATATAACACCACCAATACGGCACAGACACTTTCTTTCAACGGAAAAAATATCACAGTAGGCGCCGAGAGCTTCTACTGGGATATGGGCACCATCAACGAGAAAGACTTTGCTCTCCGTTACTACGTATATCTGACCGGCTCCATGGAGGGCCAGCGTGACGCAGGTACTTATCCCACCAACGACCATGCAACCCTGTGGTACGTGAACTACGCAGGTCAGTACGTAAGCCAGGATGCACCCAAGCCTGCACTTTCCTGGGAAGCTGCATCTGTCAACTTTGCCGCATACCTTGTAAATGAACAGGGCCAGCCCATCAACGCAAAGGGCGAGGTCACCGGCTTCTCTGACAGAGTTATCGTCGTTCCCGTAAACGAGGGCGATAAGGTCCTCTTCAACAGCGCAGAAACAGTCCAGTCCATGCAGGTGCTCGCATCCGAGCTTCCCGCAGAGTACACTCTGTTCGATCCCAACGCTTCCTATACCGTAGCGGTTGACAGCGGCCACGCAAGCGGCAACTGGACGATCACCAGCGAAAAGGACACTCACACGACTTACGTAACCGAGTATGACATGACCAATCCTCTCGCGGCATCCAACGTGCTCACAGAGGACAACGAAACTTACGATTACACCCATACCGTAGTATGGTTCGCAGTCAAGTACGAGGTCAAGTGCTATCCCGACGTGGTAGTCGTTGACTACGGCATCCCCGTGAACATCTCCGTTCTTTCCAACGACATGTTCTATGAGGAAGGCAAGCTTACCTATATCGGCATGACCGATGCGTCCACCGACAAGGTAATCGACGTAACTCTCGGCGAGACCGTTGTAGGTACCGCATCCATTAACGGTAACTACGTAAACTTCGCGATCAAGGATATGCAGAGCCTCACCGCTCCCGTAACCTTCCGTTACGGAGTAACGTTCAGAGAAGAAGTATACTGGGGCGATGTAACGGTAGTTCCCGCGACCACCATCTACTTTGAGGACTATATAAACTCTGTCACCTTCACAGACGGTGACGGCAATGCTGAATGGAGCACTGTGGCAATCGGAGCTTATACTCAGGCCGAGGACCGTCCCGGAACCATGAACCTTACCACCATCGATGCCAACAACGTATACGGCTACGACGGAACGTATACCGCATTCACAAGAGATTCTCTCGGCGGCTCATCCTACGTGACCGTGGACGGCAGCGTGACCGAATGGCCTACCGCCACCTTCACCTTCGTGGGCACCGGATTTGACGTTATCTCCCGCACCGATACCGACCAGGGCCTCATCCTTGTAAAGGTATACGAGGGCGGCGACACCACAGGCGATCTTCTCTACACCTGGGCAGTAGATAACTACTACGGCTATTCACTCAACCAGGACCACGATTTCGAGCCCGAGAACAACGGAACACTCTATCAGATCCCCGTTGTAAGGACCAACAACGATCTGCTGGCATACGGCAAGTACACCGTGGAGATCATCCCCATGTACAACGACGTGTTCGATCACAACAGTGACGGAAGCTACAGCTTCTACCTGGATGCTATCCGCATCTTCGATCCCGCATACGGCAACGAGGCCGCAAACGGTTACTACCTGCAGGATAACGAAGCATATCCTCAGTACATCGAGATCAGAAACACTCTCCTTGATCAGAAATCGCTGTGCAGCACGGACGGAATGTTCTATGCAAGCGTATTCATCGACGACTACGGCCTCAACGGAGATATCAGCGATTACGAGAACTACGGACCTAACAACGAGGTCTACCTGAAGAAGGGCCAGGCAATAGCATTCAAGATCCTGGCGCAGGATGCATCCAAGATCGCATCCGTACAGCTTGGCTTCAAGGGCGTAGTATCCGGCGGTTCTACCGGCATCGCAGTGAACGGTAAGCAGATCGCCATCGCTACCTCCACGGATATGTACTACGATATCACGTCCTTCGTGGAGTGGGAAGGCAATGAGAGCAACAGCCTTATCATCACCAACTCCGGCACGGATATCGCATCTCTCACCTACGTAAAGGTCACCTATAAGGAAGCACCCGTAAAGGAAGCTGACGCTCCCGATTCCGCACCCGCAAGAGCATTCATGA
This sequence comes from Candidatus Avispirillum sp., assembly GCA_045641325.1. GTDB lineage: Bacteria > Bacillota > Clostridia > Oscillospirales > CAG-272 > Avispirillum. The sequence continues at coordinate 7,133 of JAZUGU010000060.1, forward strand.
CCAGAGCGGCAGCTGAAGAGGCGGCAAAATTCGTCACCGAGTACTATGAGCCCATCATAGCTCAGGACGGCAGAGTATTCTACCGCGGAGACGTCAACGGCGACGGCGCAGTCAACGCAAAGGACCTCATCGTGCTGAGAAAGGCACTGGCAGAGGATACCGGAATGGAGCTTTGCGCAGGTGCCGATGCAGACGGCGACGGCGTGATCGGCGCATCTGACGTTATCAAGATCAGAAGAATTCTTTCGGAGCTTGATAAAGCGACCAGAGGAATCAAAGACTGAGGAAAGGAGAACGAAAAGATGAAAAAGAATTATAAGAAACCCGAAATAGCTTTTGACAGCTTTGAGCTCTCCCAGAACATCGCAGGCGACTGCGTTGCGATCTCCAACCAGGATGAAGGAACCTGCGCCGTAATGATCGGCGGACTTTCCCTCCTGAACACGAGCATGTGCATGATCACACCTCCTCCCGGAGATAACAAGATCTGCTACGACGTTCC
>JAZUGU010000061.1:0-16652 GCA_045641325.1 Candidatus Avispirillum sp.
TACGGCTCCGTTCCCGTTGTGCGTGAGACCGGCGGACTTGCGGATTCCATCAAGGGCTATTGGGTGGAAAACGGCGAGATCAGAGGAAACGGCTTTACCTTTGCCAACTACAATTCCGATGAGCTCTATGACAGAATGCTCGCCGCAATGGAGGTATACCGTGATAAGGATGCCTTCGCCCGCCTCCGCAAAAAGGTAATGACCACAGACTTCTCTTGGAACGTGTCTGCGGCAAAATACATCGAGATGTATAATTCAATCAACTGAAGGAAACCGAAATAATGAATTTTAACCCCGGCGCCGAGGAAGTGCGCGAGAATATAAAAACGATACTTTCAAGATACTTCGGCTCAACCCCCGAAGAAGCATCCAAGGAGCAGCTGTACCGTGCATGTGCCATGACGGTGCGTGATATGCTCAACCAGAAAAGAAGCGATTTCAAAAACGAGATAAACCTGCAGGGAAAAAAGAGAGTGTACTATATGTGCATGGAATTCCTTGTGGGCAGATCGCTGAAAACCAATCTCTGCAATCTGGGCCTCACGGAGAAGTACAGGGAAGCGCTCAAGTCTTTCGGTACCACTCCCGAGGAGCTCTATGAGTGCGAGCCCGATGCGGGTCTCGGCAACGGAGGCCTCGGCCGCCTTGCCGCCTGCTTCATGGATGCGCTCGCATCGCAGGATTATCCCGCAACAGGCTTTTCCATCTGCTATCAGTACGGACTTTTCAAGCAGAAGATCATGGAGGACGGCCTGCAGGTGGAGCTTCCCGATAACTGGCTTCCCGGAGGTGACGTGTGGCTCACCCGCCGTCCCGACAGAAAGTACAGAGTCCGCTTCGGCGGTCAGGTAAGAGAGAACTGGCAGGACGGAAGACTGGAGATAATCTACGATAACGCGGAAGAGATAGATGCCGTACCCTACGATATGATGATCAGCGGAGCCGATTCAAAGGCAGTATCACAGCTGAGACTGTGGAAGGCCGAGGATATCGACAATTTCAGCATGGACCTTTTCGCCGCGGGCGAGTATTCCAGAGCCCTTGAGTCCAGCGTCAATGCGGAAATAATCTGTAAGGTCCTCTATCCCTCCGATAACCATTACGAGGGCAAGCTCCTCCGTCTTACCCAGCAGTATTTCATGGTGTCCGCATCGTGCCAGAGCATCATCCGTGACCATATGGCGGTGTACGGCGATATCATGACTCTGCCCGAAAAGGTGGCTGTCCATATCAACGATACCCACCCGGCGCTCTGCGTTCCCGAATTCATGAGAATACTTCTCGATGAATATTGTCTCAGCTGGGAGACCGCGTGGGACATCGTCACGAGAACGGTCACCTATACGAACCACACCGTGCTTCCCGAAGCGCTTGAAATGTGGAACGAGGACCTGTTCAGATTAAGACTGCCCAGAATATATATGATCGTCAAAGAGATCAACGAGCGCTTCTGCGCCGAGGTCTGGGAGAAATATCCCGGCAACTGGGACAGGATCTCCGATATGGCGATCCTCAACGGCGGCATGGTGAAAATGGCGAACCTTGCCATCATCGCATCAAAGCATATAAACGGTGTGTCTCAGATCCATTCCGGCATCCTCTGCGACCTCACCTTCAAGAACTTTTACAGAATGTGGCCCGAAAGGTTCGATAACGTCACAAACGGCGTTGCCCACCGCAGATGGCTCACCTTCTCGAATCCCGGGCTGGCCGGTCTCCTTAACGATTGCATAGGTGACGGCTATAATAAAGATCCCGAAAAGCTCCGTGATTTCGCAAAATTCGCGGATGATAAATCCGTCCTCGAAAAGCTGGAGAAGATCAAAAAAGCCAATAAAGAGGCGTTTGCCGCAGAGGTAAAAGAGAGATGCGGCATCATCCTCAATACGGACAGCGTGTTCGACGTCCAGATAAAGAGACTGCACGAGTATAAGCGTCAGCTCCTGAACGCCATGAATATAATCGACCTGTATCTGAAGCTGAAGGACGATCCCAACGCCGACGTGCTCCCCCAGACCTTTATCTTCGGCGCGAAGGCGGCACCCGGATACAGAATGGCAAAAGAGATCATAAAGCTCATCTGGTGTCTCTCGAAGGAAATCGAGAGCGATCCCGCAGTGCGCGATAAGCTCCGTGTGCTCTTTATGGAGGACTATAACGTCACCCTCGCCGAAAAGCTCGTTCCCGCCGCAGAGGTATCGGAGCAGATATCCCTTGCAGGTAAAGAGGCGAGCGGCACCGGATGCATGAAGCTCATGCTCAACGGCGCGCTCACCATCGGAACGGCAGACGGCGCAAACATCGAAATGATGGAGGAAGCCGGACGGGAAAATATGTTCATGTTCGGTATGTCCGCCACAGAGGCACAGCAGCTCTGGTCGAGAGAATACCACAGCTCCGACTGGTATAACGGCAACCGTAACCTGCAGAGAGTGGTCAACCGCATCGCCGCAGGCTTCGGCGGCCAGTCCTTCTCCCATATTTCCGAGTATCTTCTGATTTCCGATCCGTTCATGTGCATGGCTGATTTCGAGTCATACAGAATGGTGCACGAGGAAATGAACGGGAAATATCTGGACAGGGAAGCATGGAACAGAATGTCGCTGATGAATATAGCCGGCGGCGGAAAATTCGCGGCAGACCGCAGTATCAGAGAATACGCAGAAAGAATCTGGCATATAGAGCCTGTAAAATAAAATGCTCATTAAGAGATGCGAAGAACTGACGAAATATAAAAGCATCGGATTCATAAAATCCGCACAGACGGGCGCTTCACGGGAGGAAACCTCCCGTGGGGCTTTTCCGTCATCCGCAGTTCTTTCGTTCACCGTGACGTGCCCCCGTGAATTCGGCGTCATCTCCGCCGACCTGGTCCTGTGGCGTGACGGCGAAAATGAGCATAAGTACAGACTTTCCCCGGAGGACGGGGAAGTTTATACCCTTTCCCGCGATCTGTCCCGCGACGGAGAGGGGCTTTTCTATTACCGGATAGAACTTAACAGAGGAAACGATACTCTGTATTCGGATACGGACGATAACAGTACCGTAACGTTCTCCGGGAAAAAGGGAACACCCTTGAGGCTTCTCGTTTATGAGGACGACTATAAAACCCCCGCATGGTTTCCCGGCGGCATCATGTACCATATCTTCGTGGACCGCTTCAGAAAAAGCGGAAAAGCTTCTGTTAGAGAGGACGCGGTCAACGAGAACGACTGGAACGCCCCCATATCACAGTACGGCGAGCGCCCCGGCGATTTTGTGAAAAACGACCTGTTCTTCGGCGGAGATCTGTACGGCGTTGCCGAAAAGCTGCCCTATCTCTCATCCCTCGGCGTCACGGTCATATATCTTTCCCCGGTGTTTTCCGCAAGATCCAATCATAAATATGATACCTGCGATTATACCAGAGTGGACGAAGCCTTCGGCGGAGATGAGGCGCTGGCACATCTGATCTCTGAGTGTCGGAAACATAACATAAAAATCATCCTTGACGGAGTGTTCAATCATACCGGGGATGAAAGCATCTATTTTGACAAATGCCGAAAATACGGTAACGGAGCGTGGGAAAATCCCGATTCCCCTTACCGCGACTGGTATTTCTTTGATAAGAACGATGAGTACAGATCCTGGTGGGGAATTGAGATCCTGCCGAAACTGAACCATGAAAACGACAATTGCCGAAAATACTTTACCGCCCCCGGCGGCATAGCATCCCGCTATGTTGAAAAGGGTGCCGGCGGCTGGCGGCTTGACGTGGCGGACGAGCTTTCCGATAAATTTCTCGATGAATTCAGAGTCTCCGTCAAAAGCGCAGACCCCGATGCGCTGATAATCGGAGAGGTCTGGGAAAACGCCGCCGATAAGGTGGCATACGGACACCGCAGAAGATATCTCAGAGGGAAACAGCTTGATTCCGTCATGAACTATCCGTTCCGCACGGCGCTTCTCTCGTTCCTCACTTCGGGTGACGGAGCGGAGCTGAAAAGGGAACTGACGGAAATATATACCTCATATCCACCCTGCGTTGCCGATTCGCTTATGAACATAATAGGCACCCACGACACAGAAAGAATACTCACCGTGCTCGGTGACCGGAAATATAAAGAGCTTTCAAACAGAGAGCTTTCGTGCCGCGGAATGAGCCGTGAGGAATACGAACACGGCAGAAAACTTTTGAAGATCGCCTCCGTGATACAGTATACGGTCTACGGCGTCCCCTCCGTCTTCTACGGCGACGAGGCGGGACTCCAGGGTGGGCGCGATCCCTTCTGCAGAAGACCTTATCCGTGGGGGCGCGAGGACGAAGTGCTCCTCGCCCATTACAGAAAACTGGGAGAGATCAGAAAACTGCCCGTGTTCCGTGACGGAGAGTTTTCCGTCATCTCGGCGGGAGACGGATATATCGTCTTCGAAAGGCACGATATGAACACGAAGATCGTCGTCGCCGCAAACGTGGGAGACGTCCCGATGCCGCTTGACATAAAGGGCAGGGAATTGCTTTCCGGCAGAGAGTTTGACGGTACGGTGGAAAGCCTCTCCGCGGCAGTAATTAAATGCTGAAAATACTTGCATTTGAGAAAATGCGATGATATAATGATTAATTGGGTAAGAAAGGCGGTGATACGGTGAGACCGGAACTGGTAATATTCGATATGGACGGCGTGCTCGTCGATTCCGAGGCAACGTTCAAGTGTGCCTGCGCCGATGCTCTCCATGAGTGGGACGTTTTTCCCGATCATGAGGAATTCACACCGTATACCGGCATGGGCGACGTTCTCTATATCGGTGAGGTCGCCAAAGCCCACGGCGTGCCTTTCAATCCCGAAATGCAGGTCAGAGCGTACGAGCTGTACGGAGAGTACGCACCGAAAACGCTGACGGTGTTCCCCTGGAGCCGCCGGGTGCTGACAACGCTTCACGAGAACGGCATAAAAATATGCGTTGCATCGTCGGCAGGTCTTTATAAGGTGGACGTAAACCTTTCCTGCGTGGGCGTGAAGCTCGATATCTTCGAGACCGTAGTCTACGGCGATCTGGTCGAAAGAAAGAAGCCGGCTCCCGATATATTTCTGAAAGCCGCAGAGGATTGTGATATTGATCCTTCCCGTTGTCTTGTTTTTGAGGATGCCGTTTCCGGCGTCATGGCGGCAAAGGCAGCGGGTATGACAGCCGCCGCGGTCACCACCTCGTTTTCCCGTGAAAAGCTCACGGAGGCGGGCGCCGACCTTGTGGTCGATGACCTGAGAGATGCGGTGACACATTACTTTGATATTATTTTTTCACGCACATAAAGAGGTACATAGAGATGGAAGTATTTGAAAAAAACGATAAAAGAACGCACTATTGCGGCACACTCACCGCCGCAAACGTGGGCGAAAGAGTAACGGTGCTCGGCTGGTGCCAGAGACAGAGAGACTTGGGAAGCCTTATCTTCATCGATCTCCGTGACAGAACCGGTATCATCCAGCTTGCATTCGACGAGAATACCGATAAGGATATATTCCGCGCGGCATTCACCACCAGAAGCGAGTTCGTGCTCTGCGCAAAGGGCGTAGTCCGTCACCGCGGCGAGGGGGCAGTCAACCCCAATCTCCCCACCGGCGAGATCGAGGTGGCAGTTGACAGCTATAAGGTGCTTTCCGAAGCACAGACCCCTCCTTTCCCCATCGTTGAGAACAGCGAGACCAATTCCGAAACGAGACTGACTTACAGATTTCTCGACCTCAGACGTCCCGATATGCAGAAAAATATCCTGGCACGTTCCGAGATCACCAATATCGCAAGAAACTATTTCCGTGACCAGGGCTTTATCGATATAGAGACACCTAACCTTATCAAGCCCTCACCCGAAGGCGCGCGTGACTATCTTGTGCCCTCCCGTGTGCATCCCGGATGCTTCTATGCGCTCCCCCAGTCTCCCCAGCTTTATAAGCAGCTGCTCATGTATTCCGGCTTTGACCGCTATATCCAGATCGCCCGCTGCTTCAGAGACGAGGACCTCCGTGCTGACCGTCAGCCCGAGTTCACGCAGATAGATATGGAGCTCTCCTTTGCGGACGAAGAGGATATCATCGCCGTCAACGAGGGATTCATCAAAAAGATCTTCGATGAGTTCATGCATCAGCCTCTGGAAATCCCCTTCAAGAGAATGACATGGCAGGAAGCAATGGAGAGATTCGGCAGCGATAAGCCCGATACCCGCTTCGGCCTCGAGCTCTGTAACGTTTCCGATGAGGTAAAGGGATGCGGCTTCGGCGTGTTCGCCGGATGCGTTGAAAACGGCGGCTCTGTCCGCGGTATCCGTGTTCCCGGCGGCGCTTCCATGTCAAGAAAAGAGATAGATTCTCTCGTAGAGTTCGTAAAGACCTACGGCGCAAAGGGCCTTGCATGGTATAAGTACGGCGAGGATGCGGTATCCTCCTCCTTTGCAAAATTCCTCACCGAGGAAGAAACCGCAAAGATCATCGCAAAGCTCGGCGTTGAAAAGGGCGACCTTGCTCTCATCGTCGCAGACCGTGATAAGGTTGTATTCGATTCTCTGGGCGCTCTCCGCTGCGAGGTCGCAAAGAGACTAGGCATGATAGATAGATCCAAGTTCAATTTCCTGTGGGTCACCGAGTTCCCGCTGTTCGAGTATGACGAGAACGAGGGAAGATATAAGGCAATGCACCATCCCTTCACCATGCCCATGGAAGAGGATATGGATAAGATCGAGTCCGATCCCGGATCGGTCCGTGCCCGTGCGTACGATATCGTCCTCAACGGCACGGAGCTTGGCGGCGGCTCTATCAGAATACATACCACAGAGCGTCAGCAGATGATGTTCCGTGTCCTCGGCATCGACGAAAAGCGTGCCGACGAGAAATTCGGCTACCTGCTTGAGGCGTTCAAGTACGGCGTACCTCCGCACGGCGGCCTCGCATTCGGACTTGACAGACTTGTATGCCTGCTCCTGGGACTTGACGATATCAGAGAAGTCATCGCATTCCCTAAGGTCCAGAACGCATCCGAGCTCATGTCCAAGTGCCCCGCACCCGCAGATGCTGATGCTCTCGAAGAGCTTTGCATAAAAGTAAACCTTCCCGAAGAGAAATAAGGAGGAAATCATGAACAGAGCTGAACTGAAAGCAAGAGCAAGAGCCCAGCTTGGCGGCGGCATTTTCGAAGAGAACTGGCTGCTGGCACTGGTAGTTGAACTTATCGCAGGCGCTATCCTCGGTGCTGTCTCATTCACCGTTGTGGGCGCGATAGTCCTCACGGGTCCCCTCGTATACGGACTCGCACACCTGTACATAAAGCAGGCGAGAGACGGTCAGGAAATGGATATAGGCGAGCTGTTCTGCGGCTTCTCCGATGATATCGGCGGCAATATCCTTCTGGGATTCATGGAGGGCCTGTTCGTATTCCTGTGGTCGCTCCTGTTCTTCATTCCCGGTATCGTCAAAGCATATTCCTATTCCATGGCATTCTATATCAAGAGCGATAATCCCACCTATACGTGGAAACAGTGCCTCGATGCAAGCCGAGCAATGATGAAGGGACATAAAGGCGAGCTTTTCGTCCTTGATCTCAGCTTCATCGGCTGGATCATCGTCGGCTCCCTCTGCTTCGGCGTGGGAACACTCTGGGTTTCCGTATATATGTCCGCCGCAAGAGCGCAGTTCTATAACGAGCTTGTAAAGAATCCCGTTTGATAATTAAAAAAGCCCCCGCAGGCGTACACCGCCATAGGCGGTGAGGGCTTCGCGCGGGGAAGCCCCCGCGGGCGGGAGACGCTTCGCTGTTATGGCGTTTTTGCGCAGACAGACGGATGGTTTATATAAACGGAACGAAACGGGAGCGTGAAACGCCCCGTTTCTGTTATTCAAATTAGTGTTTAACGAGGAGTGTGGAGTTTTAAGTTTAAGAGTTGGTTTTATCAAAGTTTCTTTGTGTCCTTTCTTTTCAAAGAAAGGGCACAAAGAAACAAAAGCCCGTGAGTGCCTGAATGGCACCCACGGGTTTTTTATAAACCTCTTCAGTTACAGCCGCAGCCGTAGTTAACGGGCTCGCTGCATCCGCAGCCGCAGCCGGAACGGCCGATGCTGCCGTTGCCGTTGCAGGTGTTGTTGAGAAGAAGGAGGGCGATGATTATAAGCCATACGACCTCGTTGTCAAAAAGATTGCAGAAGCAGTTCATATTTGTGCCTTTCTTTATTTTTCGGTATACACCGTTCCGGAGCATTCATACGCTCCAATACCATAATATGAAAGGCTCAGATATGTGTGATAACTTATTCCGAACGGAGGGCTTCAACAGGGTCCTTCTTTGCGGCGAATATGGCGGGAAGGAGTCCCGAGATCACCGTCAGAAGAACGCTGATGACCACAAGTATCACACCTGCCTGCCAGGGCAGGGAGGCAACGTTCGAAATATCGGTAAGATTTTTGATTATGATGTTGATGGGGATTGAGAGAAGCTCCGTGATGCCGATGCCCAGCACTCCGGCAATAAGACCCACGATAAGCGTTTCCGCGTTGAACACTCTGGAAATGTCCTTCTTTGAAGCGCCGATGGCACGGAGGATACCGATCTCCTTTATGCGCTCCAGAACGGAAATGTAGGTTATGATGCCTATCATGACCGACGAAACCACCAGAGAGATGGAAACGAAAGCGATGAGCACGTAGGAGATGGCGTTTATCACCGTGGTGATGGAGGACATAAGGATCGCAATGTAGTCCGTATAGGTGATCTGATCGGCGTCCTTCACACCCTCGTTGTATTCCTTGATAAGATCGGCAATGTTGTCCTTGGACTGGAAAGTCACCGCGTAGATGTTCACCATGGAGGGAGATTCGAGATCCACCGCGGAGAGAAGCCTTACGTTGTTGTCGTAGGTGGAATCGGAAACCGTCGCAGGCATGAAGCCGTCGTAGTAGCCGACGAGCGTCGCCTCGTCAAGGGTGGGAAGCGTTGCGTCAAGGGTTGCGGCCTTCTGCGCATCGGTGAGAGCGGAAAGCTGACCGCCCACACGCTCCGCATACTGCGCGGAAACCTGCGCCGATATCATCTGGGTGACGGAGTCGGTGATCTCCTCGTCCGTCATGTTGGCAATATAACCGCGTACGGTGTCCTCGTCAGCACCTGAGGACTGGGAATAAGCATCAATGATAAGCTGTTCCTGAGATGCCCTGTCGGGATACTGCTGCATGGCGGCGGAAACGTTTTCAGAAAGTGTTTCTGCGGGGATGGTGCAGGCGATCTTCGTGTACAGCTCGGATTTTCCCACCTCGGTGAGATTCTCCGCATAGGACTTGAAATCAGCCGCCTTCTGCTCGGGGGAGGGCTCCTCCTCCTCACCGGTCTCAAAGGGAAGACCTGTGAAAACGTCAGTTGCGGGGTCATCCTTCTGCTGCTTTACTATATCTGCCGCATTGGTGTCGTTTATGAGCTTTTCCGTGAGAGCGTAGGTGTAGCCTATGGCACCTCTGATAGAGGTGGTGGTAGCCTCGGGATCGGGACGGATGATACCGGAAACGGTCAGCTCAATGCCGGATTCCGCGGTGATCTCCATGTATTCCTCATTGTCGGTCATGTCGGTCCAGATGCCGTCACCGTCACCGTCCGCATATACTGCGGAGGGGAGAACGGCGTAGAACTTCATGCCCACGAGCTCGTCGTATTCCCAGCTTTCCTGCTCGTCGCTCTTTTCCAGCTTGCCGGAGACGATGTCCTCGATCTCCGCCTGATCCTTAAGTCCCAGAGAGTAGAGATAAATGTCGCTTATTTCATTGTTCCCGTCGATCACGAGAACTACCTGGTCTTCACGCTCGGGCCAGTCACCTGCCACAATGTCGTACTGCTCACGCACCAGATCGTTGACAAGTCCGCCGTCGCGGGCGGGGATTATCTCGGACCATACGTTCATGTTTCCGGAGGACATCTGCGCGTAGGGGGAAGACCCGTTCTGTGAAATGTTCAGTCCCATGGCCTCCTGCATGGAGGTCATCACGGTGGAGGGATTGATCTTCGTGATCTTTCCTTCCGTGTCCTTGCCGTATATGAGCAGGTCGATGTTGTATCCGTATTTGATGGCGCTGACGTATTCGTCTATTTCTTCGTTCTCGTCAAGGAAAACCTTGAAATCGTGCAGATTGTTCCTCGTGGTCTCCAGATTGTTCATGGTGTCGAACATGTCGTAAATCTGGGGAGAGGCGTAAACCTTGTCGTTTTCATGCTCGCCCGCCTCGGCTTTTCCGGCAATGGTCTCCATGAGAGCCTCAAAATCAAGGTTTTCTTCCATGATGGTAATGGGATAGCCGGACAGAGTGTCCTCCTGCACCTTGTCGATATAGCTCTGGATACCGTTTGATATGGCAAGGATGAGCGCGATGCCGATGATGCCGATAGAGCCTGCGAAAGAGGTGAGGATCGTTCTCGCCTTCTTCGTCATAAGGTTGTTCATGGAGAGGGAAAGGGCCGTGAAGAACGACATGGAAGTCCTCTTTTTTCTGCCCTTGGAAACGGCGGCCTTTTCCTCGGCGGGGGCGTCCTCATCGGCGACCTCCCTCGGGTGGTTCTCCTCATCGGATATGATCTTTCCGTCACGCAGACGGACGATCCTCGTGGAATAGGTCTCCGCCAGCTCGGGGTTGTGGGTGACCATGATGACAAGGCGGTTCTTTGCCACGTTTTTCAGAATGTTCATTATCTGAACGCTGGTGTCCGTGTCAAGAGCACCGGTGGGCTCGTCGGCAAGGAGGATGTCGGGATCGTTCACCAGCGCGCGGGCAATGGCAACTCTCTGCATCTGTCCGCCGGACATCTGCGAGGGCTTCTTTTTCAGCTGATCGCCGAGGCCCACCGCCTCAAGCGCCTCTTTTGCCCTGCGGCGGCGCTCCGCCTTCGGAACACCGGAAAGGGTCAGCGCAAGCTCAACGTTTGAGAGCACCGTCTGATGAGGGATAAGGTTGTAGCTCTGGAACACGAATCCCACGGAATGGTTTCTGTAAGTGTCCCAGTCACGGCTCTTGTATTCCTTGGTGGATTTTCCGTTTATCACCAGGTCTCCGCTGTCATAGCAGTCAAGACCTCCGATAACGTTCAGGAGCGTGGTCTTGCCGGAACCGGAGGTTCCGAGGATGGAAACGAATTCACGCTCACCGAACTTCAGCGTGACACCGTCAAGAGCACGTGTCACCGTGTCTCCTATTTCATAGGATTTTCTAATATCAAAAAGCTCAAGCATCTGCTTTTCCTCCGTCCTGTTTTTCGTTGATCGCACGGTTCAGCTTTCCTGCGATGTTTTTCAGTGCCTCCAGACCGTCAATGGCGCGGCGCACTTCTTCGTTGTCCTCATGGGAACAGCGGGGAAGAGATAAGGGAAGCGCTTCTCCGATACCGCGGAGCGCACCGGCTCCCTTTTCCGTCAGCGAGATAACGAAACGCCGCTCGTCCTCGGGGCTCTTCTTTCTTACGATGAAGCCGTCGCTTTCAAGCTTCTTGCAAACGGAGGAAACATTGCCCTGATTCAAGTCCATCTCCCGGAAAATACTGCCCACGGTAGCACTTTCGGAGCGGGAGATAAGGTGCAGCGTCATGGTCTGTACGGGGGTCAGCCCGAACTGTGCCGTCACCGGCGAAAGTATGCGGTCAAGAGAGGTGCGCAGCCGCAGAAACTCCGTCAGCGTTTCAAAACAAAGCTCTTCACTCATGCCGTTTTCACATCTTTCTTTCATATGATCACCCGTACCCGGAATTCTTTTTTGCAGCGGGGGCATTTTGCCGTGTGAGTGCCTTTTTTCGGCGGGAGGCGTAGTATTGCACCGCATCCGGGACACCTTCTGTATCTCAGCTTCTTTATGTCACGGAGCCTGTTTTTCTGAAGTATGAAAAAGTTCCGGATACTTCTGAAAATGCCGAGAAACCATTCGTTTTCGCGTCTTCTTGCCGTGATGTTTCTGGAAAAAACACGGTAAATCATAAATATTATCAGAGCCGCTTCGATAAGATAGAGAATGATATCGGCGGCAATGCTTTTAACGAAAATGCGCACCACCCATATAAGGAGGAACGAAACGAAAAGAGCGTAGTATAATGCATCGATACCGTATCTTCCGTAGAAGAAACGGCGGAGCCTGTCGGTGAATCTCATGTATAATGAAACCTTTCAAGTAACATTTAGTGTAAATGTATTGTACCCGTAAACTGTTACCTTTTATACCCAAAATTATTAACATTTTGAAAACAGTAAAAAGGGCAAAAAAGAGAAGGCGGAATATAATAGAATATACGAAGGGAGCAGAAAATATTACATATATTGCACAAAAGGTGCAGAGAACGCTGATACATTATGCACAACAATTCGCAAATAATAAAAAAAAGAAAAAAAGGTCTTTATTTTTCGGGATATATTTGTTATAATATATTGGTTAGAAATTTAATTTTTACCGGAAAATGAGTTTTATGCCGGAAACGGCTGTATATACATCGAGCCCCCAAGGGGCAATCTGAAAGGAAAACGTCTGTATGGATAAAATAATAATCAACGGAGGAGCCTGCCTGCACGGATCGGTGGAGATCAGCGGAATGAAGAATGCCGCGCTTCCCATCATATATGCCTGCGTGCTGGTCGAGGACAAGTGCGTCATCGAAAACATCCCCAACGTTCGTGACGTTGCACTTTCCCTTGACATTCTCCGTAAAATGGGAGCCACGGTCAAAACCATAAACAAGAATACCGTGGAGATAGACTGTACCGATATAAGAGAGGGAACGTCCGATCCCGCACTTGTTAAAAAGATAAGAGCATCGTATTATCTCTTGGGTTCAGAGCTGGGCAGATTCGGAAAAGCGAGAGTGGCATATCCCGGCGGATGTGATTTCGGCGGCAGACCCATAGACCAGCATATCAGAGGCTTTGAAACTCTGGGCGGCAAAGTTGAGACCGATACGGGCTGTATCGAGATCACCGCTGACGAGGGCGTGAACGGCGCACACGTTTATTTCGATATCGTGTCCGTGGGAGCTACCGTCAACGTGATGCTGGCGGCGGCAATGGCGGACGGCAATACCGTCATCGAGAACGCCGCAAGAGAGCCCCATATCGTTGACCTTGCAAACTTCCTCAATACCTGCGGAGCAAAGATCTCCGGAGCAGGTACGGACGTAATAAAGATCAAGGGCGTCAACCGTCTCCACGGATGCACCTACGCAATAATCCCCGATATGATCGAGGCTGGCACCTATATGGTGGCAGCGGCGGCAACAGGCGGTTGCGTCAAGCTCACCAACGTCATCCCCAAGCATTTGGAGTCCGTCTCCGCAAAGCTCGAGGAAACGGGTGCGGTCGTTGACGAATTCGATGATTCCGTCATCGTCACCGGCAAAAAGAAGATCCGCAAAGCCAACGTGAAAACGCATCCCTATCCCGGATTCCCCACGGATATGCAGCCCCAGATGGCAGTGCTCCTTTGCCTTGCCGACGGCGTGAGCTACGTTTCCGAGGGCGTATACGAAAAGAGATTCCGCTACGTGGAGGAGCTCCGTAAAATGGGCGCTTCCATCCAGGTGGACGGCAGAACGGCAGTTATCGAGGGCGGCAAGCCCCTGCACGGCGCACCCGTCACTGCAGTTGACCTGCGTGCAGGTGTTGCCATGGCGATCGCGGCACTTGCGGCTGAGGGCACTACCGAGATATCCGACGTGCATCTTATCGAGAGAGGATACGACGATATCGTCGGCAAGTTCAAAACGCTGGGCGCGGATATAAAGAAAGTCACCGTTCCCGATGAGGATGCGGCAGAGATCAAAAAAGCAAACTGAAAAGGATGGTAATAAAAATGGAAGTAACAAGAGAAACAGTAATCGGCGACGTGCTTGATTTCGATATAGAAACCGCACAGTTCTTCTTTGAAATAGGAATGCATTGCCTGGGATGCCCCCATTCCAGAGGCGAGAGCATCGAGGCTGCATGCCAGGTCCACGGCACCGATGCCGACGAGCTCGTTGAGAAGATCAATGCTTTCCTTGCCAGCAAGGAATAATCAGGAACCGGCGGACTTTGTCCGCCGATTTTTATAGGATAACATGAAAGTACCCATAATAGACGACAGACTGTACCTCGCCGCATCAATGGTGCGTGAGGGCGGCGTGGTGGCGGACGTAGGCACCGACCACGCATATATCCCCATTTTTCTCATCAATACGGAAAAATGCCCCCGCGCCATCGCCTCCGATATAAACGAAGGCCCCCTTGAGCGTGCAAGACAGAACGCGGAAAAATACGAATGTGCCGACAGCATCACCTTCGTCCTCGCGGACGGGCTTGACGGCCTCCCCCTTGAGGAAAAGGGCGTCACCGATATCGTCATATGCGGCATGGGCGGCGAGCTTATCGCCCGGATAATAGACGGCAGTCCCTATGCGAGAAAACCGGGAATCCGCCTTATCCTCCAGCCCATGACAAAGCCGGAGCACCTGCGAAAATACCTTTCCGAGAACGGCTTTGCCGAAACCGACGGCGGCGCTGCCGAGGCGGATAAGGTCTATCAATGCATAGTGTGCGAGTATACTGGCGTGCCGTACAGCCTCACTCCCGCCGAAATGACAGTAGGCAGAAACGAAAAGATAAGAGAGTCCGAAGCGTTTCCCGCACTCGTGAAAAAGCATATAAAAATGACGGAGAAAAAACTCTCCGGCCCCGAAAGGGAAGCGGCGCAAAAGCTTATTGACGAGCTGAAAGATCTGATAAAGGAAGAAAAAATATGAATATCACCGAATTCTATAATAACCTTGGCGAGCTGTATCCCCAAACCCTTTCTTGCGAGTGGGATAACGACGGACTTATGTGCTGTACCGATCCCGGACATCAGGTCAAAAAGGTGCTCGTGTCCCTTGACGCAACAAAGGCCGTGATAGAATACGCCGCTGAAAACGGATTCGATACGGTGCTCTGTCACCATCCGCTCATCTTCAGAGGTATCGACAGAGTCACCCCCGAGGGCGCTGTGGGCGACAGAGTGGTCCGGGCGGTAAGGAGCGGCGTGTCTGTCATTTCGCTCCATACGAGACTCGATCAGGGCGCCGGTGGCGTCAACGATACTCTCGCGGAAATACTGGACCTAGAAAACGTCCGTACCTTCGGAGATGCAGAGACCCCCGATTTCGGCAGAATGGGAGAAACGGATATATCCGATCCCGAAAAGTTCGCAGAGAAAATAAAGAAAAAAACCGGTGCGAAAAAGATCACCGCATACGTGTGCAGACCTGTGAAAACGGTGGCGGTAGTCGGCGGCAGCGCAGGGGAGTTTTTCGAGTTTGCCCGCCTTGCGGGAGCGGATACTCTCGTGACCGGAGAATGTAAATATCACGAAGGGCTCGATGCCGTCGATAACGGGATGAATATATTTGCGGCAGGCCATTATTATACGGAATTTCCGGTGTGTGAAACGCTGAAGAATCTGGCGGAAAACATAGCGGGAGCGAAGACCGAAATATACGGAAAAGAGCCCGAAAGGACGTTCTGAAAAGGTGATCAAAAAAATCAAAAAAAGGGTTGACAAAGGGGATAGCCTGTGATATTATATTAGAGCTGACGATTTGGTGCGCGGGTGTAACTCAGTGGTAGAGTTCCAGCCTTCCAAGCTGGCTATGTGGGTTCGATTCCCATCACCCGCTCCAATGTGCCTTTAGCTCAGCAGGATAGAGCAACTGCCTTCTAAGCAGTAGGTCGAGGGTTCGAATCCCCCAAGGTACGTCCTATGGTGGATGTAGCTCAGTTGGCTAGAGCGCCAGGTTGTGGCCCTGGAGGTCGTGGGTTCGAGCCCCATCATTCACCCTCAAAAAACGTAAAGACGCATCCGCGTCTTTTTTGTTTTTTTGAGGGTGAATGAAACTGAGTGCTCCGCCTGCGGAGCACTTTACTTCACGTCAGACGGAGTCTGACGCTTCACTTTTTCCGCAAGGAAAAAACTTCGCTTTCGCGAAGCGAAAACTTCACATTTTCCTTTTATTCATTGCGGTTTTTTCTATTGTAAAATCCCGCGCAGTGTGATATAATGTTTATGTATGTGAAAAAATAATATCGGGAGAATACAATGAAGAAATACAAGATCGGCTTTATCTCTCTCGGCTGCTCGAAAAACCTGTGCGACACGGAGGTCATGCTCCGTCACGTCGTCGAGGCGGGATACGAGATCACGCCGGACGAAACGAACGCCGACGTCGTTATAATCAACACCTGCGCCTTCATCGAGAGCGCGAAGAAGGAGTCCATCGACAACATCCTCGACGTAGCGTGGCTCAAGGAGCACAGGAAACTGAAGGGCATCGTCGTCACGGGCTGCATGGCGGAGAGATACCGCGAGGAACTCCTCTCTGAGCTCCCCGAGATCGACGCTCTGGTCGGTGTCGGAAGCCTGCACCGCATAGTCGAGGCGATAGAGTCGGTGCTTCATCCGTCGGGTGACAAATACGCCTGCTTCGACGACAAAGAAGCCTCCCCTCTCGGCGGCGACAGAGTCGTCACCACGGGCGACTACATGGCGTACATCAAGATCGCCGAAGGCTGCTCCAACAGATGCACCTACTGCGCGATCCCGCTGATCCGCGGCAAAATGAGGAGCCGCACCATTGAGGACGTCGTCGCGGAAGCGAAGGACCTCGATGA
>JAZUGU010000062.1:0-38227 GCA_045641325.1 Candidatus Avispirillum sp.
CCCGGTAATCGGCATCACACTTCCCTTTATGAGCTACGGCGGCTCGTCAATGCTCGCCATGTACATGCTCATCGGGCTCGTGCAAAGCATAAAGAGCCACAATCAGAAATATTTCTTCGAAAGAGAAAAGGCATAAGAAAAGCGCTCCGTGAGGAGCGCTTTTTTATTTGATTATGAGAATTGTCATAAGAGACTTTTTCTCTTCTTCGGTGGGGAGCTTTAATTTTCCGGAGTTTACAAGGTGGCAAATGCAGCTATTGAGAAACGCACCGTCCGACTCAAAAGTAAACTGCAAAATAAATTCCATCTGATGTTTTGTATGTTCGGAAACGGTTTTCAGAGTTTTTTCGAAATAGGACTTTTTTAACTCTTCCAGCTTTTCGGAATACTTCTTTTTGACATTTCTTCCGAGAGAGAACAGCTTTTCCTTTATATCCTCACCGCAAAGAATTACGGGCAGCCAACGGGCAGTTCCGTCATCATTCATGGTTACATACCCATTTTCCGCAAGATAAGCATATTCATCACAGGAGAGATTTTCTGTTCTGTTTCTTTTATAGAGCGACAGCACCTTGATTGCCTCAAAAACATCAAGATAAGTATCGGGTCTTTCATCAAATTTGGTATTGATTTTCCAAAATTCATCTCCGGAATCATTTTTACCGTGCATGGGTCCGTTCCATTTGTGGTAAGATTTATCTATAGTACTGCTTGAATCAACAGATGTATATACTATGTTATTTGAACCGTCCGGGCGGATAGTACTTACATCATAAAACTTAATCTTTTCAATAAAATCCCCTTCTCCGCACATAGCAAGAATATAGGGCAGAACACTCCAAAGAAGATAATTCTTATCAAATGTGCATTTAATACTTTCGCTGTCAAGAAGTCCCGACAGCATTAGTTCTTCATACAAAGCATCGGCGCAAAGCTCCGACATTTCGGCATTCATTTTCTTTTCAAATTCGCACAGCTCAGGAGTATTCTCTTGAATTATGAAATTTGTCAGATATTTACCGTTTTTCTCTGTGAGATAAAGCATTTTTTCAAGCTTTTCCACTTCATCCTCGATGTAAACGGGGGAAACACCCAGGTCGTCTGCAATTTCTTCTATTGTTTTCGCCGTGTCACGGACACAGTAGCAGATATTCTGAACGAGCTTGGGTTTGAGCATTTCCATTGAATTGTTATCTCCGATCGATCCGGAAAACCATAGTTTATCGAATGTTACGGGGTTAAATTTAAGATTACTTGTTTCTCTCATTTTTTCCATACCTCTTTTCAAATCTTTTTTCGCTTCGAAAAGATGCCATTTCACCGTACCGACGGGAATATTCAGTTCACGTGCTATATCCGCCTGCTTTTTATTTTCGAAATAAAAAGCAACGAGGATTTTGCGGCGTGTTTGGGACAGGTAGGCGATCTCACTTTTCAGACGGTTCAGAGATTCTGTATCAAAATCGTCTTCGTAGGTCGTATCCGCGATTATCTCATCCAGCCCGTCAAGGGAAATACCTACTGTAATTTTTGCAGTATCACGGTAATAATTCGCCAAGGCGTTATGGGCAAGAGTCCATATGAATTTTCCCGTATCACGGATATCATCCCGTGACAGAAGTGTCCGATACGCACGGATAGCTATTTCCTGCGACAGATCCTCTGCGTCCTCGGGAGTTTTGCACCGTTTAAGTGCAAATCCGAATATCGGTTTCAGATATTCTGTTACGGTTCTTTCGGCATCTTCTCTTCGCATTTTCTTTTTCCTTTTTAAAAGCGCTTTCACCTATACAGACACAGAATTAGGAAAAGGTTGGTATGAAAAAGGGAGAAATGGTATTTCTCCCTTAAATTTTATTTTAGAAGGTTTAGCAAGACATTCACCATTGTCTCGAGAGACTTAACGGGGATATACTCGTACTTGGAATGGAAGTTGACGCCTCCGGTGGAAAGGTTGGGGCAAGGCAGGCCTTCAAAGGAGAGTCTTGCGCCGTCCGTGCCGCCTCGGATAGCTACTACCTGCGGTGTGGCTCCGGCATCTCTCATGGCTTTCTCAGCATTTTCGATAAGATACATATGAGGAAGTATCTTCTCTTTCATATTATAATAGGAGTCACGGATCTCGGTTTCGAAAGTGCACTCGCCGTACACCTTATTCATATAATCGGTAAGATCACGGATAAACTGCTTTCTCTTTTCGAATTTGTCCATATCATGGTCCCGGATGATCATTGAGAAAACTGTCTCGGATTCGTTTCCGGCGATCTCCGCAACGTGGTAAAAGCCCTCGTAGCCCTCCGTATGTGCAGGTACTTCCGCAAGAGGCATACGGTCTATAAAGTCCGCAGCCATAAGGACGGCATTTTTCATTTTATCCTTTGCGCTTCCGGGATGGATATTCACGCCGTGGACCGTCACCTTTGCGGAAGCGGCATTGAAATTCTCATATTCGATCTCGCCGAGCTCGCCGCCGTCAACGGTATATGCCACTTTTGCTTTGAACTTTGAAAGGTCGAAATGATCTGCCCCTCTGCCTATCTCCTCATCAGGTGTGAAGCATACGGAAATACCGCGGTGAGGCACCTCGGGATGATTTATAAGGAACTCACAGGCGGACATGATCTCGGCAACGCCTGCTTTATCGTCAGCACCCAGAAGAGTTGTTCCGTCTGTGACAATAAGTTCTTCGCCGATATACTTTTCAAGTGACGGATAGTCTTTAACGGTGATGGTTTCCTTATCGGAAAGCTTAAGGTCGCCGCCCTTATAAAGGACCGTCTTTGCCTTAACGTTCTCACCGGATACGTCGGGGGAAGTATCCATATGGGCTATAAGTCCCAGGTCGTCTCCGAAGAAGCCTTCTGTTGCGGGGAGGTATCCGTAAACGTATCCCATATCGTCCATTTCGACGTCACAAAGGCCGAGAGCTTTCATTTCATCAGCTATATATGCTCCGAGCACTTTCTGTCTTTGAGTGGAAGGAACGGTTTCGCTGTTCTCATCTGACGTGGTATAAAAGCCTACGTATTTCAGAAATCTTTCTTTTACGTTCATATTATATCCTTTCGGCAAAACTGCCTTTAAAATCGTTCTTTACGCCGAGAAGATCGGACAAGGTCGCACCGAGGCTGTCAAATCCGTCAAGCGTTCCAATGTTGTGGCTGACCATACCCTTTGAATACAAAAGTACGGGAACATATTCTCTCGTATGGTCGGTGCCAATATGGGAGGGGTCGCAACCGTGGTCTGCCGTTACGACGAGCAGATCGTCATCGTTCATTTTCTTGATGAAATCAGCAAGGAATGAGTCCAGCTTCATTACCGCATCAGCATATCCTTTAACGTCTCTGCGGTGGCCGTATTTCATATCGAAATCAACGAGATTAACAAGGCAAAGGCCGTTGAAATCACGGGAAAGAAGCTCTGCGGTCTTATCCATACCGTCTTCATTGCTGACCGTGTGTATCTCCTCCGTGATGCCTCTGTGAGCGAATATATCGCCGATTTTACCGACTGCGATAACATCCTTTCCGGCTTTATAAAGAACATCGCACAGCGTATCACCGTGTGCTTCAAGTGAATAATCATGGCGGTTTGAGGTGCGTTCAAAATCCGGATACGTGCCGACGAACGGACGGGCGATCACTCTGCCTACCGCATATTTACCGCAAAGATCTTCCCTGGCGATCTCACAGCAGCGGTACAGCTCCTCTATGGGTACATAGTCCTCATGTGCGGCTATCTGGAACACGCTGTCTGCAGACGTATAAACGATAAGCTTACCGGTCTCGATATGCTCTCTGCCGTAATCCTTTATGACCTCGGTGCCCGAATACGGTTTATTGCAAAGCCATCCTCTTCCCCATCTTTCACATATCCGTGAAAGGAGTTCCTCGGGAAAGCCGTCATAGAAAGTAGGCATCGGAGAATCGGATACTACTCCCGCAAGCTCCCAATGACCGGTGACTGTATCCTTGCCGGCGGATTTTTCACGGAGCTTGCCGTATACGCCGATTGGTTTCTCACAGCCCTCATAGCAGGATGCAACGCCGTCAATATTACCTATTCCGAGCTTTGAAAGGAAAGGAGCGGAAAAGCCTTCTGCGCCGTACAAAGCGCCATAGGTATCGGAGCCCTCGTCAGTTCCGTCGCCGTTCAGAAACTTTACGGCATCCGGGGCCTCGCCTATACCCATGCTGTCTGCTACTATTAGGAAAATTCTTTTATATTTTTCCATAACAAATCTCCTTTTCTACATTTTAACACCGCTGAGTTCCTTAGTCAAGGCAGTTTGCCATAAATTGATAGTGCCACTTTCGCACATACAGATTATAATTAATATAAAGGAAGTGAAACAAATGGAGCTTATACAATGCTCAGAAAGCAAATTCATCCTGCATATGACACCGGAAGATATGACAAAGTACAACTTTAAGAACAGCCGTGCCGATGCAATGGCACAAAACATCCGGATGATGCTGAACGATACGGGTGCGTCTGATTATTTCCCGTCACAGAGCAGGATAACGGTGAAAATATTCGAGTCGAAAGAAGGAGGATGCCAATTGTTCATCACACGGCTCGGCGATCAGCTGACTGCAACGGATCTGAAGCAATGCTACATATACAGATTTCCGGATATCGAAATGCTGCTGCCTGCCTGCAAAGCCATCAACAATTCAATGAGGCATACTGACGGAAAAGTATACTATGAGAAAGAAAAGCCATTCGTTTATCTGGTGCTTGACAGAGATTTTCCGAATATGCCGGAATTCGGAGGGAGTGAATGCAAAAAATCTTCTCTGATGTACATTGAGGAACATTGTGTTCCGTTACAGAACTCTACTATTGAAAGCTTAGGCAATCTGACATAAAAAATCCCCGTACCGTGTGGTACGGGGATTTATCATTATGATCAGTTAAGTTTGGGCAGGCTTGCCGCTGCAACGGACTGACCTACACGGCGGCTCTTCTCATCGGGGATGTGAAGAACGACTTTCTTTGCAAGGCACGGGAATTCTTTTTCGAGAACCTCGTTTGCCTTTGCGAGAAGGATAGTACCGCCTTCGCCGCTGGTGACACGGCCCATGATGATAACGTGCTTGATATCATAGAACATTGCATAGTATGCGATGGCATAGCCGAAGTACACTCCGATGGTGTCATAGATCTTTGCGGCTCTTTCATCACCCTCTGCCATCAGCTTCTGTACAACTTTCAGCTTTTCTGCGGGAGAAAGGCTTTCATCAAGCTCGATGCCTGCGGCAGGAGCAAGCTTTATTACGGAATCCTGGGAGAAATACTTAACTCCGCATCCGTAATCTCCGCTCCACTCGTCTACCATTGCATCCTTACAGAAGTCAACGGGAACGAAAGCAAGCTCGTTGAGCCAACCGGTGATATTGCCCTGTGTATCAACGTAACCTGCGGCCTCGGAAGTGCCCATGGCAACACCGAGAACGTTGGTATCGTTAAGATCCATAGCACCTGCAAGTGCGGTAACGTCACCGTCATTTGCAACCTCTACGGGAATATCGCCGATCTCTTTTGCTACGTCAAGATACATGGTCTTGACCTTCTTCTCGAAGTCCTCATCGGAGACCTTCAGGAAGAGAGAGGCGATCATGATCTTATTGTCGATATATACGCCTGCGGAAGAAACGCCGATAGCGTCAACTCTGGGCATATGTGAAGCGGCGGTCTTCATAGCCTCGAGGATTCCCTGATAGTGATAATCGGGATCGCTCTGGAGCTTGGGGAACCATACAACCTCTTCGGAATATACGGTTTCACCGTCAACGACAGCACTTACCTTACGGTCACTTCCGCCTGCGTCAAAACCGATACGGCATCCGTCAAGATGACGGCCTACGGGATCTGCTGCCTGGAACTCCTTGGGAGCATCCTCGGCCTTTTCAACGTAATCGACCACGAAATCGGTTTCATAGACTCTTGCCATAAAGTCCGCATCGAACTCTCTGGCACCGCCTTTTTTATATGCGGCGGCGAGCTTCTCGTAAATCTTCTTCGATCCGGCAACGGTTACCTTATAACCGCCGTATACCCACAGAAGAGTTTTTACGATTCTTTCAACGATACCGTAGTTTTCATCGTCGTGACCTGTGCCGTCGGCATAAATGTCAAGGCTGTACGTGGAAATATATCCCTTGTTTCTCTGTACGGCTATTGTCAGCGGTACACCGCCGGCCTCGGCAACAGCTTTCTTATAGCTGCTGACCACCTCGACCATAGGCTGAAACTGGGGGTCAAGAATTGCTTTGATCATTTTTTCAGTTCCTTTTGTTTAGATTACAGAGCCTTGTACGCATCCAGCATGGAAGCAGCCTCTTCATCAAGGATGAAGGTAACGTTCTTATGCAGCTGAAGGATAGAAGCCTGGCAGTAAGGGCTGATTTCGCCTTCGAGAGCGTCCTTGATAGCCTGTGCCTTCTTGGGACCGTTTGCTACGAGAACTACCTGCTTTGCGCACATGATGTTTCCGATACCCATGGAAAGAGCGGCACGCGGAACTTCATCAGCAGAATTGAACAGACGGGAGTTAGCCTCGATGGTGGACTCGGTGAGCTCAACTCTGTGAGTTCCCCAGATAAAGTCCTTACCGGGCTCGTTGAAGCCGATATGACCGTTGTTGCCGATACCGAGGACCTGAAGGTCGATACCGCCGAAATCAGCGATTGCCTTATCGTAGTCAGCGCACTCAACTTTCCAGTCGGGAGCCTGTCCGAAAAGGACGTGGGTATTGTTCATGTCTATATTGATATTGTTGAACAGATGCTTGTTCATGAAATATCTGTAAGACTGATCATTAGCGGGGTCGATGGGATAATACTCATCAAGGTTATAGGTGGTGACGCCGGAGAAGTCAACTCTGCCCTCGTGATTGAGGTTTGCAAGCTCTTCGTACAGACCGATGGGGGACGTACCGGTTGCAAGTCCCAGGAGGAACTTGGGCTTCTGGTTGATGGCACCTGCTACGATGGAAGCTGCCTTCTTGGAAAGAGCCTCGTAGCTGCCTGCGACGAACACCTCAACGCCGCATCTCTTGTTGCTCAGTTTAAGAGCTTTGATTTCATTTGCATTCATATCGTGTTGTACCTCCGATAATTGTATTTTTTATATTGAAATCATCATCACAAATCATAATATCGGCGCATTTACCGATTTCAAGTGAGCCGATACGATCAGCAACGCCGAGAACGGTGGCGGGATTAAGGCTGGCACATCTGACCGCTTCGTTGACGGAAAGCCCGGTATTCTCATAGAGGTTCTTAACGGCTTTATTGAGCGTCAGAACTGAACCTGCGATAGTACCGTCGGGAAGCAGGCATTTGATGCCCGTCTTCGTTACGGGCTGTCCGCCCAGAGTGAACTGTCCGTCGGGCATGCCGCCGGCTCTCATACAGTCGGTGATAAGGCAGAGCTTGTCACCCTTGAGCTTTGAAACAAGTCCGAAAAGGCCTTTATTGACGTGGAAGGTATCGGCAATAAGCTCACAGCTTACGTCTTCGCAGGAAAGAGCCGCGCCGACGACACCGGGATTACGGTGCATAAGAGCTGTCATGGCATTGAACAGATGAGTCGTATGACGGACACCTGCTTTGATGCCCTCGTTTGCTTCTTCAAAGGACGCGCCTGTGTGTCCCATTGATACGAGAACTCTGCCGTCCTTATATACTTTTTCGATACATTCAAGACCGCCGTCCACCTCGGGTGCTATGGTGAACACTTTAACGATATCGGCGTTTTCAAGAATGAAATCAGCATCGGGGCGAAGAATATGCTCCTCTGCCTGTGCTCCTTTTTTGGAGGGGTTGATGAACGGGCCCTCTGCATTGATACCGATGATCTTTGCGCCGTAATACTCACCGCAGTTTTTGAGTTCTCTTGCGGAATCGAATGCCTTATTGATTTCAGCTTTGGAAACAGTCATCGTGGTGGGGCACCATGAAGTAACGCCGTTTTCGGCGATGCCGAGGGACATTTTCTTAAGTCCTTCAACCGTACCGTCGGAAACGTCCTCTCCGAGATAACCGTGGATATGCATGTCCACAAGGCCGGGACATACAAGACCGCCGTCAGCATCTATCACTTCGTAATCTTTAAGATCGATCTCTGCTGCATCGCAGATCTTCTCGATCTTGTCATCATACACCAATACTTTTCCGACAACAACACCGTCGGGAAGGACGATCCTGCCGTTAATTATGCATTTCATTTCTGACCTCCGGAATTTCGATTTATCCTTACTCTCAATTATACTCTTACCACTCTGCAAAATCAATACGGTCACGCCATTTTTTTGAATTATTTTTCAGTATTTGCCATTACTGCCTCTGCATAATTTACAAATTGTTTACATTTTAATTTTGTGTAAATAATTGTTGTCCAAATTATAAAAATTACATTTTTTCTCAAAAATATCGGGCAAACTGTTGACATTTGCACTTCTTTATATATAATATTATATTGCGTTTATTTGCGAGAAAATTATTTTATTATATTTATGAAGGAAATGCGGCGCGCAAAATTCCGCTTTTCAGCAGCATCCCGCAGCGTTTCCCGACTATCTTAGGATTGGAGTGATAACCCGATGGTCAAACCCCAGACAGTGGGCAAAAAGACGAGAATGAGTTTCTCGAAAATCGATGAGGCGATCGGTCTTCCCAACCTGCTTGAGATCCAGAAGGATTCTTTCAAGTGGTTCCTGGAAGAAGGTCTCATGGAGGTACTCAATGACGTATCCCCCATCACAGACTATACCGGCAACCTTTTCATCGAGTTCGTTGACTACTCATTCGATCAGGAGCCTAAGTATCCTGTGGCAGAATGCAAGGAGCGTGATGCGAACTACGCAAAGCCTCTGAAGGTTTCTGTCCGTCTTACCAACAGACTGACCGGTGAGGTCAAGCAGTCCGACATCTATATGGGCGATTTCCCTATGATGACGGATACAGGTACATTCGTAATCAACGGAGCTGAGCGTGTAATCGTTTCTCAGATCGTACGTTCCCCCGGCATCTATTACGATAGTGCCATTGACAAATCCGGCAAGCGCACTTTCGCCGCAACCGTTATTCCCTACCGCGGTGCATGGCTTGAGTATGAAACGGATGCCAACGACGTGTTCTACGTCCGCATAGACAAGAACCGCAAGCTTCCCGTTACAGTTCTCGTGCGTGCTCTCGGTATTGAATCTCCCGCACAGATCAAAGAATACTTCGGTGATGAAGCAAAGCTTACCGCTACTCTTGAAAAAGATGAGTGTGAAAAGCTTGCTGTGGAAAATCATTCCACTATCCGCGAAGAAGCTCTCAAGGAGATCTACAAAAAGCTTCGTCCCGGCGAGCCTGCTATCGTTGAAAGCGCAGAGATCCTTATCAACAATCTGCTCTTTGATGCCAAGAGATACGATCTGTATCCCGTAGGCAGATACAAGTACAACAAGAAGCTCGCTCTCGGACTCCGTATTGCCGACCATGTTCTTGCACGTCCCGTTGCAAGCGCCCTCACCGGAGAGATCCTCTTCGAGGAAGGCACTCTGCTCTCCCGTGACGATGCAATGGTCATCGAGCATGCATGTGTAGATACTGTTTATCTGCGCATGGAAGACGGTTCCGAAGTAAAGGTATTCTCCAACGGCTCCGTATTTGCGAAAGACGTTATCGGTGATGACCTTTCCGACATCGGTGCTTCCGAGAAAGTTGACTACAAGGTCCTCTGCGAGATCATGGAAGAGGCAGGCGGCGATCTTGACGAGATCAAGAAGATCGCAAAGGCACGTGTTCACGACCTCTGCCCCACTCACATCACTCCCGATGACATTCTGGCATCCATCAACTATCTGCTGTGCCTCTCCCACGACGTGGGCACCACAG
The DNA here is from genome assembly GCA_045641325.1 of Candidatus Avispirillum sp. GTDB lineage: Bacteria > Bacillota > Clostridia > Oscillospirales > CAG-272 > Avispirillum. The sequence goes on from JAZUGU010000062.1 coordinate 9,897, forward strand.
ACGACATAGACCATCTGGGCAACAGACGTCTCAGATGTGTCGGTGAGCTTCTCCAGAACCAGCTCCGTATCGGTCTTTCCAGGATGGACAAGATCGTCAAGGAGAGAATGAACATCCAGGACAACGAGAGTCTCAGCCCTCAGAACCTCATCAATATCCGTCCTATCGTTACGGCTATCCGTGAGTTCTTCGGTTCTTCTCCTCTGTCCCAGTTCATGGATCAGGCCAACCCTCTGGCAGAGCTTACCCATAAGCGCCGTATTTCCGCTCTCGGCCCCGGCGGTCTTTCCCGTGACCGTGCTTCCTTTGACGTTCGTGACGTTCACTACACTCATTACGGAAGAATGTGTCCTATCGAGACCCCCGAAGGTCCTAACATCGGTCTTATCTCTTATCTGTCAACCTACGCCAAGATTTCCAAATACGGTTTCATCGAAGCGCCCTACCTTAAGGTCGACAAAGAAAAAGGCGTTGTTACAAACGAAGTCATCTATATGACTGCTGACGTTGAAGACGGATACATCATTGCTCAGGCAAACGAGCCTCTCGATGAAAACAGACGCTTCAAGAACGCAAAGGTAACTGCACGTGACCGTTCCGAGATCATCGAGATCGATGCTTCTCAGGTCGATTACATGGACGTGTCCCCCAAGATGGTGGTCTCCGTTGCTACCGCATCCATTCCCTTCCTGGAGAACGACGACAACTCCCGTGCTCTGATGGGATCAAACATGCAGAAGCAGGCAGTTCCGCTTATGGTGACCGAATCTCCTATCGTTGCTACCGGTATGGAATACAAGGCAGCCGTCGACTCCGGCGTTTGCGTGGTTTCCGATCTTGACGGCTTCATCGAAAGCATTGATGCTTCCCAGATCACCGTCCGTGCCGACAACGGCGAAAAGAAGACTTATCACCTCATCAAATTCAAGAGAAGCAACCAGTCCACCTGCGTAAACCAGATTCCTCTGGTATCCGTCGGTGAGCGTGTTGAAAAAGGACAGGTCCTTGCAGACGGCCCCGCTACAAGCGAAGGCGAAATCTCCCTCGGAAAGAATGCCCTCATCGGCTTCATGACCTGGGAAGGTTACAACTACGAGGACGCAGTTCTTCTTAATGAAAGACTTGTACGTGACGACGTATACACCTCTATCCACATTGAGGAATACTCCCACGAAGCAAGAGATACCAAGCTCGGTCCCGAAGAGATCACCCGTGAGATCCCCAACGTTGGCGAGGATGCTCTCAAGGATCTGGATGCCGAGGGTATCATCAAGATCGGTACCGAAGTACGTGCCGGTGACATCCTTGTAGGTAAAGTTACTCCCAAGGGCGAGACAGACCTTACCGCCGAGGAAAAACTGCTCCGTGCTATCTTCGGTGAAAAGAGCCGTGAAGTACGTGATACTTCCCTCCGTGTTCCTCACGGTGAGTCCGGTATCATAATTGACGTTAAGGTATTCTCCCGTGAGAACGGCGACGAGCTGTCTCCCGGAGTCAATAAGGTAATCAGAGTATACATCGCTCAGAAGCGTAAGATCTCCGTCGGAGACAAGATGGCGGGCCGTCACGGTAACAAGGGTGTCGTTTCCCGTATCCTTCCTCCCGAAGACATGCCCTTCCTCGCTGACGGTACTCCCCTTGATATCGTGCTGAACCCCCTGGGCGTTCCTTCCCGAATGAATATCGGTCAGGTGCTTGAAGTTCATCTCGGTCTCGCTTCCAAGAAGCTGGGCTGGAAGATCATGACTCCCGTATTCGACGGCGCAAAGGAGCAGGATATCACAGAGTGCATGAGAATGGCAGGCATGCACAGAATCGTTCTTCCCAATGAGAACGTTGACGGCAAATATCTGCTTGAGGAAATCGTTGCGGAAGACGGAACGAAGTCTTACGAAAAGATTGCAGATGATATGAAGGACAGACAGGCTTATATCGAAGCCCTCCGTCAGGAGCAGAGACTTTATATCGTTGACGGTAAGACCATCCTTTATGACGGACGTACCGGTGATGCATTCGATAACCCCGTTACCGTGGGTATCATGTACTACCTGAAACTCCATCATCTGGTTGATGATAAGATCCATGCACGTTCAACAGGTCCTTACTCCCTCATCACTCAGCAGCCTCTCGGCGGTAAAGCCCAGTTCGGCGGGCAGAGATTCGGTGAGATGGAGGTTTGGGCGCTCGAAGCATACGGTGCAGCTTACACCCTCCAGGAAATCCTTACTGTTAAATCCGATGACGTTACCGGTCGTGTAAAGACCTACGAAGCTATCGTCAAGGGTCAGAACATCCCCACTCCCGGCGTTCCCGAATCTTTCAAGGTTCTCGTGAAAGAGCTCCAGGCACTTGCGCTTGACATCAAGGTCCTTGATGCCGACGGCAATGAGATCGAGCTCTCCAAGCTCGGAGACGATGAAGAATCATCCAACATGCGTCCTGACAGATTTATCGACAGAGTCAGAGACGAAGACGTAGGCGAGACTGTCGTTACCGACGACGTATACGAAACGTTCTCTGCCGAAACCTTCGACGGCGCTCTCGATGCTGACGGAATCTTTTATTCCGATGCAGGCGACGAAGAAGATGAATTCTGATCCCGCCACAAATTCCCAATAATATATTAAAAGAAGGTAATTTGCCGATGGAACACATCACATTTGATTCTATCAAAATCGGACTGGCATCCCCTGAGATGATACGCTCTTGGTCCTACGGCGAAGTCAAGAAGCCCGAAACCATCAACTACCGTACGCTCAAAGCCGAGCGTGACGGTCTGTTCTGCGAACGCATCTTCGGACCCACCAAGGACTGGGAATGTCTGTGCGGTAAATATAAAAGAATCCGTCATAAAAATAAAATATGCGAAAAGTGCGGCGTTGAGGTAACTCAGAAAAAGGTCCGCCGTGAGAGAATGGGACACATCGAGCTTGCCGCTCCCGTTTCCCACATCTGGTATTTCAGAGCCATTCCCTCCAGAATGGGTCTCCTGCTCGACATCTCTCCCAGACACCTTGAGAAAGTTCTCTACTTTGCTGCATATATCGTAATCGATCCCGGCCTGACTCCTCTTTCCAAGTATCAGCTTCTCTCCGAGAAAGAGTACAGAGAGTACTACACCATGTATGAAAATGACTTCAGAGTCGGCATGGGTGCTGAGGCCATCAAAGAGCTGCTCCACGAGCTGGACATCGAAAAGCTCTCCGCAGAGCTGAAGGATGAGCTGGCCCGCTCCAGCGGTCAGAAGAAGATCAAGGTCATCAAGCGTCTGGAAGTTGTTGAGGCTTTCAGAAAGTCCGGCAACAAGCCCGAATGGATGGTACTGGACGTAATTCCCGTAATTCCTCCGGATATCCGTCCTATGGTACAGCTTGACGGCGGCAGATTCGCTACCTCTGACCTTAACGATCTGTACCGCAGAGTTATTAACAGAAACAACCGTCTTAAGAGACTTATCGACTACCGTGCTCCCGAGATCATCGTCAGAAACGAGAAGCGTATGCTTCAGGAAGCTGTCGATGCCCTCATCGACAACGGTCGCCGCGGCAAGCCCGTTACAGGTCCCAACAACCGTCCTCTCAAATCCCTCAGCGAAATGCTCCGCGGTAAACAGGGACGTTTCCGTCAGAACCTGCTCGGTAAGCGTGTTGACTATTCCGGCCGTTCCGTTATCGTCGTAGGTCCTAACCTTAAGATCTATCAGTGCGGACTTCCTAAGGAAATGGCGCTTGAGCTCTTTAAGCCCTTCGTTATGAAGAGACTGCATGAGACCCAGAAGGCTGCCAACATCAAGGAAGCCAAGAAAAAGGTCGAAAAGGCAAGCCCGGAGGTTTGGGACGCACTTGAGAACGTTATCAAGGAGCATCCCGTGCTTCTGAACCGTGCTCCTACCCTGCACCGTCTGTCTATCCAGGCATTCGAGCCCGTCCTCGTTGAGGGCCGTGCAATCAAGCTTCATCCTCTGGTATGTAAGGCATTTAACGCCGACTTCGACGGTGACCAGATGCCTATCCACGTTCCGCTTTCCGCAGAAGCGCAGGCAGAGGCAAGATTCCTTATGCTCTCCGCCAACAACCTTCTGAAGCCCGTTGACGGAAAGGCCATCACCGTTCCTTCTCAGGACATGGTGCTCGGTTCTTTCTATCTTACCATCGACCGTGCAGGCGAGCCCGGCGAAGGCAAGATCTTCCGCGACTTCAACGAGGCAATGATGGCATATCAGAACGGTGATATCGGTCTCCACGCTCCCATCAAGGTACGTGTGTTCAAGGAACGCAACGGCAAGATGGAATCAAAAGTTATCGATGCCACCATGGGTCTGCTCATATTCAACCAGCCCATTCCTCAGGACCTGGGCTACGTTGACAGAAGCGATCCCGATAAATACTTCGATCTTGAGATCACCTTCGTCTGCGGCTCCAAGCAGTTGGGTCAGATCATTGACAGATGTATCAAGGCACACGGCTTCGAGAGAACTGCCGAAATGCTTGACAACATCAAGGCGATGGGTTACAAGTATTCAACCAAGGCTTCCATCTCCATCTCAATTGCAGATATGGCGATCCCTCCGGAAAAGTACACTCTGGTCGCAGAAGCCGAGAAAAAGGTTGACCAGATCCAGAACTTCTTTATGCAGGGTGTCCTTTCCGACGAGGAAAGATACCGCAGCGTAATCGCAACGTGGGAAAAGACCACCGACGAAGTCGTTGCAGCTCTGCAGGCAAACTTCAACCGTTACAATCCTATCAAGATGATGTCCGACTCCGGTGCCCGTGGTAACGTGACACAGATGAGACAGCTTGCAGGTATCCGTGGTCTGATGTTTGCAACATCCGGTAAGACGATGGAGATCCCGATCAAGTCCAACTTCCGCGAAGGCCTGAACATCTTGGAGTACTTCATCGCAGCACGTGGTGCACGTAAATCCCTTTCCGATACCGCTCTGAAGACTGCAGACTCCGGTTACCTTACCCGTCGTCTTGTTGACGTTTCTCAGGACGTTATCATCAGGGAGACCGACTGCGGTGCTACTCACGGTATCGTAGTATCCGATATCATGGACGGCAACCAGAGAATCGAGACTCTCGCACAGCGTATCTACGGCAGATACGTTATCGGTGACGTGGTCGATCCCACTACCGGAGAGGTCATCGTTCCCGACAACACCATGGTTTCCGAGGAACAGGCAAAGGCGGTTGAGAAAGCCGGCATCACTCACGTTCACATCCGTACCGTCCTCCAGTGCAGAGCCCGCCACGGCGTATGCTCTCATTGCTACGGTGCTGACCTTGCGAACTCCAAGCCTGTCAATATCGGTGAGGCTGTCGGTATCATTGCAGCTCAGTCTATCGGTGAGCCCGGTACACAGCTGACCATGAGAACGTTCCACACCGGTGGCGTTGCTTCCGCAAACATCACTCAGGGTCTTCCCCGAGTTGAGGAGCTCTTTGAGGCAAGAAAGCCCAAGAAGACCTCCGTTGTCGCTGAATTTGCCGGCAACGTTGAGATCCGTGACGTAAAGAAGATCCACAACATCGTTATCACCAATCCCGAAAACGGCGAACAGAAAGAGTATCCCATCCCCTACGGTACTACCATTACTGTTGAGGACGGCGCATACGTTACCGCCGGGCAGGAGCTGACCGAGGGTTATAAGAATCCTGCTGACATCCTCCGCATCAACGGTATCGATGCAGTTTACGATTATATCATCCTTGAAGTTCAGAAGGTTTACTCAAGCCAGAACATCGGCATCAACGACAAGCACATCGAGATCATCACAAGACAGATGACCAGAAAGATGCACATCCTTGAGCCCGGTTCCACCGAAATGCTTCCCGGTATCAACGTTGACAAGATCGAGCTTCTTGACGCCAACGAAGAAATCCAGAAGCGTATCGATGCAGGCGAGCGTGACCTCATGCTTGCTGAAGCAGAGCCTGTTCTGCTCGGTATCACCAAGGCTTCCCTCCAGTGCGAGTCCTTCCTTTCCGCCGCATCCTTCCAGGAGACCACCAAGGTCCTCACCGAGGCTGCTATCAAGGGTAAGGTCGACCATCTGATGGGACTTAAAGAGAACGTGCTTATCGGTAAGCTTATCCCCGCAGGTACAGGTATGCCCTGCTACAACGGCATTGAGGTCGACAAGATCAACACTGCCGAGGACGATGAGTTCTATGAAAAGTACGGCACTATCAGCTATGATGATGACCGTGAAGAAGACGAGCCTCTCGACGAGGAAGACATCATGAATTACGCAGATGAAGAAGATGAGGAAATAATCTCTTCTTCCGAAATGTTTGACGATGACTTCGACGGAAACGAAGAGGACGACGAATTTGCCGAAGAGGAAGAAGACTTCCCCGGTGAAGAAGAATAACAAATTAAAAAGTCCCCGGATCCATACGGATCCGGGGATTCTTTTATTTTATCAATATGCGGAAGTGGCTAATATTTCGGCGTTGTCAATCACTCCGTCAACATAATTGCCGACGACGGTGACGGTCGTTCCTATTGCGGGAGCAGATCCGTCGGGAGTGCTGAACGGCTGTATCCATGAGGAATCGTAGTACGGATGCTGAATATTATCAAGGTTCAGTATCCTTCCGTAGGAGGAAAGCGATTTACCCTCAAAGAATTCCTTGTGCTGCTGCATATTTGCAAGCTGAACTCTTTCGAGCGTTGCGCTCATAAGGCACATATTGACGTCATAAAGGGTTCCCGTATACTCGCTGACAACTGTTACGTATGCGCCCTCGAGCCAGTATTTATCAAGAGCTTTATCACTTCCGGCAAATGTACCCTTGACCTCTATCTTTGACCCTTCCTTGGGTAATTCCGTCAGTCCGTCGGGACATATTTCCCACTGCCAGTCACAGCATTTCGTCTGATCGTAGTAGCCCCAGACATAATAGCGTTCAACCTCGGAATACCTGTCATATACTATGGAAAAGATTCCGGTTTTTGTCTGTTCCTTTCCTACGTACTCGTCGTATGCTTCGTTATAGAATATGTTCTGATACAGTACGTACTCATCGGGATCGATCACAACATCAAAAGGCTTTATTGCCTTGGCACTGTTGTCGGGTGCTTTTTCTTTTTCCGAACCACATGAGCACACAAGAAGCATGATCATGATCACTGACAATATCAAAGATAATTTTTTCATTTTCTGATTCCTCCTTTTACTGCCCCTACCAGAGAGAATGCCGCGAATGCAATGATGTCTATAAGCACGATAGTTGAGCCTACCGGCGTGCTTCCCAGAATGGAAGCGATAATTCCCACAAGGGATGCCGCAACTGAAAGAACTGCCGCACAGATCGTTACCGACTTGAAGCTCTTGAACACACGCATGGCTGACAGCGCCGGGAATATTACAAGCGCGGAAATAAGAAGCGAGCCCACGAGATTCATAGCAAGCACGATGACCACGGCTACCATCACGGCAATAATAAGATTATAAAGTCTTGCCTTTGTTCCCGTTGCCATTGCGAAGGACTCATCAAAAGTCACGGAAAATATCTTATTATAAAACAGCACGAATACCGTAACGACCACAACGGAAAGCGCAACACAGAGCCATACGTCGAACTTTGATAGCGTGAGTATGGACGTTGAGCCGAACAGCGTGGAGCACACATCTCCGGAAAGATTGGAAGACGTGGAGAATATGTTCATCAGCAGATAACCTATTGCCAATGAGCCGACTGATATCATAGCGACCGCCGCATCGCCCTTGATTTTGGCGTTCTGCCCGACGCTTAGAAGAAGGATGGCACAGATAACGGTGATCGGCAGGATAATGAGCATCTGATTGGTGAATTTCAAGACCCCGGCGACAGCCATTGCGCCGAATGCAACGTGCGAAAGACCGTCACCTATAAACGAGAATCTCTTCAGAACAAGTGTAACCCCGAGAAGCGATGAACAAAGGGCGATGAGGACGCCCACGATCATTGCATACTGAACGTAGGGCTGCTGCATGTATCTCTGGAAAAGAACTATCATATCACTCATGATCTTCACCTCCCGCAACGTTTCCGAACACACGGACGTTATCGCTGGAAAGGTACTCTTCCTTCGTACCGAAGAAAGGCTCTTTTCCTATATGAAGTATGTGAGTTGCATATTTCAGAGCGGCGGAAAGATCATGGGAAATCATAATAACGGTTATTCCGTCATCACGGTTCAGGCTCTCAATGAGCTCATACATTTCAGCCGTGACCTTAGGATCGAGTCCGGAAACCGGCTCATCAAGAAGAAGGATCGTTCCGGTAGCGCAGAGAGCACGGGCAAGAAGCACTCTCTGCTGCTGTCCGCCGGACAGTTCTCTGTAGCAGCGCTTTGCAAACTGCGTTATTCCCATGCGCTCCATATTCTTTTCGCAGAGTGCCTTTTCTTCCTTATTGTAGAAAGGACGTGCTCCGCATCTTCCCTGACATCCGGAGAGAACGATCTCTCTGACAGAAGCGGGAAAATCACGCTGAACAACAGTCTGCTGAGGCAGGTATCCTATCTGATTCGCACGGAGTCCGTCTCCGTATTCAATCGTACCGGACAGAGGAGACTGGAGACCAAGCACGGTTCTCATAAGCGTACTTTTTCCCGATCCGTTCTCTCCCACGATACAAAGGTAATCTCCACGCTCTACCGTAAAGCTGAGATTTTTCAATATAGTTTTTCCGTCGTAACCAAGCGATACGTTGCGGCATTCAATCTGTGCCATTTCTTTCCTCAATTCATCAATGCGTCATGAAATACGCCGAGGTTATTTTCCATAATCGACAGGTAGTCGGCGCCGTTCTCTACGTCCTCGGCTGTCACCGACTGAAGAGAATCAACCGCAAGGATTTCAGCATCCGTACCTGATGTTGACAGAATGGTTTCGGCAAGGCGATGATCCGTGCCCTCGAGAGTGAGTACTGCGGGAAGGCCCAGTTCTTTTAATTTATCGGCAAGGAAAGAAATTGTTTCGAAGCTTGCTTCGGACTCGGCGGAACAGCCTACAAATGCGGCATAATAATCAATTCCGTAATCGTCAACAAGGTATCTGAACGGGAATCTGTCACCGAACAGAACTGTTTTATACTTTGCTTCCTGCACCATACTTTCGTATTTTCCGTCAAGATCAGCAAGCTTATCAATATAAGCATCCCTGTTGGCCTCGTAACGGCTCATATTGTCGGAATCGATCTCTGAAAATGCTTCCGTGATTTTTTCAACGCAGGTCTTCGCGTTTCTGAGAGAAAGCCAGATATGCTCGTCGTATTCCGGACCTTCCTCTTCTTCGTGCTCGTGTTCATCTTCGGCTTCCATGCCCTCGACCACTTCCTCTTCTTTTACAGCATCACCGAGGATATTCATGAGATTCAGCACCTGTGCATCGGTGGACAAGGTTTTCAAAGCATCATCCACCCAAGAATCGGATTCTCCGCCCACATAAATGAACATATCACATTCGGTGATATTCAGAAGGTCTTCAGCCGTAGGCTGAAAGCTATGAAGGTCAACGCCGGTATCAAGCATCATCGTAACGTTTATATCATCCATATCGCCGATGATGTTTTTCACCCAGTCATATATGGGGAACACAGTGGTAACAACATCGATTTTTCCGTCCTTGTTCCCGTTTCCCGCTTTTTCCCCGCAAGCGGACAGCGACAGCAGCATTACTGCCGCCAAAAGAATTGCTGTTATTTTTTTCATTTAATATTTCCTTTTCTTAAACTGATTTTTGCTTTTTCGTCAGAAGGAAATATTAATTCGAAAGTTTAACTTTCATTGAAATAAGCGTATGCAGTTGTACTTTACTCTCTCCGCAGATTATTTCCAAAACCGAGGACAGGTGATTTACTGCGAAAAGGCTTACCGTGAGAACGAAAACAGCATCGGATATATGTCTGAAAATATTTATTGCGGCGCAAATGGGACAATCATCACCGATACAATCGTGCGATACCTCCACAGCCGTGAACATGAAGGCAAGCACTATACAAAGCACTGTCATGAATGCCATGATTCTTATGAACTTTTTCACAGAGCTTACCTCCTTTTTCTGTCAGGTTACAACGCCCAGCATATCAAATGTCGCCGTGGTGATGCCGAAATAAAGTAAAAGTGTGAGTACGTCAACAATAGTTGTAATGAACGGGCTCGCCATGACCGCGGGGTCAAAGCCGATACGTTTTGCAAGTATGGGAAGCATACTGCCGACGATCTTGGCGATCACGACCGCCAGAGATATGGTGACGCAGACGATCGCCGTGATGAGCAGCCAGTCACCGGGATGATCCGCTCTGCTGACATCGTTGAAAACGACCATTTTGAGAAAATTGACAGCGCCGAGGGAAAGACCGCAAAGCAGAGCTACGCGGAGCTCTTTCCAAAGGACTTTCAGAAAATCTCCCAGAGAAATATCACCGAGAGAAAGTCCGCGGATGACGGAAACAGATGCCTGCGAGCCGGCGTTTCCGCCGGTATCCATAAGCTGTGGCACGAATGCAACAAGTATGGGGAGTGATGCCAAAGCACTTTCAAAATGCGTCAGTATCCGGCTTGTGAATGTTGCGGAAACCATCAGCAGCATCAGCCACGGTACTCGTTTCCTCCACGTTTCGAGAACTCCTGTTTTGAGATAAGGTTTATCGGAAGGCGTGATAGCCGCCATGATCTCGATATCTTCCGTGTCCTCTTCCTGCAGGACGTCCATTGCATCGTCGATAGTAACGATACCGACAAGTCTTCCCTCTTTATCGACGACCGGCATTGCAAGAAAGTCATACTTGGTCATGGCTTTCATTACGTCCTCTTTATCGTCGTCGGTATTGACGAAAATGGGCTTATCGTCCATGATCTCGCCGATCTCGGCATCGTCGTCCGCAAGGATCATGTCCTTAACGGTGACAACTCCGATAAGAACTCTTTTTTCATCAGTCACGTAGCAGGTGTATATGGTTTCTTTTTCAAGGCCCGTACGCCTTATTGATTTGAACGCATCGGTTATCGTAAAGTTCGATTTCAACTCTACGAACTCGGTGGTCATGATCGTTCCCGCAGAATCCTCGGGATAGTTGAGAAGCTGGTTTATCAGCTTTCTCTTCTCTGAGTCCGCATGTGAGATGATGCGTTTGACAACATTGGCGGGCATTTCCTCAATGATATCCACGGTATCGTCAAGGAAAAGGTCGTCAACGATCTCAAACAACTCCCGGTCTGTAAAGGATTCAATGAGTGCCTGCTGAAGGTCGGAATCCATTTCGACAAACACGTCAGTTGCAAAATCCTTATGAAGTATTCTGAACATGAGCGAGATTTCCTCCTTGGGAAACTGCTCGAAAAGAATTGCGATATCAGCAGGTTCTTCCGCGCAGAGGAGGTCTCTCAGCTCAAGATATTTCTTTTCATCAAGAAGCCGTCTTACTTCAGAGATCATACGCAATTATTCTCCTTTCGTATCAAATCGGATATGCTGCCGATGCAGCTTCACGAAGAGCGCTGATCGCAGATTTCATATCATCTGAGCCGTATGCGGCGCTGCCGATAACGAAAACATTGGCACCGGCTGCGGCACAGACGGGAGCAGTGGCGGCTTTGATACCGCCGTCGACCTCTATGCTTATATTTCTTTCGCCTATATATTCTTTGATCTTTGCGATTTTATCGGACATATCCATAAATGACTGTCCGCTGAATCCGGGCTCTACCGTCATTACGAGAATGAGGTCGACCTTATCTATAAACGGGATTACCGCTTCTGCAGGGACCTTGGGCTTTAAGGCAAGTCCGGCCATCATGCCGTATGAGTTGATATCCTCGAGCATGGACATAACTCTGTCTTCGGGAGCTATATCATTATGGACAGTTACGATATCGGCACCGCACTCTGAAAGTCTTTGGATATACATTTCGGGATGCACGGTCATCATATGTGCGTCTATGGGAAGATCGGTAAGCTTCCTTACTGCTTTGAGCATATCAAAGCCGAAGCTCATATTGGGGACGTACACGCCGTCCATAACGTCAAAATGTATCATGTCCGCGCCGGATTTTTCGGTGCGTTTAACTTCTTTTTCAATGTTTGCAAGGTCTGCGGCAAACAGGCTGGGGGCTGTGAGAATTTTCATTTGGGTACCTCTGTGCAAAAAAATAATTAATTATTTGGGTTAAAAATACGAGCAGACACAGGAGAATCGCGTCGTAACGGACGTTGCCGGACAAAAGCGGCATTCTCAGTGTTATGTGACAATTGACATAACAGGGCTGCGGTCCATATTATGTATTGACAGCACTGCTGTCATAAAACAGTTTTCCCGGGGGTGCGGCGGCAACAGACGTCAAAAATCAAAGAAGTGAACAATCAGCTTCCGTGCTCCCGGTTCAGTCGGTTTCACGAAGGATGCACACGGCATGGGCGGCGATGCCTTCCAGATTACCGGTAAATCCCATTTTTTCTTCTGTTGTTGCCTTTACGTTGACAAGTTCGCGGCTAATACCCGCGAATTTTGCTATCTGCTCACGCATGCCGTCGATATACGGCTTAAGCTTTGGCTTCTGTGCGATGACCGTTGAGTCGATATATTCGATCTCAAAGCCTTTTTCACGTATCCTTTCGCATACTGCTTCAAGGAGCTTCATGCTGAACACGTCTTTATATTCTTCATCGTTATCGGGAAACTGGCTTCCGATATCGGCAAGTCCTGCGGCGCCGAGCAATGCATCCATAACTGCGTGACACAGAACGTCACCGTCAGAATGGGCGAGAAGGCCGTATTCATATCCGATTTCAACACCGCCGATTATCAGTTTTCTGTTTTCTCCGAAGCGGTGAGCATCATATCCGTGACCTATCCTCATATTACTCCTGTCCTTTTCTGAGAGATAAAACTGCTTCGGCAAAAAGCAGATCGTCGTGGGACGTAAGTTTAATATTGTTTCTGCCGCATTCAACAAGCTTTACGTCAAAGCCGAGCCGTTCGCACAGCATACAGTCGTCGGTGACGGATGCGCCGTCCTTTTTCGCCATATATGCGGATACTCTGTATACGTCAGCCGAAAAGACCTGGGGCGTCTGGACAAGCCATATACCGCTGCGGTCCAGCGTGGAATCGATAATATCGTTTTTTCCGGACTTTTTGACGGTATCTTCCGATCTGTGAGCGGCGGCAGCAGCTCTGTATTTATAAGCCGCCATTACGGTATCGCTGATGATCTCGGGAGTGACCAGGCATCTTGCGGCATCATGGATAGCAACGTAATCCGCTTTAAGAGATATTTCATCAAAACCTAAAATCGCGGATTCCTGTCTTGTTTCACCGCCGGGGACGATCTTGGTGATTTTTGAAAAGCCGTATTTATCTATGACAGGCCTGATTTCGTCTTCGCTGCCAACGAGTATTATTTCGTTTATAAGAGGACAAGCTTCAAATGCGGAGATCGTATGAACGATACACGGTACTCCGTTCACGTCAACGTACTGCTTTTTTATATTTCCGCCGAATCTTTTTCCGATTCCAGCGGCAAGTATCACGGCAGATGTGAATTTCATAAAGCTCCCTCCCGTTAAATTCAGCCGGAAGAAACAATCCGGCAATAATATCACAAATAGTAGTTTACCACAAATGCCCCCATCTGTAAATAGGATAGACGTTATTTTTCAAAAAAATATCATATTATATAAAATAAATGTCCCGTTGGGGTTGAAATTCAAAAACTTGTGTTATATAATACTAATAAAATGGGGGAGAATGGTAAATCACAATCCATCCTTACTGTTTATTATAATTTATCAACATATACGGAGGACCTTAATGGAGAAGAAAAACTTTGATGCAATTTTTGATGCCGTTAAATCCGCAGGCGTCAAAACTGCCGCCGCTCTAAAGAGTTTTCTTGCCGAATCTGATGCAAAGGCCGCGGCTGATGCCGGCTGTCTTACAGCAAGAGGCAGGATCGAAGCTCTCTTTGATGCGGGAACATTTATGGAAAGCGGCACTTTTGTGCGCCGCTCTGACAACGAGGACGCTTTTGAAGGCGTTATCTGCGGTTGGGGCTCTGTTGCCGGCCGTCTCGTTTTCGCATTCTGTCAGGATTATTCAAGGGCAAAAGGTGCTCTCACGGAGGCTCACGCTGACAAAATAGCAGAGATTTACAGACTTGCTATTGAAAACGGCGCTCCCGTGATAGGCATTTTTGATTCCGCCGGAGCGCTCCTTCCCGAAGGTGTCAAGGCTCTGTCCGGATACTCCAAAATCATGAAAGCCGTTTCCATGGCATCCGGCGTTATTCCTCAGATCGCTCTTATTCCCGGTGTATGCTCCGGAAGCGCCGCAGTTATAGCCGGCATGTTTGATTTCATCATCATTTCCGAGGAAAAAGGAAAGGTCAGCTTCAATGCTCCTTTCGCAGTTGACTGCAAGGAAACCGGAAGCGCATCCTTCGCCGCCGAAAGCGGACTCGCTTCTCTTACCGCGAAGAACGATGCAGACTGCATCCTTAAAGCAAAGGCTCTGCTCTCCTACCTTCCCATGAACAATATGGAAGGCACACTCGAAGAGTGCAGCAACGACGACGTTAACCGTCTGTGTGACATTTCTTCTTATGCCGACAGCAATGATACTGCAAATCTTGCACGCATCATTGCAGACAACGGAACGTATCTTGAGCTGAATTCAAGCTATGCGAAGGAAATGACCGTCGGCTTCATCACTCTCGGCGGTACTGTTTGCGGCATCGTTGCCAACAGAAAATCCGAGAACGGCGGAATCCTTACTGCATCCGCCGCAAGAAAAGCATCAAGAATGGTTTCATTCTGCGATGCGTTTGACATCCCCGTTCTTACCTTCATTGATTCCGAAGGTCCCGACGTATCGGCAGAAGCAGAAGCTTCTCCCTATGCGGCAGAGCTTGCAAAGCTTTCATTCGCATATTCAAGTGCAAAATGTCCTCTTGTTACCGTCATTGCCGGCGAGGCCTACGGTGCAGTATTCTCCGTTATGGGCTCCAAAGCTCTCGGTGCTGACGTTGTTCTCGCTCTTGAAAGTGCAAAGATCGGTGTCATGAGCGCCGAGCGTGCAGTTGCATTCCTGTGGAACGATCAGATTTCCGAGACCGTTTCCAGAAAAGATCTTGAGGACAGATGGAACGAAACACAGGGCTCTCCCGTATCCGCCGCTTCTACCGGCGAGATCGACGACATCATTGATGCATCCGAGCTCAGACAGAGAGTGGCAGGCGCGGTCATGATGCTTTCCGCAAAGAGCAAATGCGCTCCCGCAAGACGTCACGCCAATATGCCGCTCTGATAAAAGTGAGGCCCTGAATGACAAACATTTCAACAATACTCGCCGCCCT
This sequence comes from Candidatus Avispirillum sp., assembly GCA_045641325.1. Classification (GTDB taxonomy): domain Bacteria; phylum Bacillota; class Clostridia; order Oscillospirales; family CAG-272; genus Avispirillum. The sequence continues at coordinate 25,248 of JAZUGU010000062.1, forward strand.
CCCGATGGCTGACAGATTATCCATCGGCGGCAAGGTATTCGTAGTCGGTATCCTTACGGTATTCGCAGTTCTGATCATACTCTGGCTGGTACTGCTGCTGTTCAGATTATTCTTCTACGATATACCCACAAAGAGAAAAGCGAAAAACACATCTGTCAAAACCGAAGTGCTTCCCGACAACGAACCGGTTGCTTTCAATATAGGTGAACCGGAAGAAAACTATGACGATGCGGAGCTGATCGCCGTGATCACTGCCGCAATCGAGGCTTATAATTCGCAGTCCGGAAACGGTCTTCCCTTCCGTGTGGTTTCCTATAAGAGATTAAAGGGTGCCAACGGCTGGAACGGAAACGATACAAACGAAACCATATAATCGAAAGGAATCAAAAAATGAAAAAATACAACGTAACTGTTAACGGAACAATATATGAAGTAATGGTAGAAGAAGCAGATGCAACCGCCGCTCCCGCTGCAGCGCCTGCGCCTGTTCAGTCTGCTCCCGCACCCGCTCCCAAGGCTGCTCCCGCTCCCAAGGCAGGTGCTCAGGGTTCCGTAAAAGTAACCGCTCCCATGCCCGGTACCGTTCTTAAGATGTCCATCAAGGTCGGTGACGTTATCGAGCCCAACGGTCTTGTATGCATCCTCGAAGCCATGAAGATGGAGAACGAGATCTTCACCGAAAAGGGCGGCAAGGTCGTTTCCATCGACGCACCCGTCGGTACCTCCGTTCAGTCCGGAGATGTTATTGTTACCCTCGCATAAGAAGTGGAGATAAAAAATGCTTGAAAGTATAGTTAATTTCCTGCAAAGCACCGGTATTGCCAGGCTCTTCGCTGCGGAAGACTGGTGGCAGACACTTATAATGCTCGGCATTGGCTGTCTGCTCGTATACCTTGCTATTGCAAAAGGATTTGAACCTCTGCTTCTTCTTCCCATCGCCATCGGTATGATCCTGACGAATCTTCCCGGAGCAAACATGTTCCATCTGGATTTCTTCATCGGTGATCACACTCTTACCGAAGTTGTTAAGCAGACCGTAAACGAAGGCGGACTTCTCGACCTTCTTTATCTAGGCGTTAAGCTCGGCATATATCCCTGCCTTATATTCATGGGCATCGGTGCCATGACTGACTTTACACCCCTCATTTCCAACCCCAAGAGCCTTCTTATGGGCGCAGGAGCACAGCTCGGCATATTCGTCGCTTTCTTCCTTGCTCTCATTTCCGGAAGCTTTACCCCCCAGGAAGCCGCATCCATCGGTATCATCGGAGGTGCAGACGGTCCTACCGCCATCCTTGTAACAAAAACATTGGCGCCCTCGCTGCTCGGTGCGATCGCTATTGCCGCATACAGCTACATGGCGCTGATACCTATGATCCAGCCTCCTTTCATGAAGCTCCTTACGACTGAGAAGGAACGCAAGATCAAGATGAGCGCACTCCGTCCCGTATCACAGCTTGAAAAGATCATATTCCCCATAGTCGTAACTGTTGTCGTCGGTCTTATAGTTCCCGACGCTCTGGCTCTGGTAGGCTGTCTTATGTTCGGCAACATACTTAACGTGTCCGGAGTCTGCGACAGACTTTCTAAGACCGCTCAGAACGAGCTTATGAATATCGTGACGATCTGTCTCGGCATCACTGTCGGTGCGACCGCAAGCGCATCCAACTTCCTCAGCCTCAGAACCCTGCTCGTTATCGGCTGCGGACTTGCCGCTTTCTGTGTTTCCACAATTGGCGGTCTTATTACCGCAAAGATCATGAACTTCTTCTCCGGCGGCACGATCAACCCGCTCATCGGTTCTGCGGGTGTATCTGCAGTTCCTATGGCAGCACGTGTTTCCCAGAAGGTCGGGCAAACGTACGATCCTTCCAACTTCCTGCTCATGCACGCTATGGGCCCCAACGTTGCCGGCGTTATCGGCTCTGCGGTTGCCGCAGGTGTATTCCTTTCATGGAATTGGTAATAGAGTGAGGTAATATAAATGTCTAAAGTTAAAATTACAGAAACTGTTCTCCGTGACTCTCACCAGTCACTTGTAGCAACGAGAATGACCACCGACGAGATGCTTCCCATTCTCTCCGAGATGGACAAAGTCGGTTACTATTCCCTGGAGGCATGGGGCGGTGCGACCTTTGATTCCTGCCTCAGATTTCTCAACGAGGATCCCTGGGAAAGACTGCGCAAGATCAGAGCCGCTGTTAAAGACACAAAGCTCCAGATGCTCTTCCGCGGACAGAACATTCTCGGATACCGTCACTATTCCGATGACGTTGTTGAATACTTCGTGCAGAAGTCCATCGCCAACGGAATCGACATCATCAGAATTTTCGATGCTCTGAACGATGCAAGAAACCTTAAATGTGCAATTGATGCGACAAAAAAGGAAAACGGACACGTTCAGGCTGCGATCAGCTACACCACCAGCCCCTATCACACCGTTCAGTCCTTTGCAGAATATGCAAAGCAGCTTGAAGAGATGGGTGCGGATTCCATCTGCATCAAGGATATGGCAGGACTTCTGAAGCCCTACACCGCTTACGAGCTCGTCAAGGAGCTCAAGAACGCTGTTTCCATTCCCGTACAGCTTCACACCCATTACACCTCCGGTCTTGCTTCCATGACACTTCTGAAGGCAATTGAGGCAGGTGTTGACGTGGTTGACACTGCGATTTCTCCTTTCTCCATGGGTACTTCTCAGCCCTCTACCGAAGCAATGGTTGCAACCCTCAGCGGTACGGAGTATGACACGGGCATTGATCTCGGTCAGCTCGACAAGATCTGCAAATACTTCATGCCCATCCGCGAGAAATATCTCGCATCCGGTCTTCTTGATCCCAAGGTGCTCAAGGTTGACGTCAATGCTCTTCTCTATCAGGTACCCGGCGGAATGCTCTCCAACCTGGTTTCTCAGCTGAAGCAGCAGGGTCAGTCCGAAAAGCTCCAGCAGGTGCTTGAGGAAGTTCCGAGAGTAAGAGAAGATGCCGGCTACCCTCCGCTCGTTACTCCCACGTCACAGATCGTCGGTACTCAGGCAGTTCTCAACGTTATCTGCGGCGAGAGATACAAGATGGTTTCAAAGGAGTTCAAGGGACTTATCCGCGGAGAATACGGCAAATGCCCCGCTCCCATCAAGGATGAGTTCAGAAAGATGATAATCGGCGATGAGCAGCCTATCACTCACAGACCCGCCGACGATCTCGCTCCCGAGCTTGACAGACTCAGAAAAGAGTGTGCTCAGTACATTGAGCAGGACGAAGACGTTCTCTCCTATGCACTGTTCGAACAGGTCGCAACAAAATTCTTTGAATACCGCAAAGCAAAAAAATACAAGCTCGATGCAGACAATGCAGACAAAGAGCTCGGCGTTCACACTATCTGAACACGATAAAAAAATCCCGGGACCGACGTCCCGGGATTTTTTATATCCGTATTATTTTGTGAACAGTGCCTCAAGCGCATCCCATGCGGCCTTCGGCTCTTCCTTATTGTACTCGCAGAGCACAAGCACGTTATTGTACTGCCTCCATATGAGATCGATGTTCTCAAGCTGCCACTTTACTGCATCGTACTCTTCGGGCATATACATCTGAAGAGATGACTTTCTGGTCTCGATATAATTTTCGCGAACAGCCTCTTTAACCTCTTCATAATCAGCCTCTGTCATCTGATCGTCAAAGACGAGGACCGCAAGAGTGTTGTTATAGTCTGTGGGAAGCGTGATAGCGTAATTCGTAAGATGAGCTTCGGCGTTTATATCGACAATGCCATACTGCCATTTTACCATTTCGTCCAAGTCATCTTCCTTATACAGAATCTCGCTGACAAGTCCGTCATAGGACAGAACGTCCGTAACGGCTTTTACCATGTCGTGGATATCGACTTCGGTATTATAACCTGCTTTTTCGCCGCATCCGGCAAACATTGCCGCAACGGCAAAAACTGCGAGAACAAGGCTCAATACTCTTTTCATAAATGCCTCCGTCAGTCGTTGACTGCTTTGCAGTTGACCATATTTCTCAGATTTCGTTCCGCAACTATCATGATAATGACGTTAGCCTTGGAATTGATGATATCAGTCTTGAAGGACTCGAAGCTGAACGACCAGTTATGAGTGCTCTCGTAGAAGCTGTCCTTAAGGAAAGGTATCATTGCGATGCTGTAGGAATCACGGAACACGTATGCATTGGGAGCACCGGTGTTGTAATCATTTCTGTACTTATAGTACTTGAGCTTATCCGAATAGCCCTTATTAGGTCCGGATGTGCACTCGGATGCGAATGCGAACTGGCCCCATCCCTCGACGGGTGTGTAATTTACAAGGTTGGCGGTTCTGCCGGATTTGAGCGTATATACGGGACCGTAGTCCTTATAATAGCTGTAATAGCCGAGGTAATACGCCTGGTCCTTCATATAGGTCTCACAGTAGTTTACCTGATACTCGTTCTTCGCATGGAGAACGGCATTGGGATAATCCTTGCGGACAAGGTTCATAGTGGTTTCATATGCAACGTATCCCGCATGGTTGTTCCAGTGGGTATCGTATTTATAGTAAAGGTTCTGTGTGGGATTTGCTTTTGCTGCGGCAGTCATTGCACCGCGGAGGTCAACAGCCGTGATACCGGATTTCTTTACGATCTCAACGAACTGGTCATATCTGCGGTAGCTTGCCATTGTGTATCCCTCGGGCATATAATCGGGATATACGGAGTTTTTGTTGGGAGCGATGACGAAATAGAACTTCATTCCGTGGTCGCTTGCGAACTTACTGTAGCTTGTCAGAAGATCGACTGCTCTGTCATAGATCTGATCGTGGAGGAAGCCCTGACCGATAAAGTCGTTGATGGTATCCTGATAGAACATATATCCGTCATATCCGATAAGAACGCCTTCACCGGAGAATCCGGGACGGGTGTCCTTGAGGAGCACCTTGGGGTTATTATACGACTCGCTGGGGCTGGGAATAACAGTGTCGCTCTTCATCTGCATATAGGGCAAAGTGGTGGAATTGTCCTCTGCAATAACCGCTCTGTCGGAGAAAGTATGTACAAGCTTCTTACCGGATTTGGTAAGGATGTACTGAGCTCCTCCGAAAGCATCCTTGACAGATGCAGCCTGGGGACACTGAACGTCGCCGCTGATGGTGCCGTCGTTATTCACAACATATCCGCTGCTGCCGCCGGTATTAAGGGATCCGCCGCCGGTCTGAGAAGAGGTTCCCTGCTGAGTCTGCACATAAGTATCGGGAGCTTTGGTCGTCTCAGGAGCTTTGGTGGTCTGTGCGGCAGTTGTAACAACGGTAGTTACTTCTTCCGTGGTTTCTTCTTCAGTAGTGACTTCCGTTGTGTCTTCTTTGGTGGTTTCAACCGCCTTGGTCGTATCGGCAGCAGTAGTATCCGCAGGCTCCGCGGAATCGCATGACACGAACATCATGGCAAGCACCATCAATACAATGGCAAAAGTAACAAGTGATTTTTTCATAGTACACCTTCGTTCTCAAAGTGTTGTTTTACATACTAATTATATCATTACACTTTGGATTTTGCAACCGGACAGAACCATTTTTCGACAGGCGATTTGTATACTTTTTGTGAACACAGTTGTAATCCGGTGCTTTTTATGGTAATATTGTTGAGAAAACAGATGGCAACATCATATATGAAAAGAGGCATCAGACAATGAATCCGGAAAATGAAAGATTTGAACTCAGTCTGTTATATCCTGCAGGCAGAAATCCGGTTTCTCTGCCGTACGGTATCACCGATCCCGTTGCAGATCAGCTTCAGATATACGATCTGCTCGATCTCAAATACTGCTCCGCAGGTACTTTTTTCACCGATGATACGGAAACGATAGAATACAGACAAAAAACCTTCACCGATATTATGAACGTTCCGTCGCTGACAGACGTTCTGTCCCATATGCTTCCGTATCTGACGGATATTACCGATCTGCGTCAGATGAGTGATTCTTCCGACGGCGCGGATGACGGCTATCTTTACAGCATATCCGAAATAGAGATCTACGTTTCTCTTATGGATTATCTGAAAGACGAGCTTCTCCCCCTTGAGGACAAGCTGACGTCTCCCGCGATGCTCTCTTTCTGTGAACGCATCAGAGAGCTGACGGAGGGCGAACATTTCAAAGCACTTACAGAACAGCTTTCCACTCTCGCCGCAAGAGTCAGAGATATACGCAGCATTACTCTGGGCATCAACTTAAGCAGGAAAATGTCCGTTGAAAGCGCAGGTGTCGTTTCCGTCAACAGCGATCAGTTCAAGAGCGGAGATCTGTTTGAAAAGGTAAAACGTCTCGATTTCAGAAAAGATGACATGACCTGCCTCGCCCAGCTGATACCCTATATGAAGGATCAGCCGGAAAACCAGAGGATAGCCCTGAACAACGCCGTAAACAATGCGATTTCCGACGTTTTCCGTTCATCGCTCAGATCCTGGAAAAAGACGGTGCAAACGTACGTCCTCGGCAATACGGACTTCCTCATATCAATGATTCCGGAAACAGAGCTTATCATAGAAGGTGCAGCACTTCTTAAGAAGCTTCGTGCAAGGGGCTGTAAGCTCTGTCTTCCCGTTATCACCGACAACGGTGAGCTTCATGCAAAGGCACTTATAAACCCGATAATAGCTCTTAAAACGGACGGTGCGCTTATTCCCAATGACATTGACTTTGACGACAATGCAAAAATTTTCGTGATAACCGGACCCAACAGAGGCGGAAAAAGTGTTCTCACCTGCGCCGTGGGCCTTTCCGTTGTGCTTGCCCAGCTCGGTCTTCCCGTAGTGGCTGACAGCTTTGAGCTTTCACCCGCAGACAGAATAATGACGCACTTCCCCACGGGAAGCGAGGATACTGTTGAAAAAGGACGTCTCGGAGAGGAATGTGCTCGTCTGGGTGAGATTTTCGAAAAAGTAACTGACAGAAGTCTTGTTCTTCTTGACGAATCCTTGTCTTCGACCGGCTCGTATGAAGGTGCTTATATAGCGTCCGAGGTGCTCGAAGGATTCAGTCTCGCAGGCTGCAGATGCATTTTCTCCACGCATCTTCACGATCTTGCCGCATCTGTGGAAAAAATCAATTCGGAATGTCTTCCCCGCGGCGGTGTCAGAATTGACAATATGGTAGCAGAAGTTTGCGACGGTGATAGGACCTTCAGGATCGTCAGAAAGATGCCCGACGGTAAAAGCTATGCAAAAGACATAGCCGATAAGTACGGATTATCATCCGAAAAGATATTTGAAAAGATTTCTCACCGCAAAAGTTGATTTTTTTTGAAAAAACTATTGCAATTTCAATTTATATGTGGTATTATATTTCTCGCTGGATTTTGATTATTTGAATTTCACACGGAGGTATTTGACAATGGCTAAATGTGATATCTGCGGAAAAGGCGTAGTATTCGGTCACAACGTATCCCACTCCAACCGCAAGACTAACAGAACCTGGAAGCCCAACATCAGAAAAGTTAAAGCGGTCGTAAACGGCACTCACACTACCGTTCACGTTTGTTCCCGTTGCCTGCGCTCTGGTAAGGTAGAACGCGTTTAATTTTTGATAACAGCTCACAGCTCCCGCAATGCGGGAGTTTTTGTGTTGGAGAAATTATGGATCATATTGCTCTGATCGGTGCATGCCCTGCCGAAGCCGAGGATAAGCTCAATTCCCTGCCGGATATAAAAAAGGTATTCCGGCTTCCTCCCGATGATCTGATCGATTCGCCTATCAAATGTCATCCGGACACCATTCTCTGTGTTTACGGGGAAAATATATACTGTCATTACGAATATGCTGAGAAAAATCGGGGGCTGCTCGATGAAATCCGCGGCATGACAGGGTTGAAATTGTCGCCGGTATCACAAGAAAGGAACGGATCATATCCTTTTGACTGCGGCTTCAACGCTTTGATTTACAAAAATACTGTCATAGGTCGAAAAAAATCACTGTGCCAACCGCTAAGTGAGATCTGCGAAGACACAAATCAAGGATATTCCGCCTGTTCTTCCCTCGCTGCGGGCGACTGTATCCTCACGTCCGATCCGTCTGTCATCAAGGTCCTCTCAAAGCTGAGCATTCCCTACCGGGAGTTGTACGGCCAAGACATAGTACTTGATGGGTACAAAAACGGTTTCATCGGCGGATGCGGCGGTTCTTTTGAGAACAAAGTCTGCGTATTCGGCGATCCGTCGCTCACAGAAACGGGAAGACAGCTTTCGGATTTCTGCAGAGATAAATCACTTGACCTTATTTCTCTCTGCGGCGGAAAGCTGACGGATCACGGAGGAATTATTTTCATCGGAATAAGATAAAAGGCTTTACTTTCCCGGAACTTTGGTATATAATATCGGCGTGAGTTCGCAAAATCCTCACTTACAAAAAAACTACGGAGATCAAAGCAAATACCATGAGCAGAAAAACCACCGCAAATAAACTTACGATTGCCGGCATAATCGCCGCCGCATATGCCGTTCTGACTGTTGTATCGGCACTGTTCGGCCTTTCATCCGGAATAATTCAGATAAGAATATCGGAAGCATTATGCGTGCTTCCCATGTTCACATCCGCCGCGATTCCCGGTCTTTCGATCGGGTGCTTTATTGCCAATCTCATCTGCGGCGGCGGAATACTTGACGGTGTTTTCGGCACTCTTGCCACGTTTCTGGCGGCTGTTTTGACCTACTTCGTTTCAAAAATCATCAGAGGAAAAATCTCCGAAAGGATCCTTGTTCCCCTCCCCAATGTGTTGTTCAACACGGCGATCATTCCATGGGTACTGAGATTTGTATACGGAGAAGCCGGAACGATCTGGTATTTTGCTCTGACCGTGTTTGCAGGTGAGATCATAAGCTCTTTCGTTCTCGGTATTCCCCTTATGATAACGCTGGAAAAGCACAGGAACAAAATATTCAGATAAACTTTCGGGGTGTAGCTCAGTTGGTAGAGCGCTGCGTTTGGGACGCAGATGCCGCACGTTCAAGTCGTGTCACTCCGACCAAAAAGCGGCGATGAACCGCAGACAGCCGCAAAATCGCACTGATTTTGCTGCTTTTTTACCTGATTGGAGAAAAATATGACGCGGGAAGATGCGTATTACGAAAGAATCCTGCTCTTGTGCGGTTATTGGGAAGACTATGACCGTTGGCTTAATTCGTACCTCGAAACAGAAGAACCGCTTTCCAATATCGTGCTTGAACTGCTCGACTGTTGCGGCGATTTTAAGGAAATTGAATACCGACGCCTTTTGAAACCAAACAAGACGGAAACTGATATAGCGTACGCCGCGTTTATCAGGGAGCATTTTCCGCTTTCTTGGAGCATCGCTGAAAAAATGTGCGATAAAGAGATTAACGCGATGTATGACGAATGGATGAACAGCGTTCAGTAAAAACATACTGAATAATCGTAAAGAGCAGACACTCGGTTGAAAATCACCTTGTTTTTCTCTCAACAATCGAGTTAATTCTAACAAGCGTTTATTGATTTTCATCTTGTTCGACGGTATAATGTGTTTGTCACGTGATAAACATCATAATTATCAGGAGGTATCCTTATGGAACTTAAAATAGGCGCAACAATAAAGAAACTCCGTACCGAGCGGGGTATCACGCAAGAAGAACTTGCGAACAGAATGTGCGTATCTTTTCAAGCAGTCTCTAAATGGGAAACAAACGCAACAACGCCCGACATCGCAATTCTCCCTCAGCTCGCTTTGTTTTTTGGTGTCAGCATAGATACGCTGTTTTCGATGAATCGAGACGATTATATCGAACGAATCAGCAAAATGATTCGTGATGAGTATTCAATAGCTCCCGAAAACTTTTTGTGGGCAGAAAGATATCTTAAAGGCATGCTGAGCGAAGAAAACCAGAACAACAACGCACGTATTCTTCTCGTAGAGTTGTATGAACATCGTGAAAACAGAGATTTACTGGCTTGCGGTCGGCTCTGCGAAGAAGGATTGTTGATCGAGCCCTCAAACATTGCTTTGATTGGAAAACTGACAAGAATCAGAGAAAAGCGAGACGAATCGGATCGTTTAATCGAGTTTTTTGAAGCTCTGTATTCAAAAAATAAACAGAACGATATTCTCGTAGAAACATTGATCGATATTTATATCAAGCACGGTCGTTGCGATGATGCTGCTTCTCTGATGCTATCATCTAAAAAAAGACCAATATTTGAGCTTTATCAAGGGGATATTGAACTTGCTTTGGGACGCAAAGACAAGGCGATTGCGCTTTGGCGTTCCGCAGCGAATGAAAACCACCGCGACTGCGAATTACTTTTCAAGATAGCAGAAAGATTCGATAACATTCATGACATCGATGTTGCACTGCAGTTATATCAGCAGTCATACGAGGCAGCTCCTGTTCCAAAAGAATTGGATGCGCTTTACGCTCAAGCATTTCTGTATACCAAAATTAAAAAGAATGCCGAAGCGATTGATGTTTGGAAAATGATTATCAAATCTCTTGCAGAGGATTACGGGGTAGAAGACGGGGAATGTGTCGATTGGGCAAAAAGAGAGATTCAAAAACTTAGTTAATGGTTTTGACTATTTCAATTTGTTCAATATCAGAGCATAAAACGAGGCGGGGAACAATCCCCGCCTCGCGCCGTTGTTATTGGTATATAATTTCGTTTAAGACGATTTCCTCCGCTCGGTTGCGGATTGAATTCATCCGCTGAACCCATACCATCTGATTCTGCCGTTTGAGCGCTTCGTCAACGCCCTCGTCCTTTGCCATTTGATTCACAAGCTGAAAGAGCATTTTCTCAGCTTGTTTGTTGACGTCGGCAAGATAGTCTGGCAGCTTGCCCTCGATCAACAGCACCGTATAAATCGCTTTCTTACACCGTCTGAGGTAGCGAAGATGCCGCTTCCCCCATATTCCGATAGGGCGACATTTCTCCGTCTCGTCATCCCCGGCGAGAAAATAGTAGTCGCCTGCTAATTCATACTTCAGCCCGGTTTTTTCGTCCGTGATATACTTTTCAAGTTCTTTCATGATCTGAAACCTCCGTTTTTTCTTTATTATACTTGGTTGTTTCAGATAAGTCGAATGTGCGAATCGGTCGGGTATCGGAATGTGTATCGCACCGGATTTCATAGAAAAATTCACTTGCGTTATGAACACTCCGACCAAAAAAAACCGCCTACGGCGGTTTTTTTGATATTTATTATCTTTTATACTTTTCAAGAACAGCTCGGTACTCGGCGTTTTCAAGCAATTTGACGTTTTCCGGATTATTCCACGACAGTGCGCTGTCGACCGTAGATTCCAACAGGTCATCAGTACCGCGGCTTTCAACGCACGCATCAAACAAGGGTTTATTGTTTTTTGCAAGCTTCGACAGTTCTTTAACCGAGTGCAAATATTTATCGGTGATACGAATGATATCCTCTGTCTTTCCGCCGCGGAACGGACGGGCAATCAGATCATTTTGAAGTCTGCCGAACACAACCTTTGCTGTTTCTATGAGAAACGGCTCGTTCAGTTCGCGTCCGATACGGAAAACCTCATCGCCTATTTTTTCCACTTTGCTGACCATCTTATCACAGGAAAGTTCCGAATCATAGAAATACCCTTTTACAAGCTTATCCGCGGCATATTCGGTGAGCTCGTACATATTGTGCTTTGCCCAATATAGGAACTCGGGTCTGTCCTTTGTGAAAAGCTGCTCGTTCATCTGGCCCAATGACAAATACCAATCTCCGAACTGTTCGCTGTGAATTTTCAATGCTTCTTCGGTTTTACCTTCGGCATGCAGAAGAATCGCCTTCATTTTCCACGCAACGAGGCGTATGTTAACGTCCGTACAGCCTTCAATTATTTTGTCGCATACGGGCTCGATCTCGTCCTTGCGTGCTCTCGCAACTTCAAGGTCCGGCTCGGCATCGGACACTCCCAGAGACCACATATAATTGAACATTATCCTGTAATCGTTGGGATACTCTTTATAAGCGTTTTTGATGAGTTCCACGGCTTTATCCCAATCGTATTGCATGATCTCGCAATATTCTTCGATGATTTTTTCAATTTCTTCGTTTACTTTCTCTTTATCGTAGCCCATCAGCTCGTCAAGAGAAACGCCGAAATAGAAAGCAAGAGGCTGCAGCATGGTTATATCCGGATAGGTTTCGCTTCTTTCCCATTTACTGACAGCCGCGCAGGTGACGTTCATAGCCTGGGCCAACTGCTCCTGCGTGTTGCCTTTTTCAGAGCGAAGACGTTTGATGTTAGTTCCAATTGTTATTTTCATAACTTTACCTCCGTTATTTTGAAACCGACGTCTGTTTCTGATTCAATTATATTCCTTTCAGAGCGTTTGTACAGGTATTGTTCGGAAAGCTGATATTAACCGTCGGTTAAATATATATAGCAATAAGAAAAAGGCGGTATATCCGCCTTTTTATTTGTATTTTCTGTTTTCTATGAAATACAGGAGATTTGCAGGGAGCATAAACAAACCGACAAGAACGGGATGGCCGCTGTATTTCAATATTTCACCCGCGGATTTTCCCGCAAGTTTTCCGTAATACGTTATAAGGATAGCTCTTTTGATACGGATCTTCAGATTGAACCTGCCGTCAAGTTCCAGACGCTGGGAATACATTCCGCCAAGCGGGCACTTTCGCCTCATGCCGTGGCCGCTGTCTGTAAGTCCGCCCTCCTGGTAATCGTTCAGGTATATGACTTTTTTCACGTAGACGGTCTTATATTTCTCCGCGGTGGATACCCACAGATGAGTTTCAACAAGGAAACGTTCACCGGGAAACACGGGAAAAGGATACTCTTTCAAAACTTCTGTCCGTATGACCTCACAGCTGTCCCCCGGACGGTCTCCGTTGAGCCTGTAAGTTATGTGGTCGGATACTTCTTCATCTTTCGAATAATCGACGAGAGGATGCTCCGCATCGGTCCCGCGCTGGAAGCTGATAACGCCTATATCCTTATTATCGC
>JAZUGU010000063.1:0-2037 GCA_045641325.1 Candidatus Avispirillum sp.
GCGGGTCCAAGCCCGCGGGCCAAAGAAAAAAGCCGCGGAAGGCCGGCTTTTTTATTGGTCGGAGTGACTGGACTTGAACCAGCGGCCTCTTGGTCCCGAACCAAGCGCTCTACCACCTGAGCCACACCCCGAGATCATTAACAGTGCAGACTCTCAAAGAACGGCGAAAGCCGTAACCTCTGCTGAGCCACACCCCGAGATCATTAACAGTGCAGACTCTCAAAGAACGGCGAAAACCGTAACCTCTGCTGAGCCACACCCCGTTTGTATTATGGCTGTGATTTCACAGCCATAATATTCTATCACAGAGAGCCCCCGTTGTCAATATGATTTTTCATATTCTCAGAGGCGTATTCCGTCAAAAATCTCTTTTCACAAAGCCCATGATAAAGGCCTTGTCGTCAATTGCACGCATGGTGGCAAGCTTCCCCTCCAGATGGTCGTATTCGTGCTGGAGGAGCTCGCAGAGATCACCCTCAAGATCCATCACTCTGATCTCACCGTTCTCGTCTGAATATCCTATTCTCACCTTTTTATATCTCATAACACGAACGAGCAGCCCGGGAAACGACATGCAGTCGTCGGTCACCTCATACTTATCCTCGTCGAGGATCGCCATCACCGGGTTTATTATAACGTACGGCTTGTCCGTGTACATATAAATGAGCCTTTTGCGTATCCCGATCTGCGGTGCTGCAATGGCTCTGCCCGCGCCGTAGGTTTTTCTGTAATCCATCAGCGTATCGTGAAGATCCCGCACCCATTCTTTGATAAGAGGGTATTCTTCTTTCGTTATTTCATCGCTTATTTCGTACAGAGCAGGGTTTCCAAGCCTGAGAATCTCTTTTACCATAGCGCCTCCGCTATTTTATGCAGATGCCGAAAATATCTGGAAACACAGCAATATTCGACAAACGCATAAAACAATATGATGTGTTTATCATATATACGATACCACAATCTGACGGAAAAATCAATATTTATCCGAATAACGGAAAAGAGGGTAATCATTGACATATCATAAGAAAAGGAGTATAATACTGCTATCAAAAACACCAAGGTAAAGGCTATGAATAGAAAATTTAGATTTTTATCCGTGCTGTCGGCGCTTTTCATCATCGTTTCGATGCTTGCAGCTCCCGTTCTGGCGGCACTTGAATATGTTGATTATTACGTCCCCTCGTATGATGCCGTGATAGGCACTATGGGAAAGCCGGTCACCGTCAGCGGCAGCGGTTCGTTTACCGTAAAAACGGAGGCGGGCGAAAAAACGACGTCTTTCGGCATGGGAAGCGTCAGCGAAGCCGAGTGGCAGAGCTTGCCCTATCCGGTGATCACCCGCACCTTCCCCGGTGACGGCGTGAACTATACGCTGACACAGTTCGCATCCGAGATCGGAGAAGAGGAAAAAAGCCTCGTGGTCTTCACAAAGCTTTCCGCCGAAAACCCGGGCAAGGATGACGTCACTCTCCCCGCGGCGGAAAACGCATCCGTGTTCAATGCCGCAGAAGTCCCCGTGTCCGTCCCGGCAGGGAAGACCGTCACCGTTGAGTATTACACGGTGTGTGACGGCGCGCCGATGGAAAACATGCCCGGCACTTTCGACAGCCACATGGCTGAAATGACGGCGTATTGGGACTCTCTCACCGGCGAGGGCTTCCGTTTCACCTCATTCCCGGATGAGGATATGTACAGATCCTATTTTTCACAGCTCATTGACGAAAAGATAAACGAAAAAACGGAAAACGTCTGCCTCGAAACGGCGAAAAAACTGCTTTGCGGCGAGCTTGCGGAAATAACCGAAGTGCCCGAGGCGGTATCGCTTGAGGCATCGGAGGCAATGTCCCGCATGACGGAGCTCTCCGGCGAAAAATATCTTGTTCTCACCGGCGGCGCGCCCGTGCTTGAGGATAACTTAAACGTCCTCGTAACGCTGAAAAGCTATTCGTATATATGCAGAAAAGCGGGCGATACCGCACGCTCCGCGGCGGCGGACGAAGCATATTCAAAACTCGTTTCTTCCGTGGTGTCCGCTTT
>JAZUGU010000064.1:0-9416 GCA_045641325.1 Candidatus Avispirillum sp.
TTGCCCACACGCCCACCGGGCGTGTCATTGCGAGCGAAGCGTGGCAATCTCTGCTAATGCTCTGATGGCACCTATATCAGATGGACTAAACCGTTTGTAGAGATTGCCACGGTCGGGCGATGCCCTCCCTCGCAATGACACCGTAGGGGCTTCGCCCCTCGGTGTATGGCGGCTTCGCCGCCAACCACACCATTGGCGAACAGCTCGCAAACATTAAAAAGCGGAGGCGAAAGCCTCCGCTTTAGTATTAGTACGATACTCCTCTCCATGAGGCGAACTTAATGAACTGCGTCATGGGATCGACTGTGAAGTCGATGGAGGACGGCAGGGTGTATACGCCGCCGGAATAGATCGGGATATCGTTGTCCTTTATGTAGTTGTAAAGGGCGGTGAATCTTTCCTCGTACGTTGCCTTTGACTGGGCCGTGCCGTTGGTGTACATGTCCTTGTAGCAGGCGGTAAGTCCCAGGAAATCGCAGGAAACGAGAAGATTGCGGCAATGCTTTTCGGTGTATTTATCGTCCGCTTTCTCAATTGCCGCCAGAACGTGCGATCTCATTTCCTCGTAATGCGCTTTCAGATAAGAGGGCTCGTACTGGTCGAAGGGCCTGTCGTGGTTGTTTACCCAGCAGGGTGCGGCATCGCCCGCCGCCTGCATAAGGAGCATGTACTGATATACGTCCTCATAGCCGTCGCCGTAGTACATGTACATGTATTCCTTGACCATATCGGTGAACTGCTCATAGGTGATATCGGGATCGTATGCGAGCCTTGCGGCGAGATATGCTTTCAGGTCCTCGAAGGTGACGCGGGCATCGGTGTTGCCGGCGCCGTCGCCCTCGTAGAGGATACCGTTGAAGCCGCACTCACGGAGGAACTTCGCATTGTAGTAGAAATCAAGGATGTTGGGCGCAGGCGCAAGATGGCAGGCGTAGTTTATGCCGTGGGAGTAGTACCAGAGAGAGCATCCTGCCTCACGGCACATCTTGCCCCATTCCACCATTGCGTATTCGTCGGTCTTGTTGGAATCCAGCAGAGTCGTACGGCACTCGCCGCACTCGCCGCTTCCCAGGTAGTGGTTGTAGCAGCCGTGGGAAACGTACATGATCTGCAGATTGGATTCGGGCCTTATGGTAGCGGGAACGGTGTGATCATAGATGATCATGTTGAGGGAAGCTTCGGGGTAAACCGTGCGGACGCCTTCGAAGGGCGGCGCATAAAGGTTCGGGAAATCTCCATCGTCACCGTAGGTGTAATCGTAACCGTGGTATTCCGTGGTGATCTCTTTTGCGGCACGGTTGATGAAATCGAGGAACAGACCTGCCTTGCCCTCTTTTTCAAATTTGATCCTGCCGTCGGACTGTACGGTATATTCGCCCGTATAGTTCGCAATGATGCTCTTTTTAACGCTGGAGTTCAGCTTTGATGCGGTGCCGTTTATTTTCGCGGTGCACGCCTTGCAGGTGCAGGCCTCTCCGCTGTCGTTGATGGAGAAGGTGAGCGCATATCCTGCGACTCTTGCCTTTTCAAGGGAGTATGCGTTTGAGTATGTCCACGACTGTACCATCTGCGAGGTTTCCAGCATGCCGTTGAACATGCGGTAGTATTCCTCATCGGAGGAACAGCAGGGCTGCCAGTTCTGGTTGTTGTCGGAGAGGGAGTTGCCGAGAACATATTTTTCCTGCAGCTTCTGCTGAAGGTTTTCGGGTGTGGTGTCCTCCGGCATGGGAACGGACTGGATGTTTTTGTAATATCCGAAAGAGTGGCTGAGGGCAAAACGGGGGCCTACCTCATAGCCGATATAGTCATTTCCTCCCGCGAAAATTGGCGTGCCGTTGCAGCCCAGCGCTGCGTAGAGGGAATAGAACGAGCTGAGGTCTGAGACCTGCGAGCCCACATAGCGGAACTCGTAGGGCACCTCGTGGTATACGTCCGTGCCCTCGGGGATGTCGATGTGTCTCGCGTTATATGCGTAGGTGTATTTTTCGGAGTAGAAGCGCAGGCCGAAATAATCCTCGATTATCTCGTAGGTGGCGTACATATTGCCT
Source organism: Candidatus Avispirillum sp. (assembly GCA_045641325.1). Lineage (GTDB taxonomy): Bacteria > Bacillota > Clostridia > Oscillospirales > CAG-272 > Avispirillum. The sequence goes on from JAZUGU010000064.1 coordinate 2,049, forward strand.
CTCACGCTTCCCCAGATGTGCAGATCACCGTCGGTGACGCGGTATATGTAGTTCTCAAGACCGAGCCCCAGCTCCTCGCACTCCTCGGAGTCGTAGGCTACGTGATGGTAGTATATGCCGTGAGCCTTCACAGGCTCACCGAAGACGATATCGGGTTTCACACCGCATATCTTTTCAAGATAGGTCTGCATGATGACGGCGGAGTGATAGGCGTTGGACTCCTCGGGAACGGTGTCGGCGGGGACCACCAGATCGAAATCGACGATAGGGTTGCCGCCGATATTCAGCGAATAAACGGGGCAGTCCTTTTTATAGTCCTCAATATCGTGCACTCCTGCGGCAAAGGTCTTCAGAAGAAGCACGTCACGTGCGTTTGCCTTGCCGTCCGCCGTGATGTCTGCGGCATCAACGGAAATTTCGGTGGCGGGGAAAATCACGTACAGCTTGAGGTCGTAAATATCTTTTGCATTGAAGGTGCCGTCGCAGTTCACGTCGGCTAATGTGTAAGTTTCATCGGATCTCAGCGGCAGAGTGTCTATTTTGTTGTATGCCGCGGAGGTGACGGTGGCGAGTGCCGATGCGAGCATGAGAGCACACAGCACGAGAGATAACAGTTTTTTCATTTCTGACCTTTCCTTTCCTGAAACTGTTCTTAACTATTATACCATTTTATACAGAAATGTCAACAATAGCGCACCTTGACAGGAGATAAAATATGAATTATAATTTTCATATCAAATAAAGGGAGAAAGCCATGAAACAGAAAGAAGAATTCACGGTCAGAATCGACGGCGAGCTTTACAAAAAGCTCCTGGTCGTCGCCGAAAAGGAAAACAATAATCTCAACAACCATATGCTCCACCTTATCCGCACCAACGTGGCGTATTATGAGAAGGTGCATGGGAAGATAAAGGAGAGCTGAGCGGCGAAGCCGAACCATGCAGCTCCGCTGCCCAAATGTAAACTTTTTGTAAACACCATATATGGTATTGCAATTGCATATATTATATGGTACAATACTCGGGCACGCCCAAAAAGGCGTGACTTAAAACACACATACGGCATGGGCTCTGCCGGTGCCGGGAAACGAGGCTTTTCCGGTCGCAGAACGGGCGCCGTGTGGTGGAAAAAACCAAGGAGGACATTAAAATGTCTGTAGTATCAATCAAGCAGCTTCTTGAAGCGGGTGTACATTTCGGTCACCACACAAGACGCTGGAACCCCAAGATGGCAGAGTACATCTTCACCGAGCGTAACGGCATCTACATCATCGACCTTCAGAAGACCATCAAGAAGTTCGAAGAAGCTTACATGTTCGTTCGCGAAACCTCCGCTAACGGCGGAAAGGTACTGTTCGTAGGTACCAAGAAGCAGGCTTCCGACGCTATCCGCGAAGAAGCAGAGCGCTGCGGCCAGTATTTCGTAAACGTACGTTGGCTCGGCGGCATGCTCACCAACTACAAGACCATCAAGACCAGCATCGCAAGACTGAAGAGCCTTGAAAAGATGAAGGAAGACGGCACCTTTGATATGCTTCCCAAGAAGGAAGTCGCAGCTCTTGAGAAAGAGATGCTCACCCTGGAGAGAAACCTGGGCGGTATCAAGGAGATGGGCGGACTTCCCGATGCTATCTTCATAGTTGACCCCAAGAAAGAGCACAACGCAGTTCTCGAAGCAAAGAAGCTGGGTATCCCCGTAGTTGCTATCGTTGATACCAACTGTGATCCCGAGGACGCTGATTACGTTATCCCCGGTAACGATGACGCTATCCGTGCTATCCGTCTTATCGCCGCAACTCTCGCTGACGCAGTTATCGAGGGCAAGCAGGGCGAGCAGCTCACCGAAGAGGCTGAGGCTGAAAAGACCGAGGCTGAGGCTGAGGAAGACGCAGAGTCCGCAGAATAATAAATCGAATATAAGGAGTTAACATAAAATGGCAGCTATTACAGCAAAAATGGTATCCGAGCTCCGTGCAAAGACCAACGCCGGCATGATGGAGTGCAAGAAGGCTCTTTCCGAGGCAAACGGCGACTTTGACGAAGCAGCGAAGATCCTCCGTGAGAGAGGACTTGCAGGCGCAGCTAAAAAGGCCGGCAGAATCGCAGCTGAGGGCGTTGTTGACATCATGGTCGACAATGGCTGTGCAGTTATGGTCGAGGTCAACACCGAGACCGACTTCGCTACCAAGAACGAAGTATTCAAGGAATTCCTGAAGGGTATCGAAAAGGCGATCATCATAAACAAGCCCGCTGACGTTGACGCGCTTCTCGCTCTCGATTTTGAGGCAGGCGTTACCGTTGACATGAAGCTTAAGGAAATGATCGGCTCCGTTATCCGTGAGAATATGAGCATCCGCCGTTTCGAGCTGTTCGAAGGCACCACCGCGACCTACGTTCACGGCGGCGGCGCGGCAGGCGTTATCGTTAAGTTCAACGCTGACGACGCAGCAAAGAACAACGCAGGTTTTGCAGAGTTCGGTAAGAACATCGCAATGCAGATCGCTGCAGGCAATCCTCCTTCCTACGTATGCCGTGACAACGTTCCCGCATCCGCAGTTGAGGAAGAGAAGCAGGTAGTTCTCAACACTATCAAGAACGATCCCAAGAACGCCAACAAGCCCGATGCGATCCTCGAGAAGATGGTTGTAGGTAAGCTCGGCAAGTTCTATGAGAGAGTATGCCTTGTTGACCAGGCTTACGTCAAGGACGATTCCATGACCGTCGGCAAGTACATCGAGCAGACCGCAAAGGCATTCGGCGGCGAGATCTCCGTTGACAGCTTCGTTCTCTACGAGATGGGCGAAGGCCTTGAGAAGAAGGAAGACAACTTCGGCGACGAGATCGCAGAGCTTCTGAAATAAGAAAAGCAATATTAAAAGCACCCCTTTACGGAGCGCACACTTAGGGATTTTTTCACCGCTGACCGGAAAGAAAAACAAGTATTAAAATCCAAGAACGGCGGGAAAATTTCCGAATATCTGATGAAAAAATGACCGAAACTCAGGTTTCGGTCATTTTATTATATCTTTCCTTTGTCCGTTCTGAACACCTGCCGTACTTCAGCCTTTAGGCTGTTACGCCGACGGTATTCAGAACGAACAATCAGCGGCGCCTCTCTCCCTAAGTGAGCGCCCCTTATGGGGTGCTTTTTTAGTTTTAAGTTTTAAGAGTAAGTTTTAAGAGGCGGCTTCGCCGCCAGATTGCCTCCTTCCGGGAGTGAGGCTATAAAAATTAAAGCGAGTGCAGATTTGGTGCACTCGCTTTGTCTTTTTCTTTTTTCCAAAGGTTTTTGCCCGCTTTTTTCCAAAAAGCGGCGATGGGGTCCGGGGGCGAGGAGCCCCCGTGTCCGGGGTGCAGGGGCGGAGCCCCGCAAAAACTCGTCACTCGAGCTCGAAAGCGCCGGTGTAGAGCTGGTAGTAGGTACCGCGTTCTTCGATGAGTTTTTCGTGGTTGCCTCTTTCGATGATACGGCCGTGGTCGAGGACCATGATAACGTCGGAGTTCATGACGGTGGAGAGTCTGTGGGCGATAACGAAGACCGTTCTGCCCTCCATGAGCTTATCCATGCCGCGCTGGACGATCGCTTCCGTTCTGGTATCTATGGAGGAGGTCGCCTCGTCCAGTATCATTACGGGCGGATCGGCTACTGCGGCGCGGGCTATGGCGATCAGCTGGCGCTGGCCCTGGCTCAGGTTCGCACCGTTGTTGGTAAGCTCGGTGTTATAGCCGCCGGGAAGACGGGTTATGAAGTCGTCAGCTCCCGCCAGCTTTGCCGCCTCGATGCATTCCTCGTCGGTGGCGTCAAGTCTGCCGTAGCGGATGTTATCCATAACGGTGCCCGTGAACAGGTTGGTGTCCTGAAGCACGATGCCCAGAGAACGCCGCAGGTCGGCTTTCTTTATTTTGTTGATATTGATGCCGTCGTAGCGGATCTTGCCGTCGGCGATATCGTAGAATCTGTTGATAAGGTTGGTGATGGTGGTCTTTCCGGCACCTGTCGCGCCGACGAATGCCACCTTCTGTCCGGGCTCGGCGTACACGGAAACGTCGTACAGGACCTGTTTGTCCTCCACGTAGGAGAAGTCGACCTCGGTCATGCGCACGTCGCCCTGCAGGGGAGTGTAGGTCACGGTGCCGTCACCGTGAGGATGCTTCCATGCCCATTTTCCGGTGCGCTCGTCAGTCTCCGTCACGCTGCCGTTCTCGTCGGTCTTTGCGTTCACAAGGGTAACGTAACCGTCATCAGCCTCGGGCTCTCTGTCGATAAGGCTGTATATACGGGATGCGCCCGCCATTGCCATGATGATGGAGTTGATCTGCTGGGAAACCTGGTTTATGTTTCCGGTGAACTGCTTTGTCATGGAAAGGAAGGAAACGATGATGCTCACCGACATGGGAAGTGCCGCGCCGGCGAGAATGTTCTGCACGCTGAGGTTCATTCTCTGGGAGATGAGAAGCAGGCATCCCACTATCGCCACGATAACGTAAATGATGTTGCCGATGTTCATGATGATGGGGCCCAGCATGTTGGCGTATGCGTGAGCCTTGAAGTTATCGTCGCACAGCTCCTCGTTGATCTTGTTGAAATCCTTTTCGGTGTGCTCCTCACGGTTGAAGACCTTGACGACCTTCTGACCGTTCATCATTTCCTGAACGAAGCCCTCCTGGCGTGCCACGCTGCCCTGCATTCTGATAAAGAACTTGGCAGAGCCGCCGCCCAGCTTTCCGGAAACGAGCATCATGATCACAACGCCCGCTACCAGGATGAGGGTGAGCCAGATGCTGTAATACAGCATGATGAAGAATACGCTGAGAACTATCATCCCGGCACGGATAAGCGTGGGGATGGACTGGCCCACCAGCTGGCGGAGAGTGTCGATATCGTTGGTGTAGTAGCTCATGATATCGCCGTGCTTGTGGGTGTCGAAGAAGCTTATGGGGAGATCCTGCATCCCGTCGAACATGGTCTTTCTGAACTTATCCAGAAATCCCTGGGTGATAACAGCCATGAGCTGTGTTTCAAGGGTGAGGGAGATGATGGAGAGGACGTAGAATCCGATGAGCAGGATGACCTTGGGGATGATATCGCCCTTGGCGTCCGCCCAGGAGATGCCGCTTTTAAGGGATATGTCTATGGCGGCGGTGACTTTTTCAAGGAATATCGCGGGGATGGTGGAAACGAGAGCGGAGAAGATGATGCAGACGATGGAAACGGGCATCATCACGGGGTAGTATTTGAAGAGCTGCTTTACGACTCTGCCCAAAAGCTTAAAATCGATCTTTCTGGGCATTTCTCTTTTTTCTTTTACGGTATGGTCGCTTCTCATTCGTCGTCACCCCCATTCGTCTGCTGTTCGTAAACCTCGCGGTAGATCTCGCTTGTGCGGAGCAGCTCCTCGTGAGTGCCCACGTCGCTGATCCTGCCGCCGTCGAGAACTACTATCATGTCCGCGTCCTCAACGGAAGCGATACGCTGTGCAATAATGATCTTGGTGGTCTCGGGAATGAATTTTTTGAAGCCGTCACGGATAAGGGCATCCGTTTTCATGTCCACCGCGCTGGTCGAGTCGTCAAGGATAAGAATTTTCGGCTTTTTAAGCAGTGCGCGCGCGATACAGAGCCTCTGCTTCTGTCCGCCGGAAACGTTGGAGCCGCCCTGCTCGATTTTGGAATCGTAGCCGTCGGGGAAGGTGCGGACAAATTCGTCAGCCTGGGCGAGACGGCACGCCTCGACGATCTCCTCGTCGGTTGCGCTTTCGTTGCCCCAGCGGAGGTTTTCCTTTATAGTGCCGGAGAAGAGCAGGTTCTTCTGGAGCACCATGGAAACGCCGTCACGCAGGGCTTTCAGGTTGTAGTCACGCACGTCCTCGCCGCCCACGCGGACGCAGCCTTCGGTGGCATCGTAAAGACGCGGGATGAGCTGAACGAGGGTGGATTTACTGGAGCCGGTGCCGCCGATGATGCCGACGGTCATGCCGCTCTTTATGTGGAGATCGATGTTCTCGAGAGCGAATCTTTCCGCTCCCTCGGAATACTTGAAGCTGACGGAGTCGAAATCAACGGAGCCGTCCTTGACGGAGCCGATGCGGACGTCGTTTTCCTTCATGTCGGGTTCTTCGTCAAGCACCTCGCAGATTCGCTTTGCGCTTTCCGCGGAGAGGGTGACCATAACGAATATCATGGAGAGCATCATGAGAGACATCAGAGTCTGCACGCCGTAGGTGAGCATGGCGGAGATCTGACCGATGTTGATGCCGCCGACCTTGTTGATGGCAAGGTATGCGCCGACGCCGAGGATGAACGCCATGTTGAAGTACATGCAGAAGTTCATTATCGGCGTGTTGAGAGAGACTATTCTCTCTGCCTTGGTAAAGTCGCGGCAGATATCGTCTGCGGCCTTTCCGAATTTTTCTTTCTCGAAGGGCTCTCTTGCAAAGCCCTTGACCACTCTCATGGCGCGGACGTTTTCCTCAACGGACTCGTTGAGCTTATCGTATTTCTTGAACACTCTGTGGAACGCGGGCATCGCATTTTTGGCGACCAGGATAAGGCCGAATGCCAGCACCGGGATCACGAAAGCGAAGGTGAGGGAGAGCCAGCCGCCCATGTAAGCCGCCATGACGACGGAGAATATGAGCATGAGGGGCGCTCTGACCGCGGTTCTTATGAGCATCATGAAGGACATCTGGACGTTGTTGACGTCGGTAGTCATTCTGGTGACGAGAGAAGCGGTGGAGAATTTATCGATGTTGGAGAACGAGAAGGTCTGGATCTTCCCGAAAATGTCGTGCCGAAGATTTCTGGCAAAGCCTGCGGACGCTTTAGCCGATGTCAGGCCTGCCGCGCCGCCGCATGCCAGCGAGCACATAGCAAGAATAACAAGGATAATACCGACTTTGATAATATTGCCCATCTCAAGCTTTTCGCCGTTTTGCTGTATCTCGTTAATGAGATATGTAGCGGTGATATAGGGGATAAACGTTTCGATCACCGCTTCCAAAACCATGAAAATGAGCGTCATAATCGATATGCCTTTATATTCCCTGACACATGACGCTAATTTTTTGATCATAATATTTCCTTTCTTTTCAAAACATACCCATTTATTGTAAATCTTTTTTTTCTGTTTGTCTACGGTTTTCTTTGAAGTATTTGTGAACAATTTATTATAATATGAAAAAAGCAGGGCTTTTACGGGGCTCCACTTAGGGATTTTTTCACCGCTGAACACTTGAAAACGAAGTAACTGCCTGGCGCAAGTATGCTGTTTTCAAGCCCCATTTGTGACTTTTGCCGCCAATGGGCGGCAAAAGTCACAAATGCAAAGAGAGCAAAAACCGGAAAGAGGAATAAGAATAATATTTTAAGA
>JAZUGU010000065.1:0-2897 GCA_045641325.1 Candidatus Avispirillum sp.
ATGAAAATCACAGACGTTCGCTGCGTTATCTTAAAGCAGCCCACAATCGAAATGATAGGCGACGGAAGCCAGGATACCGTGGTCATCTTCGTTGATACGGACGAGGGCATCACCGGTGTCGGTGAGGTGGACTCCTCCCCATACGTTGTCAAGGCTGTCGTTGAAACGCCCGCTTCCCACATGGCATGCATGGGACTGCGCGAGGTCCTCATCGGAGAAGATCCTCTTGACGTTGAGAGGCTGTGGCGCAAAATGTACGAAAAGAGCCTCTACTACGGCAGGAGAAGCGCCGCAATCCACGCCATGAGCGGCATCGACCTTGCCCTCTGGGACATCGTGGGCAAGAAATTCGGCGTTCCCACCGGAAAAGCTCTGGGCGGCACTTACCGTGACAAGATACAGGCATACTGCAGTGTGCTCATGCCCGGCACCGAAAAAGAGATATACGAGCTTGTCGAAAAGCACATGCACAAGGGATATCAGGGCATGAAGCTGGGTTGGGGCGCTCTGGGAGAGTCCTTTGAAAAGGATATTCAGCTTGTCAAATGGTGCCGTGAGGCACTGGGTCCCGACAAGCAGCTGATGATAGACATCGGCATGAGATGGACGGACGTGAAGGGCGCAATGAGAGCCGTCAAGGCATTTGAAGATTACAACGTTTTCTGGGTGGAAGAGCCCTTCCATCCCGACAATCTGAACGGATACGCAAGGCTCAACGCCGTCACCGACGTACATATTTCCGGCGGCGAAGAGGTGGGCACTCTGTGGGAATACAGAGAGCTTCTCGAGCGTGGATGCATCGACATCGTTCAGCCCGATCTTTCCCGCTGCGGCGGACTTACCATTGCAAGAAAGCTCATCGACCTTGCCGAGGAATACAACGCCATGGTCGTTCCCCACGCGTTCAAGACCAACATCCTCATGGCGGCAACGCTCCAGTATATTTCCACCCTGCCGAACGCATGGTATGAGGAATTCTGCGAGCAGGATACCCTGCTCCGTCAGGAGCTGACCACTCCCCTCTTTAAGATCGACGACGAGGGATACGTTCACATCCCGCAGGAGCCCGGCATGGGTATCGCCGTCGTTCCCGAGGCAATGGAAAGATATAGGGTGGACGTATGAAGCTGAAAGAATTCCGTTCCGTCGGCGTGACGGTCACGCCGTTTATCTGCGGCGTAAAGCCCGATCTTGACGAAATAGCAAAGCAGACGGAAATGCTTGCAGAGTCCCGCACGGATGCGATCCTTCCCTGCGCCTCCACGGGAGATTTCGTGAAGATGTCCCCCGCAGACCGTCTCGCAGTTCTTGATACGGTGGCAAAAGTGAACGCAGGCAGAAAAGTGCTTATCGCAGGTGCTTGCGAAGCATCCGTTGCAGGCGTTCTTGAAACCGTTGAAAAAGCGGGAGAGTACGGATACGATGCGGCGATCGTCTGCCCGCCCTACTATTACGGGCTCGAGCAGAGTGCCGTTCTCGATTTTTACCGTGCGGTCGCAGAGGGCGCGGGCGACATGCCCATCATCGCTTATCACGTTCCCTTTTTCACCACGGGAATTGAAATCCCCACTTACCGTGAACTCTTGAAGATCCCGCAGATCACGGCGATAAAGGATTCATCCGCAAACTTAAAGCGCATTTCCCATCTCTGCGATATCGCAAAGAGAGAGAGAGACGATTTCAGAGTTTATACGGGCACGGACGACTGCCTCTTCCCCGCTCTCTGTGCGGGATGTGCGGGCAGTATGACGGCCCTTGCCGCTTCGCTCCCCGACGAGATCGCCGATATTTATGCGGCGTTTGACGCCCGCGATTTCGATGCGGCGGTATCGGCGCAGAGAAAGATACTCCCCATAATCCGCCTCGCGGATTCCGAGACCTTCCCCATGGGATACAAGCTTCTCGCCAAGGCGGCGGGCATGGATATAAAAGAACCCTTTACCGAAAAAGAAAAAGCCCTGTGCGAAAAGATCGCCGCAGAGCTTGACACAATGAGGAACTGACATGAAAGCCATAGTCTGGAAGGACATAGAAAAAATCGAATACTGTGACGTGCCCGAGCCGGAGGTCAAGCCCGGATGGGTGAAAATAAAGGTCATGGCAGTAGGGCTTTGCGCCACGGAGGTGGCTCTCATTGAGGGCTCGTTTGACGGCGCAGTACCGCCTCACATCCTCGGTCACGAGGTCTGCGGAGACATCGTGGAGCTGGGTGAAGGATGCGATCCCGCCATCCTCGGACGGCGTGTCGTCGTTGAGACCTACGTGGGATGCGGCGAATGCGAATTCTGCAAAACCGGCAGAAAGCATCTGTGCTCCGCCGGTGAGATCGGCTATCCTCCCTACAACGGAGGAGATGCCCAGTTCACCGTAGTTCCCGAGGGATGCGTGCGCTTTATCCCCGATAACATTTCTTACGATGAGGGCGCGATCATGGAGGCAGTTGCCTGCCCCTTCGGTGCGCTTATGCAGGCGGGAGTGGGAAAAGGCCACACCGTACTGGTGCAGGGCTCCGGCATCGCCGGGCTGTCGTTCGTGCAGGGAGCTAAAGCTCTCGGCGCAGAGAAGGTGTACTGCACCGTCCGCAACGACACGAAGGCACAGATCGTGAGATCCCACGGCGGCGAAATTATCGACACGAGGCTCGGCCCGGTCAAAGAACAGATAATGGCATTGACCGGCGGCATGGGTGCGGATTTCTGCATTGATGCATTAGGCTCTGAGCGCACCGTCGCTGCTGCATTCGAGTGTGTGAAAAGCGGCGGCAACGTTATCCTCTACGGCATCCCCGACAAAAACGAAAAAATCGGGCTTCCCGTGCTGGACTGCATACTCCGTCAGATATCCGTCACCGGATACACAGGCAACGAAAAATGCTGGGACCCCATGATAAAGCTTAT
>JAZUGU010000066.1:0-3356 GCA_045641325.1 Candidatus Avispirillum sp.
CGCTTTTTCTCGCCTATACAGGCACGAGAAAAAGCTTGGCAAAAAGAGTGCCGGTAATGTGGGCTCTGCCCACGCCCGCCGCCTTTTGGGAAAGGGGGGCGAAAACTTTTTTAAAACAGCTCGGTAAACTATAATTTACCATTCTCCTTATAAATTAAAAGCCCCCGTGAGAGGGCTTTTGATATTGCCGTTATTATGAACCTGTAACTATCTTCTTGAGTGCGTTGACGTCGGCGACGGTGAGCTTGTTGTCGCCGTTAAGGTCTGCGGCATCCAGATATGCGATAGTACCCGTCATCATCTTCTTGATGAGGTTTATGTCCTTGGCGGTCACCTTGCCGTCTCCGTCAAGGTCGCCGGGAATAGTCTGCGCCGAGGGATCGGGCTCGCCGCAGTTCGTGCAAACGCCGTCAACGTAGTTGTGGCCGGTGGCGGGAGTGGAGGAAGACTCGGTGTAGTAACCGCATTCGCGGCATACGCTTCTTACCCAGCCGTCCTCTTCGCAGGTCGCCGCCTGCTTTCTGTTGAACATGGTATGAGTAGACAGGGTGCTGACTATCTGTCCGCATACGTCGCAATATTCTGCGTGACCGTTGGCACCCTTGGACTCATATTCTCTGTGTCTCAGGTTGTCATCGTGGAAATTGAGTTCCTTGACGGTCTTCTTAAATCCGCAGATCGTGCACTCATATACAACGGAGCCGTTGGTGGTGCAGGTAGCGGCAGTTCCGGATACAGCCGTGAAGCACTCGTTCTGCTCATGGAGAGTGGGGATGTAATCTGTCTTCTCAGCAAAGCACTTGGTACAGGTGTAGAGCTTCGTGCCCATTGCGGTACAGGTAGCCGCCTTGGTCACAACGCCCGCATCCCATGCGTGATCGCATTCACCCTCGAGGACAGCCGCTTCAAGCTCTGCGCCCAGGCTGCGGCGGACGGTCTCCATGATATCGTCGTCGCTCATGGAAGAAGACCATGCGCTGCGGTCAAATCCGGACAGGGACAGGTATCTTACAACGTTGGTGGAGACTTGGGAAACGATCTCCTTTGCGCGGTCTTTTCCCTTGAGATCGCCCAGCATTGAGAGCATCTGATATTCCTCAACGCTGTCACGGAGGATCTCAACACGGACGGAGCCGATGGTTCCCTCGGACGTGGTCTTCGCGCTGTTCTTTCCGTACAAGAGAACGCCGTTGCCGTAAATATATTTCGTTACGCCGCCGGGGGAGATGGTGTACTTGTTGACAGGCCAGTTGCCGGTCTTGGAGCCGGTGACGGTCTTGTCAAATTCGGGTGTCGATGCCTCGGTCCAGTTGTTGGTGCCGTAGTAGAGATAACCGGTAACGTCGTTCTGGTATGCCTGCCAGAACAGAAGCTTGGTCTGGAGACCGGTGTTCTCGATAACGTGGTTCGCGTAGGTATAGCTCTTGTTCATACCTGCGGAATACATCCACAGCTCGTAGTCGGCGCCGTACGTACCCTTCTGATTCTCGCTTATGATATGGGACATATATCTGTCGAAGGTATCGCCGTATACTGCGTTCCAGTCGTAGTTGCCGAGAGCGGCAGAGCCGACCGTGCCGTAGCATCCGCTGTAGCCCTCGATGGACTCACCGCGGATCGGGTCAATGCTTTCGCGGGCGAGGATCCTGCCGTAGGTCTGGAGCTCGGAATAGGGTGTGAACGCATAGATCCTGGGGCAGAAGAGCTGGATCGCATTGGAGTCGATCATTTCCTGGTCGGCGTCCTTTATCTCTTCCTGCTTATACTGCGTGATGGGCTTGGTATAGTAATCCGCTCTTTCGGAATAGGGGAAGTCCTCGCAGGGGGTAACCAGGAAGCGCACGTCGTCGCCCCAGTAATGCTCTATTATATTGTAGTAGCTCTTCACATCGTCAACGGTCTGACGGCTGGTGGATACCAGCGGATAAGGCAGGGGCTCATCAACCATGTAGAAATAAAGCTTATCTTTGAACTGCTCCCAGTTGGGGGAGGAGGAAAGCTCGTTATAAATTGAGGGATATTCCTGCCAGTTATAGAGGTCCATATAACCGCCGCCGGAAGCACCGCCGCCCTGCCTCGTAATTCTTACGGCATTCACGCGGGGGTTGGTCAGGTAGGGGTTATTGGAGTTGGGCTCGGGATGAGAGCTGTCAACGATAGGCATATCCATGGCGCACAGACGGTTCTCAAGCATGTAGTCATAAGCCTCCTGATAGTTGCCGCCATAGGGGAAAGAACCGTGCAGATAGAATGCGGTCTGCATTCTGGTCTCGTCGGAGATGACGAAATCCCAGACGTGGCAGTAAACCGTTGCGGTCTTTACGATGTTATTGTTCGCATCCTTTATGTTCAGCTGTGCGGAATACCATCCGGCAGGGGTATCCTCCGCCGACTTCACCCGGATGAGGAATGCCTGGGATTTGCCGCCGTTCAGCTGGAAGGAGGGTGCTTTGGACTTTGTGCCCAGTCTCTCGATGTCCATGACGGGATCGGGAGTTTCGCCCTCGCGGATTATCTGGTTCGTGCCCCAGGTAGTCTGCAGGTTCACGTTCGAGGTGGTCACGTACATCTCGTAGTAGATGTCCGCAGGGATCGTATTGCCGTTCCCGTCGGTAAAATCGGTGACCTCAGCCTGCATTCCGGTCTTGGTGGTATCGGAATACAGCACGAACTGTGCGGACTCGATCTCGTTTTTCGCCATGTAGATCGAGAAAGTATCCTTGCCGGTGGACGTTTTATCGGAGGTGAACGTCTTATGGAAGGAATAATCGAACCACAGACTGAGGCTCGCGTCCTCATTGGGTGCCGTCTGCTTCACGTAGTTGTCGGCAGGGTCATCCGATGTGGCTCCCGCGGAGAAAACACCTGCGCAGATCACGGCAGTCAGCGCAAGGACTGCGATTATCTGCAGAGCTCTTTTCAAGATTTTCATATATCATTCTCCTTATGTGAGAAATATTCATAATAAATATATCATATGTGTCACTCAAAAGCAACGATTTATTGCCTCATGTATCCGATTTATACATTTTCCACAAATCACGCACAGATTTTTTGACACGAAAAAGCCGCTAAATTATAGTTAGCGGGGAAGCCCCCGCGGGCGGGAGACGCTTCGCTGTTAAGGCGTTTCAACGCTGACAGACGGATGAACAAATCAAGCCGAACGAAACGGGAGCGTGAAACGCCCCGTTTCTGTATGCAGACGAACGCCCCCCGCCACACGCCCACCGGGCGTGTCATTGCGAGCGAAGCGTGGCAATCTCTGCTAATGCTCTGATGGCACCTATATTAGATGGACTAAACCGTTTGTAGAGATTGCCACGGTCGGGCGATGCCCTCCCTCGCAATGACAC
>JAZUGU010000067.1:0-13514 GCA_045641325.1 Candidatus Avispirillum sp.
GTCCCGACAGCGTGGTATATAATAAAAGGCTTTCCCACGATCTCGCCCGCCGGGATTTCACCGTGAACGCCATGGCGTATTCGGAAAAAGACGGCGTCATCGACCTTTTCGGCGGAATGGAGGATGCGGAGAAAAAACTCATCCGCGCCGTAGGCGATCCGGGAACCAGATTCCGCGAGGATGCCCTCCGCATCATGAGAGCGCTCCGCTTTTCATCCGTGCTGGGCTTTGGCATAGGGGAAAAGACCGCAGAGGCGGTGCATTCTCTCGCCCCGCTTTTGAAAAATATTTCGGCGGAGCGCATATATACGGAGCTTAAAAAGATGCTCTGCGGCAAAAACGTCCTCCGTGTGCTTCTGGATTTTGCGGACGTGATGTGCGTCATCATTCCCGAGATGGAGCCCTGCGTGGGCTTCGACCAGAAAAGCCCGTATCATATATACGACGTGTACGAGCATATCGCAAGGACCGTGGAGCAGTCCCCGGAAAACGAGACTCTGCGGCTGACTCTGCTTCTGCACGATATCGGCAAGCCGTACGTTTATACCGAGGAGGAAAGCGGCAGGCGCCATTTCCCCGGCCACCCGGAGAAGAGCGCGGAGCTGGCGCGGGAGATACTCCGCCGGCTGAAGGCGGATAACGAAACGACGGCTCGTGTCACCGGGCTCATCAGATACCACGATATAAGACCGGAGCCCACGGAAAAGTCCATGCGGCGGTATATCTCGAAGATCGGCTTTGACGAAACGTTCCTCCTGTTCGAGGTAAGACGGGCCGATGCCCTTGCTCATTCGGATATGTGCCTCCCCGATCTTGAAAAGATCGAAGCGGAGAAGAAAATAGCCGAAAAACTGAAAGAGGAGGAAGCCTGCGTTAAGATATCCGATCTTAAGATCAGCGGAAAGGATATCCTTGAAACGGGCGTTTCACCCGGCCCGCTCGTGGGCGAGATCCTGGCATATCTTCTGGACCGCGTTGTGGAGGGGGAACTGGAAAACAAAGCCGACGTGCTCATGTCGGCGGTGATTTCCAAGTGTTTTCCCGGAAAAAGTGATAAAAAATGAAAAAATACTGTTGAATTTTCAAAATATGTATGGTATACTCATTGTGTATCAAAATGCTCGGAGGCTATATTAATGAAAAAGACAAAAATCATGGCACTCGTTCTGTGCCTTGCAATGCTCGTTGGCTCCATGTCCGTGTTTGCATCTGCGGTAACCCCTGCAAATCTTGACGGTGTGTATACCATTGACGGCACTACGCTGACTCTTAAGATCAATCTGAAGAACAACCCCGGTATCAATACCCTCGTATTCGGTCTCGCATACGATGCAGAGGCTGTTGCTCTCGATACTATCACCAACGGTGATGTTTTCTGTGAGGCAAACAACGGCTCCATGTTCGAGGTCAACACCGAGAACAACCCCCTCATCTTCTACTTTGACGAGAACAGCTACGGCAATATCAAGGCTAACGGCACCGTTGTGACCGTTGTATTCAACGTTCTCAAGGAGAGCGAGGACTACGGCCTGGCACTCACCGTTGACAATGACAGCACTTACGGCGTAAGCGAAGACGCGATCCTTCCCGTGGACATTCTCTTCGCAGAGCCCACCGTAAAGGAACAGAACTTCATCCCCGGTGACCTTGACGGCGACGGCAAGATCAACGCGAACGATGCAAACATCATGAAGCGCTGCATCCTCGGTATCACCGATTTCATCCCCGCAGGCGACGTTGACGGCGACGGCAAGATCAATGCCACCGACTATAACATCCTGAAGAAGATGATCCTCGGTGTTATCTGATTGAATTACTGAAACAAAAAGGCGGAGATATCTCCGCCTTTTTATATAATTGAACGGAGAAAAAGAAATGAAGAAAATACTTGCAATGCTCCTTCTCGTGTCCCTTCTTTTCGGCCTTTGCTCCTGCGGAGCATCATCGTCGGACGATGACGTAAAGGGTACCATCGAGGAAAACACTACCGAAGAGGTTACTACCGAAGCCGAGGATACCACGGAAGCCGAAGAAGACTATGAAATTAACCTGGCCGAGGGCGGAACTTATAAGAACGAATATTTCGGATTCGGATGCACTCTGGATGAGGAGTGGACGTTTGCCACCGAGGAAGAGATCCTTGCCATGAACGAGCTCACCGGTGAGCTGGTGGGAGAGGAAATGAAGGAGGCCATCGCCAACGCCGATATTCTGTATGAGCTGTCCGCATCGAAGAACGGCGGCCTTGAGAGCATCAATATCAATATTGAGAACCCCGGCGTGCTTGCACTGGGATATACCGATGAAACGTATCTCAAGTCCCAGCAGGATAATCTGAAGGAAACTCTTGAAAGCATCGGCCTTGCCGACGTGACCGTATCCACCGAGGAAATAGAATTTGCCGGCGGAACGCATTGGGCGATCAAGGTGAGCGCAGATATGAACGGCACGCAGTTTGATGAATACGTCATCACCATAAAGCGCGGCACCCGCTTTGCGAACATTTCCATCGGAGCATACGGCTCGGATATCAACAGTATCCTCGGCTGCTTCTTCGCAGTTGAGGGCTGAGAGAA
This sequence comes from Candidatus Avispirillum sp., assembly GCA_045641325.1. Lineage (GTDB taxonomy): Bacteria > Bacillota > Clostridia > Oscillospirales > CAG-272 > Avispirillum. The sequence goes on from JAZUGU010000067.1 coordinate 2,577, forward strand.
AATTAATTGAAAAAAGCCACCGGTGAGGGTGGCTTTTTTCACCGAAAATCAAGGCGCAGCCTTGTATATCATCCGTCCGCAGGACGGTATATCATCAATTCCGGAGGAATTGCATATCATCAAGCCGCAGAAAAACAATACACGGCGTTGCCGTGATGAGATACCGCCATACGGCGGATGATATACACGGCTACGCCGTGATGATATGCCAAGCCTGCGGCTTGGATAAACAAAAAACACACTTTTGGTAGACAAAAGTGTGTTTTTTGTTGGCGCGCCCGGGGGGATTCGAACCCACGACCTACCGGTTCGTAGCCGGGCACTCTATCCACTGAGCTACGGGCGCATTACTCTTGAGAGCCTATATATATTATCACATCAATATCGGCTTGTCAAGAGTTTTTTTGACTTTTTTACGAAAGCGGCAGAGCCTTTCCGTCAACGGAGCATTCCGCCAGCTTTTCTCCCTCATACCGGAGCTTTAATGAGAAGAAATCCCGCCTTGTTTTCATCAGATCGAAGAACACTCTGTCTCCCTCCCACATGGGAAGCTCTCCCAGCTTTTCCGTTTCTATCCAGCGGAGCTCGCCCTCGGAGCAATCGGTGATCTCCTCCGTGTCGCTCACGCCCGAGAAAAGGCACATATATTCCGTGCCCCATTCGTCGGAAACGAAGGTGACCAGCCCGCGGAACGAAAACGAGGTGAGGGTGAGCCCCGTTTCCTCTCTTACCTCACGGACAAGGCAGTCCTCCGGGCTTTCGCCCTCTTCAAGGTGACCGCCGATGCCGATCCATTTTCCGGCGTTCTCATCGCTTTCCTTTTTCGTACGGTGGAGCATCAGCGTTTTTCCGCCGTGGGTTATATAGCAAAGAGTCGTTATTCTCATTTGTAACACTCCTTAACGCTTTCGATAAGGCTCAGCATCCTGTCGCGCACCCTTGCGGGCGAGGTGATCTTTATTTTTCCGCCGAACTGTATTATCCATGCGAGGAAATTGTCGCTGACCTTCACCTGCAGCGCAGTTGAATAAACGCCCGGCTTCACGGGGAACACGGTCATGTCCGTGCCGAAACGGTCGAATATGACGCCGCAGAGCGATTCGGGGAATTCCACCACCACGGTGTCGTCCTCGCCGTTGAACATACCGAATACTTTTTTCGAATAAGCTCCCGGATCAAGGCGGGAGTAGTTCTCATAGCCCTGCCGGGGATCGTCCGTCTCCCGGAGAGCGGATATCTTATCGACACGGTAGTGCTTTATCCCTCCGAAATCGCTGTCGAATGCCAGGAGATAGTAGTTCTCGTCGTCCCACAGAAGCCCCCACGGGCTGACGCTGTATATCTTCCCGCCGTGGCGGGGACGTTTTTTCTTGTCGGGTGTCCATTCCAGATACTTGAAAGTCACCATGTGATTGGAATTGATGGCGGAATGGAGTCCGTCAATGGTATATATAACGGAATTTTCGCTGCTTTTCAGCCGCTCGGAAACGTAAACGCCGCGGCGAAGCTCAGAGGCATCGTGGCGGCTCGCCATGGCGGAGAGCTTTTTGATGATATCGCTGCTTTTTTTCTGGGTGATGAACTTGGATGCCTGCACCGCATCCACCAGAAGCTTCAGCTCCGCCAGCTCAAAGGTCCTGCTGTAAAGACAGCATCCGCCGTGATCGCGGAAAATGTTGTAGCCGAAAGCGGCAAGGGTGTCAAGATCCCGGTAGATCGACTTGCGCTCCGCCGTGATGCCGTATCCGGAGAGCTTGTCGATAAGCTCCGTGGTGGTCAGCTTGTGGTCGGCATCCGTTTCCTCGGTCAGTATCTTCAGAATATAAAGGATCTTCAGCTTTTCGTCAAATTGTTTTGCCATATCGTACCTCCCGTTTTTATCATCATATCACATTTTTCTCCGTTTGTAAAGCGGAAGTGTACCTAAAAAGGTACAGAAATGCATTATTTTTTTAAAAACAAGCTGTAAAAGTGCCGTTTTTGGGACAGATGTCTTCGTATAATAAGACCGTAAACAGCGGAAAGCCCGCAGAAAGGACAAGTAATATTATGAAGACGAAGATCATTAACACGGCGCTGACTTTAGGAGGAGCGGCAGTAATCTGGTTTGCCGGCTGGGGAGGACTTCTTTTCCTCTCAAGAATTCTGAACTTCCTTAATCTGTGAAGAAAAAGCCGTTCCCAATACGGGGCTTCACTTTGGGATTTTTCCGGATATCCAATGAAAAATGACCGAAACCTGTGTTTCGGTCATTTTATTATATCTTCACTTTGCCCGCACATATTGAACGGGGGTGTGTAATGCCCGGATTTGCGGTCTTTCAGATATTATTTTCCGTGCATTCTTCCGCTTCAAAGGATTCTTCGGGAACAGCCGCCGCTTCTTCTGCCGTGTCGGGATCTGCATCGGATCCCTCCGAGCTTTCTTCGGCTTTGCGGAATGCCGTGCCGATCTGCGTATATTTGCCGGCAATTTCGCAAAGTCCGGCTATGGTGTTTTCTTTGTTTTCCGCAGCAGCGCTGTTGTGTGCTTCAAAGGCGGAGCGAAGCTTGTTTTCGTAATCTGTCAAAGCATCTTCGGCGGCAACACCTTCCGTACCGACGGCAATTTCATATTCGATCATGATCTGTTTGAGCTCTTCCTCATACTGAATGTAGCTCAGATTGACTTCTTCCACAAACATGCCGATCTGAGCACGGGAAGCTTTTTTGTAGCGCTCAACGAGTTTTCTTGCCTCTTTTCCGAAACCTTTCAGCCCCGCTTCCACAGCGTCCTTTTTCTCTTTGTAAACGGCTTTGATTTCCGCCAGCGAGTCCGCTTCCGCCTTTGCTTCGGCTTCCTCGATATCAAGATAGATCTTTCCGAGCTGCTCCTGAGTCTGTTCGCTGACACCGAAACGGTCGCTGAAGTTTTCAAAAACACTCTTTTTCAGAAGCTTGCGGAATTTCTTTTCCGAAAGAGCCTGACGGTCGTTCTTCAATGCGATACCGACAGCAGTATCGGAGGGCTTCAGCTTCTTGCCGTCGTCTTCCTCGTCAACCTCATTCGGTTCGACCTCGGCTGCGAGGATATCACGGTATGCCTTCAGCTTTTCTTTTTCCTCATCATTGAGAACGGGCCATTTGGGATCCATGTTTTCAAGCTCGTTCAATATGATACGGGAAATGACAAGTCTTGCATACCATTTGTGGTCGGCGGGAACCACGTACCACGGGGTATCCTTTCTTGCGGTGCGGTTGATGCAGGTCTCGTACGCCTCCATATACTCGTCCCAATACACACGCTCGTCGATGTCGCCGGAGGAGAACTTCCAGTTTTTCTTGGGTGTGTCGATACGGGAGATGAAACGTCTTGCCTGCTCATCACGGCTGACGTTCAGGAATATCTTCACCACCCGGATGCTGTTTTCCCAAAGGTATTTTTCAAAATTGCGGATCTGTTCGTAGCGTTTGTCAATGACGGTGTCCGTGTCGATACGGTCGGCGTATTTATTCTTTTCGTAGAGCCTGTGTACCTTCTGAACGAGAACGTCCTCGTAATAGCTGCGGTTGAAAATACTGATAGAGCCTTTTTCAGGGATCGCATCCCAGAATCGCCACAAATAATCGTGGCGGTTTTCTTCTGCGCTGGGCACCTTGAAGCTGTGTTCCGAAACGCCCTGCGGGCTGAGGCAGCTGAGGACTGAGCGGACAGCGCCGTCTTTTCCGGCTGCATCCATCGCCTGGAAGATAAAAATGATGCCTTCCTTCTGTTCTGCAAACAGCTTTTGCTGATATTCGTTGATCTTTTCAAGGTTTCCGATGAATTCACCGATCGCCTCATGCCGCTCGGAGAATTCTCCCTTGTCGGCGCATTCAAAGCTGCGAACGTTGAATTTTCTTCTTCCGTCAAATCTGTAACTGTTCATGAGATCATCCTTCTTTCTGTTCTCTTATTATTGCCCGATCGTGTATTTTTTCGCATATTCGCCGTAGAATGCTTCAAAGCCGTGCGTTTTTTCAATCTCCTGCTTCGTTATCGTTCCGTGCTTATCACTCATCTCTCCGTGATTGATACGTATGGCAAGACCGAGATTTGAGCAATGATCGCCGACTCTTTCAAGATCTGTCAGCATATCGTTGAAAACATATCCGTGACTGTATTGACAGACACCGCTTTTCACTCGTTCAATGTGATTCTGCTTATAGTCTGCGCAGAGATTGTCGATAAGCTCTTCAAGGGGTGCGATTTTGTAAGAAGCATCTGTGTCATCGCTGACAAAGGCCCTTTGGGTATTATCGAGGATCTCCGTGATAGCCGCAAACAGATTCCGCATTTCTTTTTCGGCCTCCGGGGAAAAAGTAATTTTCTTTGCGTGAATTTCTTTTGCCGATTCGGCAAGATTTTTTGCGTGGTCTCCGAGCCTTTCAAAATCACTTACGGAGCGGAGAAACATGCCGACTGTTTTGTTCTGGTCGCCGTCGAGCTCGATTTTCATGATTCTGACAAGATAGTTGCCGACCCTGTCCTCGTAAGTATCTACGATTTCTTCCAGATCGTAGACCCGCTTGAAGCCGGCATCGGTAAATGAATCATAAAGCTTTACAGCCTCCCGGATACTGTCGAAAGCAAGTCCCGCCATAGAGTGGATCGCCGCTTTTACCTGCTCGATCGCTATTGCGGGATGGTTTAAGAACCTTTCTTCCAGGCGGTCTGCATCTCTCAGCTCGGCAATGTTTTCCTGCTTTTCCTTTACGATGGTATTCACGAACTTTTCGATCAGACCGATCAACGGGAAAAGCAGCAGGACGATGATTGCTCTGAAAACAGTATTCAGCAGAGCCACGCTCATCATATTCATCGTGCGGTCCATTATTTCAAAACGGAATACAGCATTGGCTGAATAAAAGAGGATACCGAAGAGTAATGCTCCGAGTGCGTCGACAATGAGGTAGATCAAAGCGGTCCGTTTTCCGTTCGCATTTGCACCCAGTGCGGAAAGAAGCACCGGGACAGAGGCGCCGATCGCAATGCCCATGATGACGGGCAGCGCCAGATGAAAGCTGACGGCTCCGGTCACGGCGAGCGTCTGCAGGATACCGACTGCCGCCGAAGCGCTTTGTATAAGACATGTAAAGAGCATTCCGATAAGTATGCCCGCCAGGGGATTGGAGAATCCGGTCAGCATATCAATAAACGCCTTGCTTTCCCGGAGGGGATATACTGCTTCGGTCATTGCGGAAATACCGAACATCAGAACGGCAAAGCCGAGAAGAATGAATGCGATATGGTGGTTCTTTTCTCTTTTTGTAAACATCAGAAGAATGATTCCCACCACCGCCATGAGTGCCGTCAGGGTATCTGTTGAGATGATCTCAAAAATACCGCTTCCGCTTACCGACGAAAGGCAGATGACCCAGCCGGTAATGCTTGTGCCGATAATGGCTCCCATGATGATTCCGATCGCCTGTTTGACTTTCATCATCCCGGAATTGACAAAGCCGACGACCATAACTGATGTTGCCGAGGAGCTTTGTATAACCGCTGTAACGCCGGTGCCGAGCAAAACTCCCTTCAGCGGGTTGCTCGTCAGTTTATATAATACCATCTCAAGCTTCTCGCCGGAAACCTTCATCAGCCCGCTTCCCATCAGATTCATGCCGAACAGAAACAGGGATACTCCGCACAGCAGCTGAATTATATTTACAATACTCATAAATGTACCTGCCTATATTTTGATTGTCCGATATCGGCAATGAACAACGCCCTTTTTGTCTCTTCGTATGTTATTTCAAAGCTTCAGATCCGGGGAAGATCACGGTCACCGTGGTCCCGCCGTCGATAACGCTGTTCAACTCGATTTTTGCGTTGTGGATCTTTGCGGCGTGCTTAACGATGGATAAGCCGAGCCCCGTTCCGCCCATGGATTTCGAATGGCTCTTGTCCACACGGTAAAAACGCTCGAATATCCGTTCTCTGTCCTCGTCGGGAATGCCGATGCCGGTGTCGCTGACAGACAGCAGGATATCATCCCCGCTCTTTTCGACCTTAACGCTCACCGAACCGTTTTCACGGTTATACTTGATGGCGTTATCGGTCAGATTGTACACGGTGCTGTTAAGAAGTTCGGGAACACCTACCATCACGGCGCTGTCCCCCGAAACCGTCAGGGACACGTTCTTCGCATTGGCGGAGGGGGTCAGTATACGCACGGTTTCTTTGGCAAGCTCAAACAGATCGATCTCTTCCCGCTTGTCTTCAATGGATCCTTCATCAAGCCTGGACAGACCGATAATGTCTTCAACGAGAGCGATCATCCGCTGCGATTCCGAATAAATGTTTTCATAAAAACGTCCCGTGTCGGTTTCTTTGACCATGCCGTTTTTCAGAAGCTCCGCATATCCGGAAATGGATTGAAGCGGAGTTTTCAGCTCGTGCGATACGTTTGCGGTGAATTCACGGCGCATTTTCTCGGATTTCTCTTTTTCGGTCACGTCGAAGATCAGCATCACGATGCCGGTCACGGAATTGTCGGTGATCACGGGACTGGCGTTGACCTGATAGTCCAGACCGGATATGTTCATCGTCATATCGGAGTGCTCTCCGTTTTTCGCTTTGCGGAGAAGCTCCTGCAATTCGAGCGAGTGGTTCAGAAGGAGAATATCCTTGCCCATACAGTAGCTGCTGACGGAAAGAAGATTGGTGGCAGTTTTATTGATGCTGAGAATTATTCCGCTTTCATTCAGAAGGACAAGACCTTCGTTCATATTGGCAGTTGCGGCGACAAATTCCTCCTGCTTGCGCCGTAATTCGGACGACTGCCTTTTCAGCTGCATCTGCTGATTGCTTATACGGTCAAGCAGGGGATTCAGCTCTTCGTAGCCCTCGTTCTCGTGCGGCTCGTCAAGATTCAGTTTGTTCAGCGGCTCAACGATCTTTTTCGACAGCTTTGCCGCGAGCACGAATGCTATGATAAAGGCAATGATTATCACGAGAATGATCGGCTGTATCATGATCAGAACAAGCGAAGGGATCGTCAGATGCGAATTTGAAAGACGGATCACGGTCCCGTCGGAAAGCAGCTTCGCGCAGTAGATCTGGCGCTGAGTCAGCGTGGAGGAATAACGTGCGCTTTCGCCGTAGCCGTTTTTGAAGGCCTGCTTGACCTCCTCACGGTCCGAATGATTTTCCATGCTGTCGACGTTCGATTCACTGTCATACAGTACGCTTCCGTTTTCTGATATCCAGGTGATACGGGGATTGTCGGCGGAATAATCGTCGAAATAGGCAAGTCCTTCGTGCTCGACGCCATGTGCCGCAAGAGTGGTCTGCGCTTTCAGCTGATTTTGCTGGGTGCTTGAGAAGTACTCATACAGCGCGCCTAAAATAATGACCATTGTGGCAAGAAAAACGGCGCCTGCCGCGATGCAGATCGATCTGAATATACCTTTCTTCATTTTTCTTCCTCCATTTTATAACCGACTCCACGGATGGTCCGGATATAATCGCCGCAGGAGCCGAGCTTTGTACGAAGTGTTCCGATGTGAACGTCAACGGTGCGGGTTTCTCCTGCGAAATCCGCGCCCCATACACTGCGAAGGAGCTGCTCGCGGGAAAAAACATATCCGATATTGCTCATAAACGTTGAAAGAAGCTCGTATTCCTTCAACGTAAGCACGATTTTGTTTCCGTCGGCAAGCACTGTGTGGGTGTCTCTGTTCAGAACGAGATTCCCGACACGCAAAATATCTGCGGAGCTTTTCGGCGCAGCCCGGCGAAGCACGGCTTTGACACGGCTGATAAGCTCCATCATTCCGAACGGCTTTGCCAGATAATCGTCGGCTCCCGAATCAAGGCCGATTATCTTATCATACTCTGTACCCTTTGCCGTTGCCATAATGACGGGGATATCGGAAGTATGGCTTTGTGCACGAAGCTTTTTCAGAACCGACAATCCGTTCTCGCCGGGAAGCATGATATCAAGCAGGATCAGTTCGGGAGTATTGCTGCGTAAAGCTTCATACAGTTCTTCGGCGCAGGAAAATCCCTGCGTTTCGAATCCGGCAGTATTAAGCGTATATTGCATGAGATCGCGGATGCCGGTATCATCTTCGACGCAAAATATCATATAATCAGACCTTTCCTTATATTTTTTTCCATTATATCATCAGTAATTCAAATTCATTATCCTGCTATTGTAAAATCGGTGTAAAGTGTTCTTTTTTAAAAAATGACCGGAACTCAGGTCCCGGTCATTTTTAATGATTTCCTTATCCGTTCCGAACACCCGGGGGCGTCTTTCCGGACTATTTGTGTTCATTCATACATGGAATCAATTCTGTCGGTATATTCACGCCACACCTGCGAGAGGGCGGCAAGGTCCTCGTCGCTGAATGCGAATTTGCCGAGAGGCGAGATGCCGTATATGTCCGGCACGCCCGTCTCGGGCTGCTCAAGCATGCATCTCATGGTGTCGCGGTGAGAGGTGTAGCCTCCGTTGTCCGTGTCGATGAGAGCCTGCGGGCATGCGATGCGGAAGAGCTTTGCGCGGAAAGCCAGATCCTCACGGCAGAAACGGTTGCCGCCGTCATAATCGTGGAGTCTTGCCTGGTCAACCAGGTGTGCGAAATAGGGATGGCAGGCGGAGCTGTTTATGATGGCGTAGGGCTTTATTTTCTTCGCCTCGGTGTAGATGTGCTCCATGTAGTCATAGAGAAGCTCCACGCCGTATTTGCCGGAATAAGTCTCGAATTTCCGTCCCACGGGATTCATGAAAGCGTAGTCGATCTTGATGCCGTCGCAGTCGTAACAGCCCTCGTCGGAGGAGAATATGCGGTGGATCGCCTCGTCAAGCACCTTCAGAAAATCGGGATGAGAGGGGTCGATCTTTCTTGCGGGCGGGTCGATCTCGCCGGCGCTCATGTCGGCGTCGATGAATCCGGAGTCAAGTCCCTCGGGATCGAACACCTTGAACCAGAGCATGGTGTGGATGCCGTTTGCGTGCTGTTCGTCAACGAAAGAGCGCAGGTCGGGCCAGCGGCAGGGGTCTGCAACGTCTGTCGCATACTTACTCTGCCATTTGTCGTCGATTATGAGACAGCGGGGGAAAAGTCCTGCCGTGTGCATCTTGTGGAGATAATCACGGTAGAGGCTCTCACGGGAGCGCCCCACACAGCTGTCGGGAATATCCGTGCGGGCAAACTGCTCTATCCAGCCGCACGCCATGGGGCCGTGCCAGAATTTCGGGGGAACGGCGGCCTTTCTCTCTTTTGCGATGCCGGAGGAAAGGTAGTATTTCGAGTATTTTTCGCAGGCGTCGAACTCGTTCTCCGCACCGTATCCGATAATGGCGGGAGCGCACCATTCATTTTCCACTTTCGTGTGGCCGTGCTGATCGGTGGAGAAAAAGAAGCCTCCGCCCACGTTGAAATCAAAGGAATGGAAATTGTGCTCGCCCCGCTCTGCAACAAGGCCCAGCGCCAGTCTGCGGGAGAGGCCCTCACAGCGGAAAGCGTAGCAGAACATGGGAGGCACGTCATATACCGACCAGCGGTGGCATCCCACGCTCGTCTTGAAATAGGGATCTTCCTTGTTGTAGAGGGAAACGCAGGGGAAGAAGCCGTCCTGGAATTCGTAGTAGGAGGGCTCGCATCTGTCGCCCACCGCGCCGTTGAAGTAGTTAACGGCATCCACCTTTCCTTTTCCTTTAACGGTCACGGAATAGGTAAAGCGCAGGGGATCGCAGACGATCTTATAGGTCTTTTCCTCCCAAAGAGCGCTTGCCGTTTTCCATAAAAAAGTCGTGACATACCCGTCCTCTTTCACGTCGGAAAGGACGGGCACGTCACGGTCAAAGTCTTTGATCGGCTGAAAATCATCGCCCAGAGCATCCACGCCGGAGCTCACGTTCAGGCGTGCGAACGCCGTACCGTCAATAATGACGGAAACGATGTTTTCATTGACCTCAAGGGTGTATTTCGCGGCTTTGTAAGTATACATAAGATCACCTCACGGGCTTTTTCTTAATTGTACCTTATTACAAAGCCGCAGTCAATACATTTTGGGGATTTACGGTCTGCGGGGAATGCGGAGTGTGGAGTGTGGAATTTTAAGAGGCGGAGAAGCCGTCTTATGCGAAACCGTTCGCCTACATACAGAAACGAAGTGTCTCACGCCTGCGGGGGCTTACCCGTCAGCGTGCGTATTCGCCTGTCTCTTCATTAAGGCAGGGGTAGTTTGCGGGATTGAATCGGTCAGGCAGAGGCAGATAATACATACCGCTCAAAGTATTGTTCACACGGCTGTCTCCGTTTTTGTCGCGGTAGTCAAGAGCAAATTCCAGATACATGTGTCTGTCCTCTTCCGGAACTTTTTCGCTCTTTGCCGCATTACTGATAAGATCGAGGATAACAGCATCGTCATCGGCACAGCTGTCCTCAAAGGAGCCGAAGTAATAGTCGTAGCGTTTGCCGCCATAGGTGACGATAACGTTCACGTTCGCGAAGTCGATATAATCCTGCATTTCGCTGTCGCCGAGGACCTCTGCGGCGCGGAGGATCTCATCCTTGTCGGTGACGGCATGATTTGCCTCGAGCACCGTGCCGAAGGTCTCGGGGAACACCTCGGAACTGAGCGTCACGTCAACGATCGCATTGGTATATCCCTCGGGATAGTACCGGAGATTGATCATTTCGGCGTCGTAATTTTCATAACCCTCGGTGCAGATGGTGTACCATTTCTCAAAGCCCAGAGCATCCACTTCTTTTCTGAAGGTGTCGATTATCTCGTCTTCATAGGAGGGAGCGATCTCACACGAGACATCGAGAGTGCCCTCGATGGCATCGGGCAGATCCATGTATGCCGCGATGTAGTCCTCGTTGCGGCTTATGGATCCGAGCAGCTCCGATTCCTGCTTGTCGGTCAGATAGAGCGCACGGCTGCGTACCAGACCGTTCTCGT
>JAZUGU010000068.1:0-4675 GCA_045641325.1 Candidatus Avispirillum sp.
GATAGAGGTGCCATCAGAGCATTAGCAGAGATTGCCACGCTTCGCTCGCAATGACACGCCCGGTGGGCGTGTGTGTGGAGCGTTCGTCTGCATACAGAAACGGGGCGTGTTACGCTCCCGTTTCGTTCCGTTTGCAAGAAATATCCGTCTATAAGCGTAAAAACGATTCAGCAGCGAAGCGTCTCCCGCCCGCGGGGGCTTCCCCGCAAACACTAATTTGTACATGTTGACAAATTGTTTATATTAATGTATAATCGTATTACATTCGCAATAGAATTCAATATGTTAAGGAAGGTATCATTACAAATGAATGACGAACGTCTCGGCACAGGCAAGACAGCCGGTATCGTCGGTATTGTTGCAAATATTATTCTTTTTGCGGTCAAGGTCATCATAGGTATCGCAACGGGCGGCGTTTCCGTTATCGCCGATGCCGTGAACAACCTTTCCGATGCAGGCTCCTCCGTTTTCGTTTTCGTGGGATACAATCTTGCGGGAAAGCCTGCTGACCGTGACCACCCCTACGGCTATGCGAGAGTGGAATATCTGTGCGGCCTTTTCATCTCCGTGATCATTACGGTCCTCGGCGTTGAACTGCTCCGTGATTCCGTCGGTGAGCTTTTCGCCGGCGAGGGAGGCGCCGAATTCAGCACGGTTTCCATTATCGTCATGCTTCTGACCATGCTTGTCAAGGGCGCCATGGCGATCTATTACCGCATTATGGCAAATAAGATCAATTCGCAGGCGCTTCGCGCGTCCTCCGTTGATTCTCTCGGTGACATTTTCGCTACCGGTGCCGTTGTTATCGGCATGTTCATCAGCCGTTGGACCGGTCCCAAAACGGATGCGGTACTGGGCTGTATCATTGCGCTCTATATCATTATCATGGGTATCAAGCTCACGAAAGAGTCCTCCGAAACTCTCATCGGGACTGCGCCCGATGCGGATTTCGTATCCGGCATCGCTCACGAGATACGCTCCCATGAGGGAGTTATCGGCATCCACGATCTGGTGGTGCACAGCTACGGCGCAGACAGATATTTCATATCCGCCCATGCCGAGGTGGACGCAGACGTGGACATTATGCAAAGCCACGACATGATCGACAACATCGAAAACGACTTCAGGAAAAACCGCGGCATTGATCTCGTCATCCATATGGACCCGGTACAGGTCTCCGATCCCAGAGTGAACGAGATAAGAGCCGGCGTTTCCGATATCATTTCCCGCATCGCCGCGGAATGCTCCTCTCCCGCATCCATGCACGATTTCCGTGTGGTTTTCGGCGTTACCCACTCCAATCTTATTTTTGACGTGGCGGTGACCGCAGACTTCCCCATGACGAACGAAGAGCTGTGCCGTGAGATCAACGAAGACGTGAAAAAGCTTGACGCCACGTTCAACACGGTCATCACCGTGGACAGGGATTACAGCACAAGCAGATTCGGCGAAAAAATGGACTGAAAAAGGTTGACAAACCGCTTTTATTAATGTATAATATCATTCGTCCCGCAAAGCGGGACGGTATGCTGGTGTAGCACAGGGGCAGTGCAGCTGATTCGTAATCAGCAGGTCGTGAGTTCAAATCTCACCACCAGCTCCAAAAAAACCGCCACAAGGCGGTTTTTTTGTATCCAAGCCGCAGGCGGCTTGGTATATCATCAAAGGCGGCTCACCGCCTTTGTATATCATCCGCCTTATGGCGGTATATCATCACGGCAACGCCGTGTTTTGTTTCCTGCGCCTTGATTTATCAACATACAAAATTGCGGAAATGTTAATTTGCGTTGCTTGCGGCAACGGCCTGCCTTGGCGTAAAATATAAGCACAAAAGGCAAAGGAGAAACAAGCCATGTTGAATGAAAACATCAGGAACTTAAGAAAAAAGAAAGGGATCTCTCAGGAAGAGCTGGCAATCAGGCTGAACGTTGTGAGACAGACCGTATCAAAGTGGGAAAACGGATTATCCGTCCCGGATTCTGAAATGCTGATAGCACTGGCAAAAGAGCTTGATACTTCGGTCAGCACTCTGCTCGGCGAAACCGCCGATGAAACCGTATCGGATGACATCAGGACCATTTCGGAAAAGCTTGAGGTCATCAACCTGCAGTTTTCCCGTCGGATCAAAAAAAGAAACAGGACCGTTCGATGGCTGCTGATCGCGTTATGCGTAAGTATCATCATTATTTTTGCCGTTCTTGCAATTTTTCAAAGCGCTTATCTGAACTGGGATTACAGCGATCCCGAATTGGCAGTTGCGGGTACTGTACTGCACGGTTTTGAGTTTTTCTTTGTGAGACTTGCGCCGTTTGCATTTATTGCATCTGTTATCGGCATCGTACTTACTTACAGAAAGAGATAGATACCGGTTTGCAGAACAGACAAAAACGGTTTTACATTAGAAAAAGAGACTTGCTGCGCAAGTCTCTTTTTTATCACTTCCACGGGAGTTCGTTCCACGTGGATGTATCAAAATATTTTTCAAGTGCCGCACACATGCAGTCGTACTTCGCTTTGAGATGCTCACACCCGAGTATATTTGCTACGCCGTCCGGCTTCATCACCTCTTCAAACAGGGTGGCTCTGTCCTCGGAAGCGGTCGCTTTGGAATAATCTCTGCTGAAATACGCATTTTCGGGGGCACTTACACCGAGCACGTTATCGGTGCTGCCAATATAATCATCGTTCATGTATTCAAAGCCCGCAGGATTCAGCTCCTGCCATTTTTCATCGCTGAAACAGTCCTTATCGGACATTTTTATTCTGTTTTCCGACGCATGCCACAGCTCGTGATTCACCGTTTCCGTCATGACGTCCGTGTCGCCGCCTACTGTGATGAACACATTATACCAGCCGTTAATCTGGTGGGTAAGTCCCACCACGTCTCTCGTTTGTTTCATGTAGTTGACGGGGAGAAATCTAATGCCGCCCAGCCCGTTTTTTGACACGAACTGTGAAAGCATCCCCTCCGGGTACCGTGAAAGCTGTTCATCAAGGATACGCAGAAACTCCGCAAGCTGTTCCCTTTCGGCATCCGTGTTTTTCAGCTTATCGGTGGTCAGCATATAATAATCCTTAACCAGACTTGTGATACCGATACACTGCTCCGACAAAAGGATGCGCACGCCGTATTTTTTCTCAATGCGGTCCGCTTCCTCTCTCAGCTCGGAAAGATACGAGGGGCACTCCCGCTCTCCGTATATTTTCAGATATTCACCGAGCTTTTCTCTGTCCACTATGTTCTTTCCGGTGCTTTCGGACGGAACGAATTCACCGCCTGTAAGCTTTTCGGGATTTATCAGATACAAATGAGAGCCCGAAAAATCAAGATCATGAACGTCCAGAAGAATGCATCCGCTTTGGGGCATCATCATCGCACGGAAAACGTTGTATCCGTTATTTTCAAAGAGAACATATTTTTCGGCATTACCGTTTCCGTCCGGGCGGCAGAGGTACACGTCGCCGTTATCTGTATTATATATGAAGCAATCCGTTCCGCGGACCAGGGTAACGTTCCGTGCGCCGTCTTCCGTGGGGAACGACCATATATCGCCGGCATCATCCGTATACAGGCACAGGGGAGCGTTGACGTAATCGTTTTTGACCGCACAGAATCCGTCTCCTGCGATCCTGAAGCTGCTTCGGAATTCCGTTGAATCGTAAAAGGTGAGGACGCGCCCTGTGCTCATTTCAACGTGAGCCTCATAGGTGGGGGTATCCGTGTTATCCACGCTGACCGTACAGCAAACGAGGGCTTCGCCGTCACTTTGCACCTCGGACTCATCCTCTATTGCCCAGACGGGCAGTCCGTATTCATTGGGAATGTCCTCTGTCACGCCGCTCTCCACATCCCGGACAGCTACGCACGTATCCCATAAGGTATACCGCTTTTCCCCTCCGGGGATAAAGCAGCCGAAAATGGATTCTTCTCCGGTAGCGGTTTTGACGGGATCTGTAAAATCCGGCTTGCAGGTGAAAACGAAGCCGTTGAACGGGTCAAAAAAGCATAGCCTGTCTTCGGTAAAAGCGCCCGTATCGGGGTTCAGCCTGCCGTCGAAAACGGTTTTTGACACGGTTTCTCCCGTTCTGATATTCACCGTCTTCGCATCTGTCAGATAGGAGCCGTCCTCCGTGAACCCGAGCACGCTTTCATACACCAGCTCGGAGGTCACGGGCACGATGAACTGGGGCATTTCCTCGTTTGAAAAATCGCACACCGGGGTTATAGCATCCTCCGGGATATAGACACCGTTATCTTCCGGGAGCTTTTCAGTTTCGGATATGGCTTCCGTGTCGGTATCCGTTTCCGGCTTTTCAGCCACGGCGGAGCACGATGAAAGGAGGAACGACAGCGCCAGCAAAGCGGGCAATATATAATGAATGAATTTTTTCATTTTCAAATCTCCGTTTTTCTTTATTATATTGTACTGCATTCTTTTGTTTTTTTCAATACGTACAAATTAGTGTTTGTCGGGCGCTTGTCTTTGCAAAAGTTTTCGCCCGCCTTTTCCAAAAGGCGGCGGGCGTGGGCAGAGCCCACATTACCGGCACTCTTTTTGCCAAGCTTTTTCTCGTGCCTGTATAGGCGAGAAAAAGCGGACTTTGCTCTGATGTTCTCACCGTAGGCAGGTATGCTCTGTATTGCCCGGCGGCAAAGTGACGCCGCAGGCAATAA
>JAZUGU010000069.1:0-9855 GCA_045641325.1 Candidatus Avispirillum sp.
CTTCAGCTTTTTCAGCGGCGTCAGCGACCGTTTCGGCAGCATTTTCGACCTCTTCGGGGATGCTGTCGGCTGCTGTTTCGATCTTCTCTGCGGTGTCCTCGATCTCCTCGGGGATATCGTTCATTTTTTCGTTGAAATCGTGCATTTTTGTCTTCCTTTCATGGTTAGTATTTCATTTTACGTTCTGATTATAAACCCCGAATGTGACAGTTTTCTGAACATGAGAGGAAAAGATGATGAAAATGTGCACGAAAATACGCGGGGCGCCGCCCCGCTCCCCCCGACTTTTTGAAAAAAGTCGCCAAAAACTTTTGTAAAAAGACGAAAAATAAAAGCGAGTGCAAAAATGATGCACTCGCTTTGTTTTGTTATTTTCCCAAATGTTTTTGCCCGCTTTTTCCCAAAAAGCGGCGGGGTGCGGGGCGGGGCCCCGTGTCTCTCACGCTCCCAGGTATGCTTTCTTGACTCTGGGGTCGTTCATGAGGTCGGATGCTTTGCCCTCCATAGTGATACGGCCTGTTTCGAGGACGTAAGCGCGGTCTGCGATAGAGAGCGATTTCTTTGCGTTCTGCTCTACCAGGAGGATAGTGGTGCCCTGCTCGTGGAGCTCCTTGATGATATCGAATATCTGGTCTACCAGGATGGGGGAAAGGCCCATGGAGGGCTCATCCAGCATCAGCACGGTGGGATGGCTCATGAGCGCTCTGCCCATTGCCAGCATCTGCTGTTCGCCGCCGGAAAGAGTACCCGCCACCTGCTTTCTTCTTTCCAGCAGGCGGGGGAATCTCTTATATACGTCCTCAAGGGTCTCTTTTCTGTTCTGAGGTGCGCTGTATGCGCCCATCTCCAGATTTTCCTGAACGGTCATCTGCAGGAACACCTGACGTCCCTCGGGAACAAGGGAAAGGCCGCGGTACACAAGCTTTGATGCGTTGGCGTGGGTGATGTCCATGTCCGTGTACAGGTCGCCGTTCTTTTCGGTGTAGGTGATGGTACCTGCCTTGGGATGCATTATGCCGGAGATGGTCTTCAGTGTGGTGCTCTTGCCCGCGCCGTTGGCGCCGATCAGCGCCACGATCTCGCCCTCGTTGACCTCAAAGGATATGCCCTTGATGGCGTGGATGGGACCGTAATATACGTGGATGTCGTTTACCGACAGAAGTGTTTTCTTGTCACTCATAGCGTTGCTCCTTGTCAGTTATCGCTGGTACCCAGGTACGCTTCGATAACGGTGGGGTTGCTTGCGATCTGCTCGGGCGTGCCCTTTGCGATGACCTTGCCGAAGTTGATAACGCAGATACCCTCGCAGATACCCATGACCAGATTCATGTCGTGCTCGATGAGCAGAACGGCGATCTGGAAGGTATCGCGGATGTTCTGGATGTTGTTCATCAGCTCGTCGGTCTCGCTGGGGTTCATGCCTGCGGCAGGCTCATCCAGAAGCAGAAGCTTCGGGCTCGATGCCAGCGCACGGACGATCTCGATACGTCTCTGCGCGCCGTAGGGGAGGCTGCCCGCTTTCGTATCGGCTACGTCCGCCATGCCCATGAAGTCCAGAAGCTCGATGGCACGCTTGTGCGCTTCCTTCTCCTGCTTCCAGTAGGAGGGCAGACGGAAGATGCCGCTTGCCAGGGAGTAGCTCATGGAGGCGTTCATCGCAACCTTGACGTTGTCCTCAACGGACATGTTGGGGAACAGACGGATGTTCTGGAACGTGCGGGCGATACCTGCGTGGTTCACCTGCACGGTGTTCATTGAGTGGGTGTCCTTGCCGTCCAGGAGGATGGTGCCGTGGGTGGGCTCGTAAACCTTGGTCAGCAGGTTGAAAACGGTGGTCTTTCCGGCACCGTTGGGGCCGATGAGACCTGCGATCTCGGTCCTGCCGATGGTGAGGTTCAGGTTGTCAACGGCTTTCAGACCGCCGAACTCGATGCCTAAGTTAACGCACTCAAGGATGGGCGCTTTGCCGATATCGTTTTCGTTGAGGAATCCCGAAGAGGGGATGGGGACCATGTTTCTTCTCGGTTTAGGTGCCATGTCACATACCCTCCTTTGCGTCGGTTTCGGTCTCGGGCTTCTTCTTGCCCAGCTTGTTCTTCAGCTCCTTGGTGATCTTCGCGGTGAACATCTTGATGGTGGGATTGTTTGTCACCAGCATGATGAGGATAAGAACGATGGCGTAAACCAGCATTCTGTAATCGGCAAACTCACGGAGCGCCTCGGGCAGGATGGTCAGCACGGTGGCGGCGACGATGGAGCCGGTCATGTTGCCCTGTCCGCCCAGAACGACGAACACGAGGATAAGGATCGAGGTGTTGAAGTCGAACTTGTTGGCGGTGATGGTGGAATAGTTGAGGGAGTAGAGAGCGCCTGCGGCACCGGCGATGGCGGCGGACATGACGAACGCGGTCATCTTATACTTGGTGATGTTGATGCCCACGCATTCCGCGGCGATGCGGTTGTCACGGATAGCCATGATGGCACGGCCCGTGCGGCTCTTTACCGTATTGAAAATGATGATAAGCGAAATGATGATGAGAACGACACCTGCGGTGAAGGTGGAGATCTTCTGAACTCCGCTGATACCGAGAGCGCCGTTGATGAGCATCTTGGAGCCCTCGCCCAGGGAGTCGGGCTTGGTGACAAGTCCGATACGGGGCCAGCCGTCGGGAGCGATGCCCAGATACAGGTTGGTGAACAGGCTCTTTATGATCTCGCCGAACGCCAGCGTGACGATGGCAAGGTAGTCGCCCTTAAGACGGAGCACCGGGATACCGATGATGATACCGAACAGAGCCGCCATGATCGCGCCGCAGATCATTGCAACGATAAGCAGGAGCCAGGGAGCGGTGATGACATCCTTGAGCGCGATGGAAATGGCAACGCCGGTGAAAGCGCCGGCGGACATGAAGCCCGCATGGCCCAGAGACAGCTCGCCCAGGATACCAACGGTCAGGTTCAGGGACAGCGCCATTACAACGTATGCGCAGATAGGCACCAGAAGGCCCTGATACATGGAGGGCATCTTGCCGATACCCACGAAAAGCTCTACAAGAACGTATGCCGCAATGACGAGCACGTATGCGGACAGATTCTTTATTTTGTTTTTACTGAATATCTTACTCATACGCCGTCACACTTTCTCCATGATCTTCTTGCCGAGAAGACCCGTGGGTTTAACGAGAAGCATAATTATCAGCACGGCGAAAACGATGGCATCGGAGAGCTGGGTGGAGATGTAGGCCTTGGCAAAGGTCTCAAGTATTCCCAGAAGGATGCCGCCGAGGAACGCTCCGGGGATTGAGCCGATCCCGCCGAACACAGCTGCGGTGAACGCCTTGATACCGGGCATCGAGCCGCTGGTGGGCTGCAGGATGGGGTATGCGGAGCAGAGCAGAACTCCGGCTATTGCCGCAAGGCCCGAGCCGATGGCGAAGGTGATGGATATGGTGCGGTTCACGTTGATGCCCATGAGCTGGGAAGCTTCCTTGTTTTCGGAAACGGCGCGCATCGCCTTGCCCAGTTTGGTCTTCTCGGTGAAGAGAGTCAGTCCTATCATGATAACGATACAGCAGCAGATGGTCACCACGGTGGTGTAGGAGATCTGGAGCTGGCCGTCAAAGATGGTAAAGCCCTTCTGACCGCCTATATCGAAGAACGAAGAGGGGAAGCTCTTGGGGTTGGAGGTCCAGAGCAGGAGCGCCGCGTTCTGCAGGAAATAGCTGACACCGATAGCGGTGATGAGCACGGCAAGAGATGCCGCCGCACGCAGAGGCTTGTACGCCAGACGCTCGATCACGATACCGAGAACGGTACAGATGATCATGGAGATGATGACACTCAGCCACCAGGGGAGTCCCAGTCCGTTGTCAAAAACAAGATAGCAGACGTAAGCGCCTACCATGATAACGTCACCGTGGGCAAAGTTCAGCATTTTGGCGATACCGTAAACCATGGTATAGCCCAGCGCGATGATGGCATACACGCTGCCGAGGCTTATGCCGCTGATGAGATACGAAAGAAAAGTCATAAGACGAAAAGAACCTTTCTTTTTTGCCGGAAAAGGGGCAAAAAGGGATAAATTGCAACAGTTCCGAAAAACAGAACAATTGTGAAAAGGGCAAAAATACACTTTTGCCGTTTTCACAATTGCCCCGTGCCCGGCATTGCCGGACACGGGGATAAATGCGTTATTTTACTGTATGACCGAAATTACTCGAGACCTACGTATGCGCCGTTCTCGATAACCATGCCCTTGGGGGCCTTGGATACTGCACCGGTCTCGTCCCAGGTCATGCCGTCGCCGGTCAGACCGTTGAAGGTCATGGAGGTGAACTGGCCGACAAGGATGTCGTTCAGAGCCTCGTGATCCATCTCGGGGGTAGCCTTTGCAGCCGTGAGAGCTTCGTAGATAGCGTAAACACAGTCGTAACCGTCAGCTGCGAACTGGTTGGGGATCTCGCCGTAAGCTTCCTGGTATGCCTTAACGAATGCCTGAGTCTTCTCGTCAGACGCGTCTGCGTTGAAGGGGGTCAGGAGCATAACGCCCTCAGCAAGTTTGGTGTCGAAGCCTTCAACGGTAAGGATACCGTCCATGCCGTCGATACCGAACCATGCGGGCTTGTAACCCATAGCGTCTGCCTGGGTGAAGATGAGGGATGCGGGGGTGTAGTACATGGGCAGGAATACGAGGTCAGCACCCTTGTCCTGAGCGTCTTTCAGCTGAACGGAGAAGTCCTGATCGTTGCCGTCCATGAAGGAGGTCTCGCTTACGATCTCAAGTCCCAGCTCTGCTGCCTTGGTCTTGAAGGTCTCAAGAACGCCGGTGGAATATACGTCGTCACTCTTGTAGATAACGGCGATCTTGGTTCCGAGAGCGTTATCGGAGATGTACTGTGCGGAAGCGGTACCCTGGTTGGGGTCCATGAAGCACATCTGGAATGCGTTGCCCTTGTATCCGTCCTCGCCGTTCTCAAGAACTGCGGTGGAGGAAGCGGAGGGAGTCAGAAGGAAGTACTTGTCGTTGAGAGACTCAGCGGAGGTAGCCTCGCAGGGCTTGGATGTAACGGAGCCCAGGAAGATCTGCATGCCCCAGTCCTTCAGAGCGCTGTATGCGTTGACAGCCTTCTCTGCATCGTGAGCATCGTCCTCATATTTGAGTTCAAACTGGATGTCGCCGCCGAGAGCATTGATCTCTTTAACTGCGAGCTCAGCGCCGTTCTTTGCAGCGTTGCCGTATATAGCAGCACCACCGGTGAGAGGACCTGTGCCGCCGATCTTGAATGCGGTTGCGTCTGCGGGCTCGTTGGTTTCTCCGCATGCTGCGAAGCAAACTGCTACCATTGCGATAGCGAGCATGAGTGCCAGGAATTTTTTCATGTTGTTTCTCCTTTATGTAGAATATAAATAGGATGCATTAATGATACTGCCGGACTAATAAAAATACAATGTCAATTTTGCACAATTTTGAGGTTTCTCAAGGGGAAATCTTTACTCTATTGAATAAAAATCGAGGAAAAACGCCGAAAAACGAAAAAATATTCACAATATGCTGAATATTCATCGCACGGAAAATGCAGCAAAAAAGGTGTCCGCTGTCATAACTATATAAAAAATATAGGTAATTATATCACAGCCAAATACAAAATACAACATTTTTTCAACGATTTTTTATATTTTTTGGCCGATTTTGCAGGTTTTACGGGCTCAGGCACCGTTTTCGCCCTTGAAATCCGCGGGCGGGAGTTGTATAATGTATAAAGAGAAATGCGGCAAAATTCAAGGCAGGACGTAAAAACAGATGCTTGAAAAGATAAACGGCCCGAGGGATCTCAAGGGCCTTACGGAAAAGGAAATAGGTGCGCTTTCCGCCGAGATCAGGGAAAAGATACTGGAAACCGTGAAAAAGAACGGCGGTCATCTTTCCTCAAATCTGGGCATGGTGGAGGCAACGGTGGCGCTCCACCGTGTTTTCGACTGCCCCGATGATGCTCTCATATTCGACGTGGGCCACCAGTGCTATACCCATAAGCTGCTGACCGGCAGATACGGGGAGTTTTCAACGCTCCGCAGGGAGGGCGGCCTTTCGGGATTCACCAACCGTGATGAAAGCCCCTGCGATCTTCTGACGGCGGGCCATTCGGGAAGCGCGCTTCCCGTGGCGCTGGGGATAGCCCGCGCAAACGCTCTGGAAAAGAACGGCAGATATGCCGTTGCCGTCATCGGAGACGGCTCGTTCACCAACGGAATGGTGTACGAAACGCTGAACAGCTGTGCGGAGGAGGACCTCCCGCTGATAATAGTTCTCAACGACAACGAAATGTCCATTTCGAGAAACGTGGGGAGCATGTCGCGCTATTTCGAAAAGCTCCGCAACTCGAGGAAATATTTTGCCTTAAAGCATCAGCTCCTCACTATATGCCGCCATATACCCTTACTGGGAAAAGGGCTTGAAAAGGGCGCTTACGCCGTAAAGGAATTTTTCAAAAATCTGTTTCTCTCCAAAAACCTTTTCGAGAACATGGGCCTTTACTATATGGGCCCCGTGGACGGCCACGACGAGGCGAAGCTGGAGGCCGTTTTCCGTGAAGCGAAGAAAAAGAAGAGCTGTACTCTCGTACATATAATCACCGTCAAGGGAAAAGGCGACGAGGCCGCCGAAAAGAGCCCGGACAGCTACCATTTCACCGATGCGTCGGCATCGGGCGGCGCGAGCTTTTCCTCCGTTTTCGCGGATGAGCTCGTGCGCAGGGCGGCCGTCAACGAAAATATCGTGGCGGTGACCGCCGCCATGGACAAGGGCACGGGGCTCTGTCGCTTCAGAGAAGCGTATCCCGACAGATTTTTCGATGTGGGCATCGCCGAGGAATGCGCCGTCTCCTTTGCGGACGGCCTTGCCGTGGGAGGCAAGCTCCCCGTCACGGCGATGTATTCCACTTTTCTGCAGAGAGCCTTTGACCAGATACTTGAAGACCTTGCCCTGCAGGGCACACACAGCGTTCTCGCCATAGACCGCGCGGGGCTTGTCCCCGGTGACGGCGTTACCCATCAGGGTGTTTTCGACGTGTCTCTGCTTTCGGCGGTTCCCGGCGTCACGCTCTATTCCCCCGAAACCTTCGCGGAAACAAAAGAGTGTCTCGGAAAATGCCTTGAGGGAGAGGGGCTCTGCGCCCTCAGATATCCCAAGGGAGCCGAGGCGGAATACGACAGAAGCGCGTTTTCTCCCTGCGGTGACATGACCGTATACGGTGAGGGCGGGCACGTTGTCGTGACCTACGGCAGGATCACGAAAAACGTTTTCGAGGCGGCAAAAGACCTTGAAAACGTAAAGATAGTGAAGCTTGTGAAGCTTCTTCCCTTTGATGCCGACGCACTGAAGAGCGCCGCGAAGGGCGCGGAAAAGATAACCGTTATCGAAGAGGGTATCCGCCGCGGCGGCATCGGAGATGCGGTGACGGCGGCTTTCTCGGATTCCGGCATCCCGGTATCCGTTTGCGCGATCGACGGATTTCTTTCCCACGGGACGGTGGCGGAGCTTGAAGAGCTCTGCGGACTGAGCCCCGAAAAGATCAGGAGTTTTATCAATGAAGCTTAACGATAAGTTCCTTCCGGTAACACCGGAGGAGGTAAAAGAAACATACGGCACGGACGTGCCCGATTTCGTGTACGTCTGCGGAGACGCCTACGTTGACCATCCGTCGTTCGGCGCCGCCCTTATCGCAAGGGTGCTGGAGGCGGAGGGCTACGCCGTGGCAATGCTCCCCCAGCCCGATTACAAAAGCTGTGCCGATTTCAGAAAATTCGGGCGGCCGAGACTGGGATTTCTCGTTTCCGGCGGCAATATCGACTCCATGGTGTGCCACTATACCGCCGCAAAGAAAAAAAGAAGCGATGATTATTATTCCCCCGGCGGAAAAGCCGGATACCGCCCCGACCGCGCGGTGATAGTGTACTGCAACCGCATCCGCGAGGCGTACGGCGACGTGCCGATAGTTATCGGCGGGCTTGAAGCATCACTAAGAAGATGCGCACACTACGATTACTGGGACAATAAGGTGCGCCGCAGTATCCTCGTGGACTCCAGAGCGGATATCCTTTCCTACGGAATGGGCGAAAAATCCATAGTCCGCGTAGCGGAGCTTCTGAAAAGAGGCGTTCCGGTAAGAAAGATACACGACGTGAGAGGCACATCCTATCTCTGCCGGCGCATGGAGAAGATAAATTTCCCCGTGGCGGGAGGAACGCTCCCCTCCGGCGAGCCCTTCGGCTATGAATACGATGTGCTCAAGGAAGACAAAAAAGCATACGCCGAGGCGTATGCCGTACAGTACAGAAACAACGATGCCCTGAACGGCAAGGCCGTGGTGGAATATTACGGCGACAGGATGCTGGTGCAGAATCCCCCCATGCCGCCGCTTGAAAGAGAAGAACTGGACAGAGTCTATAATATCCCGTTCTGCCGCACCTACCATCCCATGTACGAAAAGGACGGCGGCATCCCGGCGATAAAGGAGGTCAAATTCTCCATCACCCATAACAGAGGGTGCTTCGGCGGGTGCAATTTCTGCGCCATCGCCTATCATCAGGGCAGAGCGGTGCGAAGCCGCTCCGTGGAGAGCGTGGTGGAGGAGGCAAAGCTCATCGCCTCCATGCCGGATTTCAAGGGGTATATACACGATATAGGCGGTCCCACCGCCAATTTCCGCCATCCCGCCTGCAAAAAACAGCTGACGGCGGGAGTCTGCCCCGACAGAAGATGCCTCGTGCCCGAGCCCTGCAAGAATCTGGACCCGGACCACAGCGAATACGTGAAGCTTCTCACCGAGGTGGAAAAAATACCGAAGATCAAAAAAGTGTTTATCAGAAGCGGCATCCGTTTCGATTACATGATGCTCGATAAATCCGATAAATTTTTCAAAAAGCTCGTGTCCGATCACGTCAGCGGCCAGCTGAAGGTGGCGCCGGAGCATTGCTCCTCCCACGTGCTCGGATGCATGGGCAAGCCGGACGTTAAGGTGTACGACCGCTTCCGCGAGAAGTTTTTCGCTCTTTCGGAAGGGTGCGGAAAAGAGCAGTATCTGGTGCCCTATCTTATGTCGAGCCATCCGGGAAGCAGACTTGAGGATGCGGTGGAGCTTGCGCTCTACATAAAGAAGATCGGGCTCAATCCCGAGCAGGTGCAGGACTTTTATCCCACCCCGGGAACGGCGTCCACCGTCATGTATTATACGGGCATCGACCCGCTGACCGGGAAAGAGATATATACCGCCACGGACTACCGTGAAAAGCAGATGCAGAGAGCGCTGCTCCAGTACCGCCGCCCGGAGAACAGGAATCTTGTGCGGGAGGCGCTGAAAAAGTGCGGCCGCGAAGACCTCATCGGCTACGGACCTGACTGCCTGGTCACCCCGGACGGGCGGAAAAACGCCGCCGCGACGGGAGATAAAAAGCCGCAGAAAAGCGGCGTAAAGCAGGGGAAAAAGCCTGCGGAACCCAAAAAGAAAACGGCTGAAAAGCCGCACGGAGAAAAGCCGGAGCAGAAGAAGACCGCGGACAAGCCCAAGCGCAAAAAGGCAGGCTGGGCGAAGAGCAAAAAGAACATGAAACCGAAAGCGAAGAAGCAGAAGTAAATTAGTATTTGTCGAACTGTTCGCCAATGGTGTGGTTGGCGGCGAAGCCGCCATTTTGCCTTCCCTTTTAAGGGAAGGTGGCAAAAACGGCAATTCCCGCCGTTTTTGACGGATGAGTCCTTCACCTTTCAGCAGACGTTTAAGTGGTAGGTTCTTTAAGTTCGCACTGAACAGTAAGAGCTATCTCTTTCTGTCTGCTGTAATCATTAGGCCTCATCCCCTCAAA
>JAZUGU010000070.1:0-5681 GCA_045641325.1 Candidatus Avispirillum sp.
GCCGCAGGCTTCAATGCATTCGTTTTATACTATTCCATCGGTGACGGTGAAAAGGGCGCAAAGTTCCCCCGCCCGCTGATGGACGTTTCCCTTGCCATCGCGCACGTGCGCCGCAATGCGGAAAAATATAACGTCAATCCCGACCGTATCTTTGTTGCAGGCTCCTCCGCAGGCGGCCACCTTGCAGGCTCCATCGGCACTTTCTGGAACAGAGACTGGGCGGCGTTCGACGGAATGGAAAAGGGTGAAAACCGCCCCTGCGGCGTTATCCTCTCCTACCCCGTTGTCACCATGAGCGAGCTGGGACACGAGACAAGCCGCAACGTGATATGCGGTTCGGATGCTCCCTCCGACGAGCTGAAGGAGCTCTACTCTCTGGAAAAGCAGGTGACGGAGGACACCGTTCCCCACTTTATCTGGCAGACCGAGGCCGACGACTGCGTTCCCGTTGAGAACTCCATGCTTCTCGCCTCCGCGCTCATCGCAAAAAAAGTTCCCGTGGAGCTGCACATCTATCCCTTCGGCCCTCACGGAATGTCCGTTTCAAACGGTGAGGTGGACTGCGGAAATCCCGTACTGAACGATCCTCACGTGGCAGGCTGGGTACGTGCCGCAATCGAATGGACGAAAATAGTATGAAGCTGAACGTTATGACCTTCAACACCCAGCACTGCCGCAATTTCGTGACGGGGCTGATTGACTACGATATCATGGCAAAGGCCATCACCGAATGCGGCGCGGATATCGTGGGGCTCAACGAAATGAGGAATCTCGGCCGCGACGTTGAAGACTACGACGATCAGGTGAGATATCTCTCCGAGCGCACGGGGCTTTCCTATTATTACTTCGCGGAGGCGATCCGTTTTCACGGGGTGAATCCTTACGGCAACGGATTTCTTTCCAGATACCCCATAACGGAAGCGCATACCGTGAAGATCCCCGATCCGCCGCTTCTGGGCCGTGACAAAAACGGCTACTACGAAACGAGATGCCTTCTCTGTGCGACAGTGGACGTGGAGGGAACGCCGGTAAACGTCCGCGTTTCCCATTTCGGACTGATGCCGGAGGAGGAGGAAAACGCCGTATGGACGGTCACCGCGAATCTGCCCATGGAGAAATGCATCCTCATGGGAGATTTCAACATGAAGCCGGACAACAAGCTGCTCATTCCCATCCGTGCCCGCATGCACGACACGGCTGAAAAATTCGACGGCGAAAAGCTCTCATATCCCTCCGACAAACCATATGAAAAAATAGATTACATATTCGTCTCCCGTGATATCGAGGTAGTGTCCGCCGACATACCCGCGATCGTGGCATCAGACCACCGTCCCCACGTGGCAGAGGTCAGAATTTGACTTAAAACGCAATAAATCAACGATAAAAGACATCTGTCTAAAACAGATGTCTTTTATCTTTATTTTACATTTGTCTAAATTTGTCAAGCCTTGCAAATAAAGGGAAAATAAGAGAAGATGCCTTGATGAACTACTGCACGAAATCTATGCCCTCTCCCTCTACCGTGACGGAAAGGCGGTGAGGCAGGCAGGTGATGGTCTCGCCGGCGAAGCTTACGCTGTGGGTATGCACGCAGATCTGATTCTTGCAGTCCGCTTCGGTGACCGAGGCCGCCCCGTCCGAGATGACGAGGACGTTATATCCCTTCTCCGTTTCGATCCTTTCCGTTCTGTCCTCCGAGAGCGAATACCGGGCGACGACCTCACCGTCCACGGTGACTCTCACCGACTTGCCCTCTTTTTTCACGGCGTCCAGAACGCAGAACAGCAGAAACGCCGTTACTATCAGCGCTCCTACCAGGATCATATCGTTTTTAAGCTTTTTATTTTCCATGGCATTATTGTATCACACCGACGGGCTTTTGTCAAAATCAGTTTTTCTTTCTATTGATTTATGCGAATAAATTTGATATAATATTATATCAAATTCTATGAAAGCTTGGTTTTTTTATGGCTGAGAGATCTGAACGGATGAAAAATATCCGCAATTTTTCGATAATAGCTCATATTGACCACGGTAAATCCACCCTGGCTGACAGAATACTGGAGTTCTCCAACACCGTTGAAAAGCGCGACATGGAGGAACAGCTCCTGGACGACATGGACCTGGAGCGTGAGCGTGGAATAACCATCAAGGCAAGAGCGGTAAGAATAGATTACAAAGCTCCCGACGGCGAGATATATTCGCTGAACCTGATCGACACCCCCGGGCACGTGGACTTCAACTACGAGGTATCCCGCTCGCTGAACGCCTGCGAGGGTGCGCTCCTGGTGGTGGATGCCACCCAGGGCATCGAGGCGCAGACCCTCGCCAACGCATATCTTGCGGTGGATGCCGACCTTGAAATAGTTCCCGTCATCAATAAAATAGACCTCCCCTCCGCAATGGTGGACCGCTGCCGTGAGGAGATAGAGGACGTTATCGGTATCCCTGCCGAGGGCTGTCCCGCGGTTTCCGCAAAGACGGGACAGAACATTTCGGACGTGCTGGATGCCATCATCCGTGACGTGCCCGCACCCGAGGGCGATGAGAATGCTCCCCTGCGCGCTCTTATTTTCGATTCCGTTTACAACTCCTATCTGGGCGTTGTAGTCTACATCCGCGTTATGGACGGCACGGTGAAGGCAGGCGACAAAATCAAGCTCATGAGCACCGGTGCCGAATTCGACGTGGTCGAGGTAGGCGCCATGGAGCCCTTCGGCCTCAGAAAGCTGGACTGCCTTTCCGCCGGCGACGTGGGATATATCACCGCATCCATAAAGACCGTTTCCGAAACGAGAGTTGGCGATACCATCACCCTTGCGGAATCTCCGGTCTCGGAGCCTCTCCCCGGCTTCAAGAGCGTTCAGCCCATGGTTTTCGCAGGAATCTATCCTGCGGACGGCGCAAGATACAACGAAACGAAGGATGCTCTGGAAAAGCTGCAGCTCAACGATGCGGCGCTTATCTTCGAGCCCGAGACCTCGGCGGCGCTGGGATTCGGCTTCCGCTGCGGATTCCTCGGTCTTCTCCACATGGAGATAATCGAAGAAAGACTTGAAAGAGAATTCAATCTCGATCTTATCACCACAGCGCCCAGCGTTATCTATGAGGTGACCAAGCACGGCGGCGAGATGGTAAGAGTGGACAACCCCTCCAACTACCCCGCTCCCGAGGAAATAGAATTCGCCGCAGAGCCCGTGGTGGCGGCGAATATCATCACCCCCACCGAATACGTGGGCGGACTTATGGATCTGTGTCAGGACAGACGGGGCACCTTCATCGACATGAAATACATCGACACAGAGCGTGTGGAACTCCACTACGATCTGCCTCTGAACGAGATAATATACGATTTCTTCGATGCTCTGAAAAGCCGTTCAAAGGGATATGCTTCCCTCGACTATGAAATGAAGGGCTACGAAAAGAGCGACCTTGTGAAGCTTGACTTCATGCTCAACGGCGAGGTGGTGGATGCGCTGACGTTCATCGTCCACCGTGAAAAGGCGTACGGCCGTGCCCGCAAGATCGCGGAAAAGCTGAAGGAGAACATTCCCCGTCAGCTGTTCGAAATACCGATCCAGGCGGCGATAGGCTCAAAGATCATCGCCCGCGAGACCGTCAAGGCGCTGAGAAAAGACGTGCTTGCAAAGTGCTACGGCGGTGATATAACCAGAAAGAAGAAGCTCCTTGAAAAGCAGAAGGAAGGCAAAAAGAAGATGCGCCAGCTGGGAAGCGTTCAGGTCTCCCCGGAGGCGTTCATGGCCGTCCTCAAGCTTGACGAGGACTGATGCTGTCAGCTTATGACGATGCCGACACTCATACTTGCTCCCATGGCAGGGTTTACAGATGCACCGTTCCGCCTCCTTGCGAGGCGGTGCGGTGCTGATTTTGCCGTGACGGAAATGGTCTCGTCCGTGGCGATGTCCTTCGGAGATCTGAAAACGGGTAAGCTGGCAAAGCTGCCGCAGGGTGACACCCCCTGCGCCGTCCAGCTTTTCGGACACGATCCGGAGATCATGGCAAAAGCCGCTCTCATGCTTGCCACCGGAGATTACCCCGGATGCGAGACGGAGGTCACCCCCTCCGCCATCGACGTGAACATGGGATGCCCGGTAAAAAAGATCGCAGGCTCCGGCGACGGATGTACGCTCATGTCGTCCCCCGCCCTGTGCGGCGAGATCGTTGCCGCCATGACGGAAGCACTAGCGCCCTTCGGTATCCCCGTAACGGTGAAGATCCGTGCCGGCACGGACGGCGATCACATAAATGCCGTTGAGGTGGCGAAAGCGTGCGCCGGCGCAGGCGCCTCTGCCGTCACCGTCCACGCGAGAACAAGAGAGGAAATGTACCGCCCGGGGATCCGTCCGGAGGTCATCCGCAGCGTGCGTGATGCTCTGCCGGAAACCGTTGCGGTCTACGGAAACGGCGATATCACCTGTGCCGACGGCGCCGTGAAAATGCTCCGTGACACCGGGTGCGACGGCGTGGCAGTAGGCCGTGCCGCCCTGGGAAATCCGTGGATATTCCGTGAGATAAAGGCGGCTCTCGCAGGAGAGGAATACGTGCCTCCCACGGTGAACGAAAGAATAGATACGGCGGTCTCCCTCGTGCGGGATATCGTTTCCGAAAAAGGTGAGTTTTCCGGCATCCACGAGGCACGGGGCAGAGCGGCTCATTTCATCAGGGGGCTTCCCGGCGCTGCCTGTGTCCGTGACAGGCTGAACCGTGCGGAAACGCTCGAAGAATTCACACAAATAATCTCATCGCTGAAAGAGATATGATATGAAAAAAGTTGACATTTATACAGACGGCTCCTGCAAGAAAAATCCCGGTCCCGGCGGTTGGGCGGCGGTGCTCTGCTTTGACGGCAAGGAAAAAGAGATCTGCGGCGGCGAGGAATGTACCACCAATAACAGAATGGAGCTGACGGCGGTCATTTCCGCGCTGAAAATGCTGAAAGAGCCCTGCCACGTCACCCTCACCACGGATTCCAAATACGTTTCCGACGGCATCACCCTGGGTTGGGCGAAGTCATGGAAGAAAAACGGATGGAAAAAATCGGACAAGTCCCCGGCACTGAATCCCGAGCTGTGGGATGAGCTCCTTTCCCTGTGCGAAAAGCACGAGGTGGAGTTCGTGTGGGTGAAAGGTCACGCCGGTCACCCCTATAACGAAAGATGCGACACCATGGCGCAGGGCGAGGCGGCGAAATTCGCAAAAATGAAGATCGGTCTTGTGGTCGCCATCGAGATGGACTCCGTCTTCGAATACTACAAAAATGCGGAAAAGCTCCCGTCCCCCGCGGGATTTGAGCTTTACAGAACGGAAAGCGGCGGCCGTGAAATATACATCCTCCGTACGGGCATGGGGCTTGTCGCCGCATCTGCCGGCGTGCAGTATCTCATCACGGGATGCGGCGTTCAGACCGTCGTCAATTTCGGCGTGGTGGGCGGCCTCACCGAGGATATGCGCCTCCACAAGGTTTGCGTGGTCGAGCGTGTCGTGCATTACAAATACGACTGCTCCGAATTCATGGATCTCAAGATCGGGCAGGTGGACGGCCACGGGTCCGTGTTCCTCCCCACGGATAAGAAAATGGTGAAAAAGGCTCTCGCAGAGCTTCCCGACCTTGTAAAGGTCACCTGCTGTTCGGGAGATAAATTCATAGGAACCGCCGAAGA
>JAZUGU010000071.1:0-3715 GCA_045641325.1 Candidatus Avispirillum sp.
ATCTAATAGAGGTGCCATCAGAGCATTAGCAGAGATTGCCACGCCAGTGTGCGCACTGGCTCGCAATGACACGCCCGGTGGGCGTGTGGGCAAAGAGCGCTCGTCTGCATACAGAAACCGGGCGGTTCACGCTCCCGTTTCGTTCCGGTTGCAAGAAACATCCGTCTGTCAGCGATGAAACGATTTAGCAGCGAAGCGTCTTCCGCCCGCGGGGGCTTCCCCGCAAACTATAATTTAAAGCATTAAAAAAGCACCCCGTGGGGGTGCTTTTTTCATCTGTTCCACTGCCGTGTGTAGAGGTCGGCGTACGTTCCGTTTTTCGCCATGAGCTCGTCGTGAGTACCGCGCTCGGTGATCTTTCCGCTTTCAACAACGGCGATCTCATCGGCGTTTCTCACGGTGGAAAGGCGGTGCGCCACAACTATGGTCGTTCTGCCGCGGCACAGTTCGTCAAGTGACTGCTGTATCATTATCTCCGTGGCGGTATCCAGCGCGCTGGTCGCCTCGTCCAGAATGAGGATAGGCGGGTTTTTGAGGAATACTCTGGCGATGGAGAGCCTCTGCTTCTGTCCGCCGGAGAGCTTCACGCCGCGCTCACCGATCTCGGTATTATATCCGTCGGGAAGCGACATGATGAACTCGTGGATATTGGCGCGCTTTGCCGCCTCAACGATCTCCTCTTCGGTGGCATCGGGCTTTCCGTAGAGGATGTTCTCACGAATGGATGCATTGAACAGATATATGTCCTGCTGAACGATGCCCACGTTCTGCCTCAGCGAGCGCATTGTCACGGTATGTATCTCTTTGCCGTCAATGTATATCTCACCTGCGGAGGGCTCGTAGAAGTGGGGGATAAGGTGGCACATGGTGGTCTTGCCGCCGCCGCTGGGGCCCACCAGCGCAAAGATCTTGCCGCCGGGGATATTGAGGCTCACGTCACGGAGCACCTCTCTGCCGGTGCCGTAGTCACAGCACACGCCCTTGAACTCGATATTGCCCTCGGAGCGGCCCATGTCGGAGGCACCCTCGGCGTCGCGCTCGGGCTCCACGTCCATGATCTCGCAGAAACGGCGGAAGCCGGTGGCACCGTCCTGGAACTGCTCCATGAACTGGATGAGGGAGGAAACGGGGGTGATGAACAGGCTCACGGACACGATGAATGCGGAGTAGTCCGCCACGCTGATGATGCCCTTTGCCATGAAGAAGCCGCCGGCAATGAGGATCGCCACGTTGAAAACGTTGCCGATGAAGTTGGTGGAGGAGTGGAACTGGCCCATGGCGTTGTAGGCCTCTTTCCGGGACTCGATAAAGGACTTGTTGCCCTTTTCGAATTTCTCTTTTTCCACCGCGTCGTTGGTGAACGCCTTTGTCACACGGATGCCGGAGATACTGCTCTCAACGGATGCGTTTATCTCCGATATTGCCTCACGGCTCTTGGTGAACGCGGCGGTCATCTTTTTTCTCAGCGGCCATGCCACGGCGAACATCATGGGGGCGCAGGCGAAGATTATCAGCGTGAGCCAGATATTGATGGTGGCAAGGTAAACGAAGGAGCACACCGCGGTGATTGTGGAAATGATAAGGTTTTCCGGGCCGTGGTGCGCCAGCTCGCTGACCTCGAAAAGGTCGTTGGTGATACGGGACATTATTTTGCCCGTGCGGTGGTCGTCGTAGAAGCTGTACGGAAGCGTTTCCAGATGGGAGAACATGTCGCTGCGCATTTTCGCCTGCATTTTCACGCCCATTTCGTGGCCCTTGTACTGGACGAAATAGTTTAGGAACATGCGGACAACGTAGAGCAGCAGCAGCGAAATGCCGCAGATCCATATGAGCTTCGCGTTGATGCTGCCGGAAGTAAATTCACCCACAAGCTTTCTGGTGACGATGGGATAGAATATGCTGATGACGGACATGAAGAACGATGCCAGCATATCGAGAGTGAATATAAGCTTGTGGGGCTTATAATAAGCTATAAATCTTTTGAACATCATAACACCTCTTTTGTCCTTCCATTATAAACCATGATCTCGGGAATTGCAATAGTGACGGGAATATTCCGTCTTGCCACGGCGCGATTTTTGTGGTAAAATAAGGTCAGGAATCCGAAAGGAGCTTTTATGATGAAAAAAACGGTCAAATGCCCGACACCTCCCATGGGGTGGAACTCATACTGCACGGTGAACTGCGATCCCACGGAGGAGATAATGCTTTCTTCCGCCGATCTTCTGGTGGAACTGGGGCTTTCAGATGCGGGATATAAATACGTAAATCTCGACGACGGCTGGATAAAGCCCGAAAGAGATGAAAACGGAAGGCTTCAGTACCGTGACGACATTTTCCCCAACGGCATGAAATATCTGACGGATTATATCCACAAAAAAGGGCTTCTGGCAGGCATATATCTGGGCGCGGGCCAGAAAACCTGGCACGGCGACGCGGGGTCTCTCGGCCACGAATACGAGGACGCGAAAAGCATTGCCGAGTGGGGCTTTGACTATCTTAAATACGACCGCCATCCCATGGAGGACGATCCCCCCCGCGACACGGTTTCGGAATATATCAAAATGGGACTTGCCGTAAGGGACTGCGGCAGGGATATCGTCTATAACCTGTGCGAGCACGGCACCTCCTCTCCTTGGAACTGGGCGCATCCCGTGGGCCAGCTGTGGAGAACGGGCAAGGATATCAGAGACAACTGGAGATACGAGGAGCATCCCGAGGGCGGCCTCGGCATCCTCGACATGATAGACAACGTGGTGGCGGGCGTGGCACAGTACGGAAGTGTGGGCGGCTACAACGATCCGGACATGCTCATCTGCGGCATGGGATGCCAGAACGACTGGATGGGAAACGGCTGTACCCATGAGGAATACCGCTCCGTTTTCGCCATCTGGTCAATGCTGGCAGCCCCTCTGCTCATCGGCGCAGACCTGAGAAAAATTGACGAAGCGGGACTTTCGATCCTTAAAAATCCCGGTATCATCGCAATAGATCAGGACCCCCTGGTCATCCCCGCGAAGAGAGTGCATACGGACCCTGCAGGGTACGACCTGTGGTGCAGACCGCTCCACGATTTCAGATGGGCGGCGGCAATAGTCAACCGCTCCCCCGAAGAAAGAGAGTATGGCTTTACGTGGGAGGATCTGGGGCTTTCCCCGAAGGTTCCCATGAAGCTGACAGATGCGTGGACGGGCGAGGCTATCGCCCACGTTCACGGTGCGGGCGAATTCTCGCTCCCCGTAAAGCGCCACGACACGGCGGTGATTATTCTTGAGCCGGAGCTGTAAAAATTAAAGCGGATCGCGTTAGCGACAGCCAAGTAAGGAAGTATTCCGGGATGTGGATTTTGTGCGGCGAAATCCGATGCTCGCTGAAGATATGGACAAACTGGAATTTGTTGCTCCCACAAAAATCCCCTTGCGTAAGGTATTGCTTGTTACGCAGCGTCATGTTGTAAAATCCATGGCGTAAGGAGGTGAAAGCTATGTCAAAATACACGACGGGAGAACTGGCAAAGCTCTGCGGCGTCACAGTCCGAACCGTTCAATATTACGATACCAGAGGCATCTTGATCCCCAGCGATCTGTCCGAAGGCGGAAGACGACTTTACTCAGATGATGATCTGAAGCGCATGAAGGTCATCTGCTTCCTGCGGGAAATGGATTTGCCGATCGATGCAATTTCGCAGATATTGAATGAGGAGCATCCTGAAAAG
>JAZUGU010000072.1:0-13182 GCA_045641325.1 Candidatus Avispirillum sp.
TTCGACGCCGATTATTACGAAAAGCACTTTGAGCGAATCTCGGCGGCGGAGCAGGTATTCGCCGACGAAAGATCGAAAAAGCTGTACCGTGACATGATAGATTTCAGATATACGGGCGATCCCCAATATTTGGCAGACGTCGAAAATCCCGTGGATTCATACAGAGACCTGCTGGCGAAAAAGGAAATAAAGATAGCCGTGGACTGCGGCGCATACAGGGGAGATTCCGCTTCTGCCCTGTGTGAAGCCCTTTCTCCGGATAAAATAATTGCGGCGGAAGCCGATCCGGGAACCTTCAAAAAGCTTTCGGCATTTGCCGAAAACGAAAACAGGTGCAAGGTCGTGCCCGTCAATGCCGCCATAGGCGATGGGGACGGAGAAACGGTGATATCCGCATCTGCCGGACGGGGAAGCGGAGTATCGGGAATAACACGGGGCGCCAAAACCGTCACCGTTCCCATGTTGACGGTGGATACCGTGTCGGACGGCGAAAAGATAGATCTTATCAAGTATGACGTTGAGGGCGACGAGTGGGAAGCCCTCCGGGGAAGCCTTGAGACCGTAAAGAGATGCTCACCGTCCCTTGCGGTGTCGGTGTATCACAGAACGGCGGACCTTTTCGAGCTGCCCCTTTACATAAGCGGGATATGCCCCGAAAAGAAACTGTACCTCCGCCGTGCCCCCTGCATTCCCGCGTGGGATATAGTATTATTCGCAGTATAAAGAAAAAGCCATCCTCAGGAGCGTTCACATAGGGAGAGAGGCGCCGCTGATTGTACGTTTCGGAGCGCCGTCGCCGTACAAAGGTACGGCAGACGTCCGAAACGGACAAAGGAAAATATAATAAAATGACCGAAACTCTCGTTTCGGTCATTTTTTCATTAGTTATTCGGAAAATCCCCACCACACCTGATATTTTTTATAAATATTTCTTTGCGGTCGGCGGTGAAAAGATCCCTATGTGTGCGCTCCGTTCGGGGAGCTTTTTTCTTTTCAGCCTTCTCGCGGGGCGGGGACGAAAAAAATCTTCAAAAAAATAATAAATATTTATATAAATATTTGAAAATAAAGAATATATGTGATATAATTACTATGTAATTTTATATAATCGGGCTGATATACAGTTTTTTGAAGGAGTGATACGTTTTGAAGACTAACTGGCTTGCGGACTTTTTCGGCGGCGTTCTGCACATCATCCAGACGATATCGTGGGTGGATGTGATAGACATTATCCTGGTGGCCGTCATCCTGTATTTCGCATACAAGTTTGTCCGTGAAAGACGTGCGGGCAGACTTGCGACCGGCGTCATTATGTTCGTTCTTGTGCTGATAGTGTGCGAGCTTGCCGGCATGCACGCCATGCAGTACATCTTCCAGAACATTTTCCAGGTAGGCATCGTTGCGCTCCTTATCCTTTTCCAGCCGGAGCTGAGAAGCGCTCTTGAAAAAATGGGCGGCGGCTCCATCAAAAGCATCAAGGGCATCACGGACAGAAACGGCGAGTCCGTTCTCCTTGCCATCCGTGAGACCGTGGCGGCAGTAAACGAGATGTCCGCGACCAAGACCGGCGCTCTCATCGTTTTCGAGCGCAGCACCAAACTGGGCGAGATCGCCGCTACCGGCACCGTCATCGATGCACAGCCGGTATCGTTTCTCATCCGCAACATCTTTTTCAATAAAGCTCCCCTCCATGACGGCGCAGTCATAATTTCGGAGGGCAGGATACATGCGGCAGGCTGTCTTCTCCCTCTGTCGTATCAGTACGATATCAGCCGTGATCTGGGCACGCGCCACCGTGCCGCTCTCGGTCTCAGCGAGAACAGCGATGCGGTGATCATAGTCGTTTCGGAGGAGACCGGCATCGTGACCCTTGCGGTGGACGGCAAGCTGAGAAGAGGCTTCACCGCAGATTCTCTCAGAGAGGCGCTGACGGCGCTTCTCATCCACACTCCCGAGAATCAGAGAAACAGAAGAAAAAAGAATCAGCAGATAAGAAAACAGGGAAAGGAGACCGCAGTAAATGAAAACGGAAAACAGTAAAGTCTCCTTCGTGAAAAGATTCAATCTCATTCCCAAGATCATGTGCCTTCTTGCGGCATTCGTGATCTGGATATACGTTATGGAAACGGACAGTCCCGACCACGAGGACGTTTTTGCGGACGTTCCCGTATCGATCACCGGTCTGTCGGAGCTGGATGAGCACAGCCTTTCCGTGTTCAGCGGACAGGATACGGTGGTGGACGTGACCGTCAAGGGTCAGAAAAGCGTTATTGCCAAGAACTCCGTGGACGACATCAAGATCACAGCGGACGTATCGGATATAACCCAGGCGGGCTCCTATACCTTTGACCTTGATTTCGATCTTCCCTCCGGGCTCACCTTTTCCGAGGCATCCGTCACACAGCTGAAGCTGTTCATAGACGTCAAGTCCTCCGTAAACCTCGATCTCCAGACCAAGCTGTCCTCCTACCAGATCCCGGCGGACTGTGAGCTGGGTGACCTGACCTGCGATACCGACACCGTCACGGTGACGGGCGCACAGTCGGTGCTCCGCGAGATCAGCTACGCCATGGTAGACGTGAATATGTCCGACAAAAACCTGACGGAATCGTTCACCACGGACGGTAACGTGATACTGTGCGATTCGGCGGACAATCCCGTTGAAAACAAATATATCAAGCTCTCCCAGAATACGGCGAAGGTCACCGTCCCGGTACTTACCTCCAGGGAGATCCCGCTGAAGGCGGAGGGCAAATACGGCTTCTTCAAGGCGGACAACGCGGAGATCACCGTTGAGCCCAAAACAATGATGGTCAAGGGCGACCGCTCCGTCATTGAGTCTCTTGACGGAATAACCGTTGCCGCCATCAACGAAAAGACCGTGAAGGAGGATACCAAACTCACCGTGGATATCACGCTCCCGGAGGGAGTGTATCCGGTATCCGGAGAGCCTGCAACGGCAGACGTGAGCATCAAGCTCAAAAACCTCCTGCGCCGTTCCATGACGGTGAAGACCGTCAACGTGAAGAACGCGGACGGCATAAAATACGAGATCATGAATAACGGTATCGCCGTTGACCTCATCGGAGAGGCTGACGCCATCAAGGCGCTGACGCAGGACAACGTGTCGCTGACCGTGGATCTGGGCAGTTACGACAGCAGCGGCGCACCGGGCATGATATACCCCGCGGCGGAGGTCACCTTCACCAAGGTGAACGGCACCGTCTACGAGCTGGGCGCGTATAACGTACAGATGCTCATAAGCTGATGGCAGAAAAGACCGCGATCCTCATCGACGATCTGAAATTTCCCGTGTCTGCCGACGACGGCGAAATTCTCGGGAAAGCGGAGAGGATACTGAAGAAAAACGGCATCCCGTACGTGGCGGAAAGCTTGAGACTGCGCCGCAAATCGGTGGATGCCCGGAAAAAAGACAATATAGTTTTCGTGTGCTCCGTCTATGCCGAAAGCACGGAGAGTGTATCAAAGCTCCCGAAGACAGCAGGCATCAGATATGCGGAAGCGGAAAACACGCCCCTCGTCAGAGGAACGGAAAAAATGGAGGGCAGGCCCTATATCGTGGGCTTCGGCCCTGCGGGAATGTTCTGTGCGCTGACGCTTGCGAAAAACGGCATGCGCCCGGTGGTCATAGAGCGTGGCTCGTGTGTCCGTGAGCGTGTGGAAAAAGTGGACCGCTTCTATGAAAGCGGCGTGCTTGATACGGATACGAACATCCAGTTCGGCGCAGGCGGCGCGGGCACGTTTTCGGACGGAAAACTGGTCACCCGCATAGGCGACCGGAGAACGGGAGCCGTGCTTGAGGCAATGCATGCCCTGGGTGCGCCGGAGGATATCCTCTGGAAAGCGAAACCGCACGTGGGCACGGACGTGCTCCGCGACGTTGTGGAGAATGCCGCCGCCGAGATCGTGAGACTGGGCGGGGAAATAAGATACGATACCAAAGCGGAAAAGATTGCGGACGGCAAAATAAAGATCGGCGGAGAATGGGAAAAGTGCGGCGTCATCGTCGTTGCCCCCGGCCATTCCGCAAGAGACCTTTACGAAAGCCTCATGTCCGACGGATTTGCCATCGAGGCGAAGCCCTTTTCCGTGGGAGTCAGAATAGAACACCTCCAGCGTGACCTGGACCGTGCCATGTACGGCGATGAAGCCCTGGCGCAGTATCTGGGCCATGCGGAATACACCCTTTCCCACAGGGAAGGCGAGCGCGGGGTATATACCTTCTGTATGTGTCCCGGCGGCGAGGTGGTGGCGGCGGCGTCCGAGGAGTGCGGCGTGGTCACAAACGGAATGAGCAGACGGGCGCGTGACGGAAGAAACGGAAACGCCGCTGTTGCGGTATCCGTGCTTCCCGCCGATTTCGGAGGCGATCCGAGAGGCGCCGTGGAATTCCAGAGAAAGCTTGAGAGGGCGGCATATTCCGCCGGCGGCGGAGAATACCGTGCGCCTTGCCAGTCGGTAGGGAACTTTCAGGCGGGAAAGGACGGCGGATTTTCAGACAGGATCACGCCCACTTACATGAATTCAAAGGTGAGAGCGGCAGATTTCGGAAAGCTTTTCCCCGGATTTGTCACCTCCATGCTGAAAACGGGATTCTCCGCTTTCGGCAGAAAGATCAAGGGGTATGATGTCCCCGATGCCCCGCTGACGGGCATAGAGACCAGGACCAGCGCACCGCTGAGAATATTGAGAAACGAAGAAATGTGCGCCGTGGGATACACGAAGGTATATCCCTGCGGCGAAGGCGCCGGATATGCCGGCGGGATCACCAGCGCCGCAGTAGACGGCATCCGTGTCGCTGAGGCGATACTGGAAAAGTACGGCGAACAGGAGTAAGAACATATCACCCGCCGCAAAGCGGCGGAGCGTACCCGCACTTCGTGCGGAGTGATTCCTCTCCGAAGGAGAGGGTTCATCTGATCAATTTCGATTATTATTAAAATTTAAGGATATAGAAATGTCACCAAGAAAAACCGGAAAATGGTTGGTGAAGGCTTCTCACTACGATACAGAGAAGATCGCATCGGCCAAAGAGATCTCGGAAAAACTGGGGCTCTGCCTCCCCACCGCACAGCTGCTCGTAAACCGTGGCTGTGAAACGGCAGAAGGAGCTGCGGATTTCCTTGAAAAGAGGACCGAACAGCTCCACGATCCTTTCCTCATGAAGGATATGGAAAAAGCAGGGCGCCGCATCCTGGAAACAGCGGCGGCGGGAAAGCGTATCGTCATATACGGCGACTACGACGTGGACGGAGTCACCTCCGTTTCCATTCTCTATATGTATCTCAGAGACATGGGAGCCGACGTGGGATATTATATCCCCTCAAGACTGGGCGAGGGCTACGGTATGTCGGAAGCATCGCTGAGAAGGCTCGCGGGCGAGGGCTTCGGCCTTATCATCACCGTTGATACGGGCATCACCTCCTTCGAGGAGGCGAGCCTCATCGGTGAACTGGGCATGGAGCTTATCGTCACCGACCACCATGAGTGTCACGACGAGCTTCCCGAGGCGTATGCCGTGGTCAACCCCAAGCAGAAGGACTGCCCCTATCCCTTCAAGGAACTGGCGGGAGTCGGCGTGGTCTACAAGCTGGTCTCCGCCCTTGAAATGCTCCGCTGCCCCGGGGACGGAATGTACGAGTGCATAAAGAGAGTCTCCGAAAAGTACGTGGATCTGGTCGCCATCGGCACCGTGGCGGACGTCATGCCCCTGCGTGACGAAAACCGTCTCATCGTGGAACGCGGCCTCAAGATCATAGAGACAGAGCCCAGAGTATCGCTGAAGGCTCTTCTTTCCGCCGCCACCGGAGAAACGAAGCCCAACCAGAAGAGGAAGATAACCTCCGGCTTTATCGGCTATACCATAGCGCCCAGGATCAATGCCGCAGGCAGGATCCGTTCCGCTTCCATTGCCGTGGAGCTGTTCCTTTCCGAGGACGAGGCAAAGGCATCGGAGCTGGCGCAGGAGCTGTGCGAGATCAATAAAGAGCGGCAGATAGAGGAAAACAAAATAATCGAAGAGGCCTTCGAGAAGATAAACGCGGAGCACGATTTCGAGAACGATCCCGTCATCGTCCTTGCCGACGAGAGCTGGCATCACGGCATCATCGGTATCGTGGCGTCCCGCATCACGGAGAAATATTCCCGCCCCTGCATCCTTATATCCTTTGACGATATAGGCGACGGCACCGGCATCACCGACGGCGTTGACGGCGACGTGGGCAAGGGAAGCGGCAGAAGCATCAAGGGCATGAACCTTGTGGATGCGCTGAATTTCTGCGGCGATCTTCTGGTGAAATACGGCGGCCACGAGCTGGCGGCAGGTCTTTCCATTGAAAGAAGAAACCTCCCCGAATTCAAACAGAGGATAAACGATTTCGCAAGAGGATGCTTTGATTCCGCCCAGCCCGTTGCGGCAGTAGAGGCGGAGTGCGAGCTTTTTCCCGCTGATGTCACCATGACGCAGGCGGCGGAGCTGTATAAGCTGGAGCCTTACGGAGTTTCAAACCCCGTGCCCGTGTTCGTCATGTTTGACGTGACCGTGACGAACATCTCCTCCGTCGGCGGCGGCAAGCACACGAAGCTCATCCTTTCAAAGGACACCCTCGTCGTTACCGCAATGTATTTCAGAAAGACACCTGCGGAGCTTGATATCTTCGAGGGCGACAGAGTGGACGTGATGTTCAACCTGGATATAAACGAATACCATCCCGAGGCGAAGACGGTGCAGTTCGTGGTCAAGGACTTAAGGCTCACCGATGCCACGCGGGAATACGAGGAAGCCGAGAGAAATTTCTATTCGGACGTAAACGAGGGCAGAGTGGACGCTGGCTGCGTCACCCCCGATGAAGCGGCAAGCATCGTTCCCGCAAGGAGCGATTTCGCGGCGGTGTACCGCATCGTTGAAAAAGAGCTTCACCGCAGAGACGTGGAGTCCGGAAAGATCCCGGGAGGCGATACCTTCAGCATCCGCACCCTGTCAAAGCTTCTTTCGGATGCGGGCCATCCCATGAGATACGTGAAGCTCAAGTACATAATCCGCTCGTTCCAGGAGCTCAATATCCTTTCCATCGACGAGGTCGAGCCGGAAACGGAGACGTACAGCTTCAAATACGTTTACGTTAAGAATAAAGCGGACCTTGACAAATCCAACATTCTGAGAAAACTGAAGTCGCAGTTCGCGGCAAAGCCTCCGCGTGCGTGAAACGCAGCGCGTCCATTCGGGAAAAAGGAGAAAACCTTGCAGGATTACAGCGAAAACGATCCTCGCCTTGATGCCATAAAAAATCTGATCGGCATGCTCGAGGCGAGCGGCAAAAAATACGATATAGATAAGGTCAGAACGTCGTATCTGTATGCGGCGGATCTGCACGAGGGACAGTTCCGTGCCTCCGGCGAGCCCTATATCATCCACCCCATTTCCGTGGCGGAGATAGTGGCGGCTCTCGGGCTTGACACGGACTCTGTCTGTGCTGCTTTTCTCCACGATACGGTAGAGGACTGCTCCGATAAGACCAATATCGAAACCATCGAGAAAAAGTTCGGCACCGAGGTGGCGAACCTTGTGCAGGGACTTACCAAGCTGGTAGACCTTAATATTGCGGACAAGGAAGAAGCGCAGATGGAGAACATCCGCAAAATGCTTCTCGCCATGTCCAAGGACATAAGAGTCATCTTCATCAAGCTCTGTGACAGACTGCACAATATGCGTACCCTCGATGCGAAGCCCGAGGCAAAGAGAAGAACGACGGCACTTGAAACCATGCACGTGTATGCGCCTCTCGCTCACCGTCTCGGTATGCAGAGGATGAAGCAGGAGCTGGAGAACCTGGCTCTCCGCTATCTTGACCCCATCGGCTACGAGGAGGTCACCAAACATATAGAGCAGAAGTACGGCCAGAACATGGACTTTATCGACAACGTCCGCCGTTCCGTGTCTGCGGAGCTTGATAAGTATAACCTCAACTATATTCTGGAGGGCCGAGTCAAAACGGTGTACAGCATATACCGCAAGATGTATAACCAGTCCAAGGAATTTGACGAGATATACGACTTCTACGCTCTCCGTATTATCGTGGATACGGAGCTTGAATGCTATACGGCGCTGGGTATCATCCACGAGATGTACAAGAGCATGCCCGGCCGCTTCAAGGACTATATCTCCACGCCGAAGCCCAATATGTACCAGTCCCTCCACACCACAGTCATCGGCCGTGAGGGCGTGCCCTTCGAGGTGCAGATAAGAACGAAGGAAATGCACCATATCGCAGAGTACGGTATCGCC
This sequence comes from Candidatus Avispirillum sp., assembly GCA_045641325.1. Classification (GTDB taxonomy): domain Bacteria; phylum Bacillota; class Clostridia; order Oscillospirales; family CAG-272; genus Avispirillum. The sequence goes on from JAZUGU010000072.1 coordinate 8,306, forward strand.
GCGCACTGGAAATATAAGTCCGGCGCCCAGTCCAGGGAGGAGATCGACCAAAAGCTTGAATGGGTGGCAAAGCTTGTTGAAAACGAGAGCGAGAACATCGATCCCGATGATTTCATGCACTCGCTGAAGATAGATATCTTCCACGACGAGACCTTCGTCTTCACCCCCAAGGGCGACGTTATCGCACTTCCCCAGGGATCGACGCTCATCGACTTCGCGTATGCCATCCACTCTGCCGTGGGCAATAAGATGGTGGGCGCGAAGATCAACGGCATGATAGCGCCTATCGATAAATGCCCGCAGAACGGCGAGATCGTGGAGATAATCACCTCCTCCGCTTCAAAGGGCCCCAGCCGTGACTGGATGAAGATAGTCAGGACCGGCGAGGCGAGAAGCAAGATCCGCCAGTGGTTTAAGAAAGAGAAGAGAGCCGAGAACATCGTCATCGGCCGTTCCGATATCGAGCGTGAGATCGCAAAAATAGCGAAAAAGACCACAGAAGCCCAGAGAACGGAAATAATCACAAATGTAGCCCGCCGTGTGGGCATGCAGACCCCCGATGACCTGTGCAATATCATAGGCTACGGCGGTATGGCGGTGTCAAAGATCGTCACCAAGCTCCGCGACGAGGTGGAAAAGGTCGTCAAGCCCGAGGAGGAGCCGGCACCGAAGATCGTGGAAGCCGAGGACGTGAAGACCGTGGCATCCCCCGTCAAGGGCAAATCCGGCGGCGTCATCGTGGACGGCGAGCGCGGCTGTGCCGTCAAGTTCGCCAAGTGCTGTAATCCCCTTCCCGGTGACAGCATAATCGGTTTCATTACCAAGGGATACGGCGTATCCATCCATAAGAGAGACTGTCCCAACGTGGTCTCCGGCATGAAGTCGGACGAATTCTTCCACCGCTGGATCAGAGCGGAATGGGATATGGCTGATATAAAGCAGAGCGGCGCCAATCTCTTTGAGGCAATGGTGCACGTCTTAGTGGACGACAATATCGGCATCATAGCGGGCATCTCAACTGCGCTCGCCGATATGAAGGTGTCCATCCTGCAGATAAATTCCACAAAGCGCCCCAACGGGGACAATATGATAAGCCTGAAATTCGCCTGCAAGGACACGGGCCATCTGGAATCCGTGATCTCAAGACTCCGTGCAGTCGATCACGTTAAGAGTATAGTAAGGGGATAGCCTGAAAATATAGTATCTCCTGATCCGACGTCTGCCGTTTCAGGCCCCGGTTGCGCCTTTTGCCGCCAAAGGGCGGCAAATTCAAAGAAACCGGCGCAAATGCAAAGAAAGGAAAACCGCAGCATGATTGCCATATTGCAAAAAGTGAGCCGCTGTTCGGTGACAGCCGACGGCGAGCCGTGGTCACAGATAGGAAAAGGCTTTCTCATCCTGTTGGGCGTGTCCGGAGAGGATACGGAGGAGGATGCAAGACTCCTTGCCGATAAAATATCAAAGCTCCGCATTTTCGAGGACGAGAACGATAAAATGAACCTGTCCGTGAACGACGTGGGCGGAGCCGTCATGGTAGTCCCCAATTTCACCCTGCTCGCTTCATATAAAAAGGGCAACCGCCCCGCATTCGTTTTCGGAGCAGACCCTCAGCGCGCCGAAGAGCTTTTCGATTATTTCAGCGATTATATAAAGGATTTGGTGCCCGGGACGGCAAAGGGCAAATTCCGTTCCCACATGGAAGTGGAGCTTGTAAACGACGGCCCTGTCACCATCCCGCTTGACTCAAGAGTCCTCCGCGGCGAGAGAAGCATATGACACTCAATATAAAAGGTAATATCTCAAGATACTACGGCGAAACTCTTTGCCTGCTCTTTTTCCCCGGCTCGGGCTTTCCCGAGGACGGCACGGGCGGTGAGCCCTGCGTCACTCTGGAGCTTTTTGAGGGCGATATCCCGACGGCAAGAGCGGAGATAAAAGAGGGAGACCGCACGGTGTCGGCACAGTTCACGCCGTCGGAAAAGACCGCAAAAAGGCAGGAGGGCCGTATGCTTTCCCGGATCGCCGTAGGCGGTGCCATGCTTGAGGCAGGCAGAAAGTTCTGCGGCATCACCCCTCCGTGGGGAGCGCTCACGGGAGTCCGTCCCGCAAAGCTCGCTCTGAGGACCATGTCGCAGGGCGGCGGAGAAAAGGAATTCTCCGAGGATTACCTCGCCTCGCCGGAAAAGGCAAGGATCGCCATGATGACCGCCGCATCGGAGATGGGATTCATGACGGAGGAAAAAAGACGCCGCTGCAGCGTTTATATCGCGATCCCGTTCTGCCCCACCAAATGCTCCTATTGCTCCTTCACCTCGTTTTCTTCACCCAGACTTCTTTCAATGATCCCCGAATATACGAAAAGGCTTCTCATTGACGTGGAGGATACCTTCGCCGTCATCCGTGAGCTGGGCCTTTCCGTGGAAACCGTCTATATCGGCGGCGGCACCCCCACCACCCTTTCGGAAAGCGAGCTTTCGGCTCTGCTTTCGAAGATCGGCGAGTGCACCGACGTGTCGAAGCTCTCCGAATTCACCCTTGAGGCGGGGCGCCCCGATACCATCACCCCCGGGAAAATGCAGATCGCAAAGGAATTGGGCGTCAGCCGTGTCAGCGTGAACGCGCAGACCATGAACGGCGAGGTGCTGGAAAGGATCGGCAGAAAGCATACACCGGAGGACTTCCTCCGTGCATACGGAGTGGCAAGAGAGTCCGGCATCCGTGACATAAACGTGGACCTCATCGCAGGTCTGCCCGGCGAAAGCTACGAAAGCTTCTCCGATTCCGTGTCGCAGATCATCGGTCTCGATCCGGAAAACATCACCGTCCATACCTTCTATGTGAAGCGCGCGGCAGCCATTGCGAAAAGCGATCCCGCCACTTTCCGCGCGGAGGATATCATCACCGAGAGATCGGTGAGAACGGCGCAGGAAAAGCTGATCTTGGCGGATTATATTCCTTATTACCTGTACAGACAGAAAAATACGGCGGCAAATCTGGAGAATACCGGATTCGCCAAAAAAGGACACGAGTGTGCCTATAATATATATATGATGGAGGAGGTCCATACCGTTTTCGGCGCAGGCGCTTCCTCGATGACGAAATTCGTTTCTCCCGCGGGAGAGGGCGCAAAGATCGTCCGCATGAGCGAAACGAAATATCCGTACGAATATCTGGACCCCGAAAAAAATACCGCCGAAAAGCGAAGGGAAGAGCTTCGCCGTGCGGCGCTTGAATTTTACGGAAGATAACTGAAATATGTTAAAGCTGTCAAGCATATATAAAAATAAAAAAGACGCGGTAATGCTGATCTCGGAAAGCGAGAAAAGCTTTGACCGCTATATTACGGAGATAGCGGAGGACGTGTGCCGCAGAGGAAACGTCCGCTGCCTCACTCTGGCAGGTCCCACCTGCTCGGGCAAGACCACCTCCGCATCAAAGCTCACCGCCGCCCTTGAAAAAGAGGGAAGAAGAGCGAGAGTCGTGTCTATCGACGATTTCTATTATGAACGGCGTGAAATGGAGGAGCGGGGACTTACCGACATAGAAGGTCCCGACTCCATCAATATCGAGCTTTTCCGCAGGGCGGTGTCCGACCTTGCCGCAGGCACCCCCACTCTCATGCCCACCTTTGATTTTACGGACAGAACGAGAGCGGCGTTCACGGAGTATAAGCCCACCCCCGACGATATCTATATTTTCGAGGGCATACAGGCAATATACCCGCAGATCACCGAGGTGCTGAAGCCTTTCTCCTACCGCAGTATTTTCATCAACGTGGCGACGGGAGCGGACGTGTGCGGAAACGTTTTCGAGCGGAGCGATATCCGGCTGATGCGCAGGATCGTCCGCGACATGCAGCACCGCAATACGGCACCCGAGGAAACCATGCGCCTCTGGCCCGGGGTGCGCCGCAACGAGGAAATAAATATCTACCCCTACGTGGGGCACGAGGATTATATCATCAATTCCATGCTCCCATATGAGGTGCTTCTCATGAGCTCATATTTTCTCCGTGCTACCGAAGGGTACCCGGAGAGCGGACTCTATGCGAGGACGGTGTATTCGCTGAGAGAAAGAGCGGAGGCTCTGTCGGGAACGGCAGTTACCATCGATCTTGTCCCCTTCAATTCCGTCATCCGTGAGTTTGCGGATTAAAAGGCATTCCCCAAAGGGATGATGACCGTTAGTTAAATTTACAGCAGAAAAGAGTATATACCGTGAAAAACAAAGAAATTGCCGGAAAAGCAAAAAGCTCAACAAAGCTGTTTTTCTCCGGCGTGCTGGTGCTGACCATAACAAACCTGGTGGTCAAGGCGATAGGCCTCCTCTTCAAGATCCCCATGAACCACGTGGTGGGCGACGAGGGTATGGGATATTATAACTCCGCCTATACCTTCTATACATATCTTTATATGGTGTCCACGGCGGGCCTCCCCACCGCAATATCCATCATGATATCCGAGAGCCGTGCCGACGGCAAAACGAAGCAGGTGCGCCGCATTTATAAAATGGCGCTCCTCACCTTCCTTGTCATCGGTATCGTTTCCACCATGATAATGTTTTTCGGCGCAGGGCTCATGTCCTCCGCCATCGGCGCCGTCAATACGAAATATTCCATGATGGCGATAGCGCCCACGCTTCTGTTCATCTGTATCTCCAGCGCCCTCAGAGGATATTTCCAGGGCTATCAGCAGATGATCCCCACTGCGATCTCCCAGTTTCTGGAGGCGGCGTGCAAATTGGGCATCGGTATCGCCTTCGCGCTCTATGCAATAGGGCAGGGATATGAGATCTATATCGTCGCCGCATATGCCACCATAGGGCTCACCTCCGGCGCATTCCTGGGTATGCTCTTCATGGTGTTCTCAAAGATGTTC
>JAZUGU010000073.1:0-8460 GCA_045641325.1 Candidatus Avispirillum sp.
CCCCGTGAACCGCACGCAGGTGAGCGGAATGAAGAATCTTAAAAGATGCACCAATCCCCGCTGTATCACCTCCTGCGAGCAGGAGATAGACCATTTCACGAAGGACGTGGACGGAACGCTCCGCTGTGCTTACTGTGAAGCCAAAGTTTAATAAAAAAAAGAAAGAAAACACCCGGCAGAGCCGGGTGTTTTCTTTCTTATAAAATCAAAATCTGTGCTTGCCGGAGTAGTCCGCCGTGCGGATACATCCTCTCTTGCAGACCTCGGCGCACTTGCCGCACTTGGTGCAGAGATCGTAATTGATGGAAGCCAGATTGTCGGTGACGGTGATAGCCCCGGCAGGACAGTTTCTCTCACAGAGGCCGCAGCCTATGCAGGAATTCTTACAGAGCTTCATTGCGTCCGCGCCCTTCTGCTTATTGGAGCAGGCAACCACCTGACGCTCCACGTCGGGCATGAGGGAGATGACCTTCTGCGGGCAGGCTTTTGCACACAGTCCGCATCCGACGCACTTTCTCGCGTCAACTCTTGCGATACCTTCGTCAAGGCAGATTGCATCGTGGGGGCATACTGCAGCACAGTCGCCCCTGCCCAGGCAGGAATACGCGCATGCCGTATCTCCGCCGAAAACAAGCTTTGCGGCGGCGCAGGTCTCGATGCCGGAATAGATCGCCTTTTTCTCCGTATTATCGCAGTTTCCGCAGCAGCGCACCGTTGCGACCTGCTCTATTGTATCTTCGAATTCAACGCCCAGAATATCGGATATCTTATGGGATACCGCATCAGCGCCCGGGATACAGAGGTTGGTTTTCACATTGCCCTCTGCCAGCGCTTTGGCATAGCCGTCGCATCCGGTATATCCGCAGGCGCCGCAGTTGGCGCCGGGCAGGCACTCACGGATGGCTTTTTCTTTTTCGTTCTCCTTGACCGACATGAATATGGCGGCGATAACGAGAACTAAAGCGCAGATAAGTCCTATCGCCGTAACGAGAATGGCGGCGGTGAGAATTGCTTCTAACATATCTTTTTACCTCCCGTCACATTCCGAAGAGATTTTCCAGGATGCCGGAAAATCCGTAGAAGGTCAGCGCAAGGATGGATGCGGAAACCAGCGTTATGGGCACACCCTTGAAGCACTTGGGCGGGTTCGCCTTTTCAACTCTCGATCTTACGCCCGCAAACAGGATCATTGCAAACAGGAATCCCAGACCGCAGCCCAGAGCCGCCGCAAGCGCCATGATGAAGCCGCCGCCGAAGGAGCCTGCCTGAGTGACGAAATCGTCGCTGATATTATTGGAGGCAACGCCCAGAACGGCGCAGTTCGTGGTGATGAGGGGCAGATAGATGCCGAGGGATTTATGAAGCGCGGGGATATACTTTTTGAGGATTATCTCCACAAGCTGAACGAGAGATGCGATGACCAGGATGAACACGATGGTCTGCATATACTCAAGTCCGAATTTGCCGAGAAGGAGATAATAGATGGGATAGGTGGCGGCGGTGGCGAGCACCATGACGAAGGTCACGGCAATGCCCATGCCGGTCGCCGTATCCACCTTTTTGGATACGCCCAGGAAAGGACAGATACCGAGGAATTTCGTCAGCACGTAGTTATCTACGAGTATGGACGAAAAGATGATGAAAAGCAGAGTCTTAATCATTTTCAGCGACCTCCTTTTCATTTTCCGCTCCGCATGCGCCTTCCTTATCCTTCATGGAGCAGAACGCCGCAGAGGGACAGCCGGAGCAGGAGAACTCACGCTTGGGCTCTTTCTTGGTGAGGAAGTTCACCAGAGCGATGAGAGCGCCGAACACGAAGAAACCTCCGGGGGAGCTGACCAGTATCGGTATCTTGAAATTGCAGATGACGGGGATCTGATAGCCCATCCAGGTGCCGGAGCCGAATATCTCACGGATGGAGGACATACAGAGCAGAGCGAAGGTAAATCCGAGGCCCATGCCCAGACCGTCTATCGCGGAATCGAAAACGGTATTTTTGTTTGCATACATTTCGGCACGGCCGAGGATGATGCAGTTTACGACGATAAGGGAAAGGAACACGCCCAGCGCCTCATACAGGTCGGGGAGGAATGCGTGCATAAGCATTTCCACGATGGTGACGAATCCCGCGATGATAACTATGTAGCAGGGGATCCTGACCTTATCGGGGATCGCTTTTCTCATGGCGGAGATCGCCATGTTGGAGCAGACGAGAACTGCCGCCGCCGCAAGGCCCATGCCGAAAGCCTTGGAAACGCTGTCGGTGGTGGCGAGAGTGGGGCAGGTGCCCAGCAGGAGCACCAGAGTGGGGTTCTCCTTAATGATGCCCTTGATGAAGTTCTTCCAGACTGACATCAGTTCTCACCTCCGATCATTTCAAGTGCCGCGAACACGTCGGTCATTGCATTTCTGAATGCGGTTGAGGAGTAGGTAACGCCGGAGCAAAGGTCAACGCTTCCGACGGTGTCGCCGTCAGCGCCCACGTAAGTGCCGGGGTAGGTTTCCTTGCCGAAATCCTTGGTTTCGGAATATCCCGTCAGCTCAACGGCGATGATCTTACCCTCGTTGGAAACGGCAACGGTGAAGGTCATGGGGTTGGACGAATAGGAGGATTCTGTGGAAACGGACACGGCATAGCCGGTCTCCTCTGCGTCACGGTAGACGGCTTTCACGGTTTTGGGAGCTTCCCCGGGAAGCTCCAGAGGATCGGAAAATCCGGTAGCCCCGGGCATTACTGCTTTCAGAGAATCCTGAACCTTCTGTTCCTCGTTATCCTTTATCACGGGAGAGGTGATATAGTTCACGGCGCCCATGAGCACTGCCACCACAAGGCAGATGCAGGAGAGGACGATGATACTTTTGAGATTATCTTTTTTCATCTTTACGCTTCCTCCTTTTCCTTTACCAAGCCGAAAGGCTTATGCGCCGTCAGCTTTGAAATATAGGGGGTGAGGATGTTCATAAAGAGAATCGCGAAGGAAACGCCCTCGGCATATGCTCCCAGATAGCGGATGGCAAAGGTGACAAGTCCGCAGCCGAAGCCGAAGATCACCTTGCCCCACGCCGTGGGAGGAGAGGTGACGTAATCGGTCGCCATGAAGATGGCGCCAAGAAGAAGGCCGCCGCCCAGGATCTGATATACTGCATCGGTAACGTCGCCTCCGGCGATGAGGGAGAGCACGAACACCGTGCCGACGAACACCGTGGGGATATGCCACGTGATGACACGGCGGCAGAGAAGATAAACGAATCCGATAAGAAGTGCTATGGCACAGGTCTCACCGAGGCATCCGCCCCGGTCGCCGATAAGCATCTGCCAGAGGGTGGGTGTTGCGGCGGCGCCGCTCTTGAGCTCCGACAGAGGCGTTGCGTATGAGGTAAGGTCAGCGGCAGCGGTGCGTGCCGGTGTGAACCTGCTCATGGTGTCCGGGAAGGACAGAAACATTGCAACTCTTGCGGCGATGGCGGGATTTGCGAAATTATATCCGATACCGCCGAAAAGCTGTTTTATGACAACGATGGCGATAAGGCTGCCCACTATCGCCTGCCATGCGGGGATATTCACGGGCAGGTTGAAGGAAAGGAGCATGCCTGTGACGACTGCGGAAAGGTCTCCCGCGGTCACTTCTCTTTTGACGATAAGCTCGAATATGATCTCACCGAGGATGCAGGTGAGGATACATACCGAGGTGATGTACAGGGAGCGGACACCGAACAGCCAGATGGATGCGCCGAATGCGGGGAGCATGGCGATTATCACGTCCAGCATGATCTTTCTCGTTGTCTGGTTGCTCCTTATATGAGGAGATACGGAAATATTCAATTTGCTCATTTCTTCTCCTCCTTTTTAGCCGCCTGCTCTTTCAGCCACGGCATAAGTTTTGCTTTTGCCAGCTTGTTCTGCTGAACGAGAGGTCTCTTTGCGGGGCATACGAAGCTGCAGCATCCGCATTCCATGCAGAGGTTCGCTCTCTGGCGGTAAAGCTCTTCCATGTCGCCCTCGTCAAGTGATGCCGCGATCGCCACGGGAGCAAGACCGAAGGGACAGGTATTGGTGCATCTGCCGCAGCGGATGCAGTTTGTGGTCTTTTCGGGCTCGGCATCTTTCGCGTTCAGAGCGATAAGGCCGTTGGTCTGCTTCAGCACCGGGGCGTTCATGTCCGCCACGGAAATACCCATCATGGGGCCGCCGTACAGCACCTTTGCCGCCTCGGAAGAAAATCCGCCGGCAAACTCGAAAACGTCACCGATGGGAGTGCCTATGGGTGCTATCACGTTTTTGGGCTCTTTGACTGCCGAGCCGTCCACGGTGATGCACTTTTCGGTGAGGGGCATGCCTGTTTTTATGTACGCCGCGATCGACGCAAGGGTGGTCACGTTTATCACGATGACGCCCGCGTCAATGGGGAGCTTGCCCTCCATCACCACTCTGCCGGTGGTGTGATAGATGAGCACTTTCTCACCGCCCTGGGGATATACGGAGGGAAGAGGCTTTACGCTGACGCCCTCGCACCGGGATGAGAGCTCCTGCATTTTTTTGATGCATGCGGGCTTGTTTTTCTCGATGCCGATGATAAAGGTTTTTGCGCCCAGATACTTTTTAAGGAGCGCGATCCCCTCTTCCATCTCGTCGGCACGGTCTATCATGGTCCTGGTGTCGCCGGTGAGATAAGGCTCGCACTCGGCACCGTTTATTACGACGTATTCGATTTTCGACAAGTCCTTGACACCCAGCTTCACCGCCGTGGGGAAGCCCGCGCCGCCGAGGCCGACCACGCCGCTCATCTTCACCGCTTCGATAAAGGACTCGAAATCGGTGACCGCAGGGGGAGTGATGCCGGGATCGGGAGTTCCCTGCCCGTCACTTTCGATGACGACGGTGGGAACGTAGTTTCCGCCCGCCTGCAGGGTGGAATCGATCTTTTTAACTTTGCCGGAAACGCCGGAGTATATGGGCGAGGAAACGAATCCGCCCGCCTCGGCGATAAGAGTGCCCACGAAGACCTCGTCTCCGGGCTTTACCACGGGTTTTGCCGGGGCACCTATGTGCTGTGTCATGGGGTAGAACGCCATTCTGGGAGACGGCATTCTCACCGGAGCTGACTCAGCGGTATTCTTTCTGTGAGGAACGTGAATTCCGTGTAAATGGGACATTTCTCTTTTCCTTTCAAAAAATCGTGCTGAAAATATACCGATATTAATTATATATGCAACGGCATGAAAAGTCAATCAAAAACGCCCAATATGCCGAAAAAAGTCGCCGGAAACAGATGGGTAAATAGGTATTTTCACGGTTGAAAAAAGAGGGGTTTCATGGTATAATCAATTGAAAATATTTATGTAAGGAACATGGTATGGACATTTTACAGAGATTATCCGATGAGATCGGCGTAAGACTTCCCCAGGTGGAAGCGGCAGTCAAGCTTCTGGACGAGGGAAACACCGTTCCCTTTATCTCCCGTTACCGCAAGGAGGTCACCGGCGGACTTGACGATACGGTGCTGCGTACTCTGTGCGACAGACTGAACTATCTTCGCAATCTGGAAGAGAAAAAGAACGACGTGAAAAACCTCATCGATGCCCAGGGCAAGCTGACTCCCGAGCTCATCGAGGCTATCGACGACGCCGAGACCATCACCGAGGTGGACGATATCTACCGTCCCTACCGTCCCAAGAGAAAGACCCGCGCCAGCGTTGCAAAGGAAAAGGGCCTGGAGCCGCTTGCCGAGCTTATCTCCGAAATGAAAGATTCCTACGAGCCCTCCATCGAGGAGGCCGCCGCCGCATTTATTGATGAGGAAAAGGGCGTTGCCACCGCAGAGGAAGCGCTCGCCGGCGCAAAGGATATAATCGCCGAGACCGTTTCCGACAATGCGGACTTAAGACGTGAGGTGCGCCGTCTGACCTTCATGAACGGCACTATCGTATCGAAGAAAAGCGGCGAGGGCGACAGCGTTTACGAGCAGTACTACGATTACAGCGAGCCTTTGAAAAACGTTCCTCCCCACAGGATCCTCGCCATGAACCGGGGCGAGAAAGAGGAAATGCTGAAGGTCTCCGTCACCGTTGGCGCTGACATCGTGCTCAACTATCTTTTCTTAAAGGTCATCACCAACTGCAAATCCCCTGCTTTCAGATACATGGCATCCGCCGTATGCGACAGCTACGACAGACTGATAGCCCCCTCCATCGAGCGTGAGATCCGCTCCACTCTCTTTGACGATGCCTCCGAATCCGCCATAAAGATTTTCTCGGAAAATCTGAAAAATCTTCTCATGGCGGCGCCCTTAAAGGGCAAGACCGTTCTCGGTTACGACCCCGGATACCGCACGGGCTGTAAGCTTGCCGTGGTAGATAAGACCGGACTGGTGCTTGACACCGCCGTGATCTATCCCACCAAGCCCCGTGAGGACATCGAGGGCTCAAAGAGAATAGTTCTCCGCCTTATCAGAAAGTACGGCGTTGACGTGGTCTCCATCGGCAACGGCACCGCATCCGCGGAAAGCGAAATGTTCATCGCGGACACTCTCCGTGAGTGCCCCGACACCAAATATATAATCGTCAGCGAGGCGGGCGCATCCGTTTATTCCGCATCCAAGCAGGGCGCGGAGGAGTTCCCCGATTTCGACGTGACACAGAGAAGCGCGGTTTCCATCGCGCGCCGTCTGCAGGATCCTTTGGCGGAGCTGGTGAAGATCGACCCCAAGTCCATCGGTGTGGGTCAGTATCAGCACGACATGAAGGAAGCGAGACTGGACGAAGCCCTCTCCGGCGTGGTGGAGGACTGTGTCAACAACGTGGGCGTGGACCTGAACACCGCGTCCTACTCCCTGCTCTCCTACATTTCCGGCATCAATCTTACAAGTGCGAAAAACATCGTAAAATACCGTGACGAGAACGGCGAATTCAAGAAGCGTTCCGACGTGACCAAAGTGCCCCGTATCGGCGCGAAGGCATACGAGCAGTGCGCGGGATTCCTCAGAGTTCCCGGCTCGAAGGAGATACTTGACAACACGGGCGTTCACCCCGAATCCTACGATGCCGCAAAAGCCCTCCTCAAGGAGTTCGGATATACCGCCGATGACGTGAAAGCGGGCAACATGGCGGAGCTGAGGCGCCGGGTGACCGCATCCGGCACGGCGGAAGTCGCCGCAAAGCTGGGGCTGGGCGAGCCCACCCTCCTCGATATCATCGGCGAGCTTGAAAAGCCCGGCCGTGATATCCGTGATACCCTGCCTCCCCCGGTGCTCCGTGAAAAGGTCATCGAAATAAAAGACCTCACTCCGGGCATGATAATGAAGGGCACCGTCAGAAACGTTATCGACTTCGGCGCGTTCGTTGACATCGGCGTTCATCAGGACGGTCTGGTGCACGTTTCCGAGATCTCCGACAAGTTCATCCGTCACCCCTCCGAGGCACTCTCCGTGGGCGACGTGGTGACCGTGAAAATAAAGTCCGTTGATGCCGCAAAGGGCAGGATCGGACTTACCATGAAGGGCATCTGACATATTTTGTCTTTATTGTAAAAATAATCTTCCGGAGCCCTTGATTTTTACTTTATTTTCGGTGTATAATATATTGGTTATATAATTAAGTATCCAAAAGGAGATAAAAAATGTTAGTCAACGCAAAAGAAATGCTGCAGAAGGCTAAAGCCGGAAAATATGCAGTAGGTCAGTTCAACATCAACAACCTTGAGTGGACAAAGGCAGTTCTGCAGACCGCAGAAGAGCTGAAATCCCCCGTTATCCTGGGCGTTTCCGCAGGTGCCGGCAAGTATATGTGCGGCTTCAAGGTAGTTGCAGACATGGTCAAGGCCATGATCGAGTGCATGGGCATCACCGTTCCCGTTGCCATCCATCTGGACCACGGTACCTATGAGGATTGCTACAAGTGCATCGATGCAGGCTTCTCCTCCATCATGTTCGACGGCTCTCACTACCCCATCGAAGAGAATATCGCGAAGACCAAAGAGCTCATCAACGTCTGCGCTGAAAAGGGCCTGTCCCTTGAGGCTGAGGTCGGCGCTATCGGCGGCGAGGAAGACGGCGTTATCGGTATGGGCGAGTGCGCTGATCCCAAGGAATGCAAGATGATCGCAGACCTGGGCGTTACCATGCTGGCTGCAGGTATCGGCAACATCCACGGCAAATATCCCGAGAACTGGCCCGGTCTTTCCTTCGAGACTCTCGATGCGATCCAGGCTGAGACCGGCGACATGCCTCTCGTTCTTCACGGCGGCACGGGCATCCCCGCTGACATGATCAAGAAAGCTATCTCCCTCGGCGTTGCAAAGATCAACGTTAACACCGAGTGCCAGATCGCGTTCACCGCAGAAGTAAGAAAGTACTTCGAAGAGGGCAAGGACCTGGTCGGCAAGGGCTTCGACCCCAGAAAAGTTCTGGCTCCCGGCTCCGAAGCAATCAAGGCAACCGTCAAGGAAAAGATGGAACTGTTCGG
>JAZUGU010000074.1:0-20021 GCA_045641325.1 Candidatus Avispirillum sp.
AACATACCAGAGTTGATTCTGCTCTTAAATACTTTAAAGAGCTGCCATTTTCATGGCTTTTTTAAAATTCAAAAGAATTTTCGGAGTCTTTTGTACTTGTCTTTTGTTGTTCAATTTTCAAGGAACCTTCGCTATCTCCTCCGGGCTTCCCCTCGGGCGACAGCTTTGATACTATACCACCTCATATCCCTGTTGTCAACCCTTTTTTTGAAGTTTTTTCGATTTTTTTCATATTTTTTTATTCTGCGGAAAAACTACTATTATGACAGCGATTTGCATCAAAACAGTACTGATATATTTCTTCCTCATAATAACCATGAGGCTTATGGGAAAGCGGCAGGTTGGGGAGCTTGAGGTGTCGGAGCTGATCATCACGTTCATGCTTTCCGAGATCGCCGCAAACCCGATAATGAACAAAAACGCCACTCTTCTGGATGCTGCCGTACCGATAGTGATCCTTTTAGGCATCGAGGTGCTTTTATCGCATCTTCTCATGCGGTTCCCGAAGCTGAAAAGGCTCATCACGGGCAAGCCGAGCATGATAATCGAGCGGGGCGTACTTGACCAGCGGGAGCTGAGGCGGCAGAGGATGTGCATGTCGGAGCTGATCTCCGCTCTCCGCCAGCAGGGGATCGCGGATGTCGCCGACGTATGGTATGCCATTCTCGAAGAAAACGGGAAGCTATCGGTTTTCCCGAAAGCTTCCCGCACAGCCGCAACGCCGGAACAGATGCATATTGAAGTTGGCAACGGGGGCATTGCCCGTGTTCTCATCATTGACGGTCTTCCCGTTGAATCAAATCTCAGCGACGGGTGGAACCGCACCAGACTTGAGCGGGAGCTTTCGGAGCGGAGCATACGTCTGTCGGACGTATTTCTCTTCTCCGTTTCCCCGGACGGGACCGTCTATATAATAATGAAAGAAAAATGATTATCTGAACTCGCTCATATCGTCGAACATGAACTTACGTCTCGTGATGACGTGCCAGCCCTTTTTCATGGGGTCGATCTTATCGGCGATGACGGATGCCACGTATTCCGGATTGAGATAGTTCTCGTTATCGGCGCAGGTGACGGCATGGACTATCACGCCGTTCTCTGTCTTTTCGGCTTTGACCGATTTGATGAAGGGCAGGATATCGACCTCTTTGGTGAAGCTCTTGGTATGCTTTTCCACCACCACGGGAGAGGTGAAGATCTTTTCTATCTCTTCCGCGGTATTATCATCCGCATCGCATCTGAACTCAATATCGCTGAGCGCCCATGCGATCTGGCGGAATTTGGAATCGGAGGAATAGACCTCCAGCACCTCGAGTCCTTCGGGCATACATTTTCTGAGCTTTTCGAGGATGACCTCATCGGGCACGTCCTCGAGGAGCTTTATTTTTGCCAGCTCGCAGTCACCGCCGCTTCCCACGGACAGGGGAGACGCGAAGGTTATCTTGGGAATGGGGTTGAAGCCCTCGGTGTAATAGAGCGGGAGCTTGCTCTGTATCAGCGATCTCATGAACGCACGGTTTATATCAAGGTGTGAAACGTACACGAAAGCGCCGGTTTCCCTGAACTTGATCTTTATCTCACGGACGGGCTTTTTGGAGGGATTCACCGCGGCGCCTGCACCGTACTGATCTCTCTTTCCCGTTTCCGCCGGTGCTTTCGGGAGAGGCTTTCTGATGCCCTTTCCCAGATACTCGGTCTCGGATTCGGGATGGCCGGGACACCAGCGGTAATATTTCTTATCGCAGATGGACGATGCGCCGCATCCGGAGCATTTTTCCTTGCAGGAAGGCGTTGTTGCCGCCTCTTTCGCCTTATGGCGCTCGGAGATGAGGAACTCCTTTGTAACGCCGCAGTCTATCATATCCCACGGGAGGACCTCGTCGTCGGGCATTTCACGGTTTGCAAAAAATGCGGGATCGATGCCCACCGTTTTGAAGATATCCATCCAGCCGTCGTAATCGAATATCTCCTCCCACGCATCAAATCTGACTCCTCTGTTCACCGCTTCTCTGAGCGCTTTACCGAGGGTTCTGTTGCCTCTTGCGAACACAGCCTCCAGATGGGAGGTCTTTGCATCGTGGTAGTTATATCTTATCTTTCTGTCGGTTATCGCGGACATAAGAAGCTTCTGCTTTTTCTCAAGCTCCTCCGCGGTGTTCTGTCTTTCCCACTGGAAAGGCGTGAACGGTTTGGGGATAAAGCAGGCGACGCTGAGCGTTACCTGCGGCTGTTTCTTTCTGTTTCTGTTTTCGGTTTCGTAGTATCTCTCGATAACCTTTTTTGCAAGAGCGGCGATGCCTACCACGTCCTCATCGGTCTCGCAGGGGAGGCCGTCCATGAAATACAGCTTGACCTGGTTTTTGCCGGCGGCGAAAGCGACGCCAGCGGCACGGAGGATATCCTCCTCGGTGACGTTTTTATTGATCACGTCACGCAGTCTCTGGCTTCCCGCTTCGGGTGCGAAGGTGAGGGTGGAGGAACGGACGGTGGATATTTTCGCCATCAGTTCTTCGGTGAAGCTGTCCGCGCGGAGGGAGGGCAGAGAGAGATTTATCTTTTCGTCGTCCGTCCACTCGAGGAGTTTATCGGTAAAGGTATTGACCTTTGAATAGTCCGAAATGGAGAGGCAGCACATGGATATCTCGTCATATCCCGAATTGTCCGCTATCTCTCTCGCCTGTTTCGAGAGCACGTCCGGAGATTTCTCGCGGACGGGACGGGTGACGAATCCCGCCTGGCAAAAGCGGCATCCTCTGATACAGCCCCGGAACACCTCAAGGGTTATTCTGTCGTGCACCGTTTCGATGACGGGAAGCACCGGGCAGGTGGGGACGTACGCCTCGTCCAGATTTTCGACTATTCTCTTTTTTACCTTTTCGGGAACGTCGTCGTATTTGGGAGCGATTTTCGCTATTGTGCCGTCGGCCTTATACTCTATGTCATAGAGTGAGGGAACGTAGAAGCCCTCAAGGTGGGATGCCTTACGGAGAAAGTCCTTCTTCGTATAGGTGCCGTCCTCCTTCATCTGCATATAGAGGCGGGCAAGCTCGGGGAGAGCCTCCTCGCCCTCGCCGATGGAAAAGATATCGACAAAATCCGCCATGGGTTCGGGGTTATAGGCGCAGGGACCGCCTGCGATGATGACGGGATAGTCCTCGCCTCTTTCCTCGGTGGTGAGGGGGATACCGGCAAGGGAGAGCATATTGAGCGCCGTGGTATAGCAGAGCTCATACTGGAGGGTGAACGCCACCATGCCGAAATCGGTCAGCGGATCGCCGGACTCATGGGCAAAGAGGGGGATATTTCTCTCCCTCATCTTTTCTTCCATATCCGTCCACGGTGCGAAAACTCTCTCGCACCACACGCCGTCAGTATTATTGAGCACGCCGCAGAGGATCCTCATTCCCAGATTGGACATGCCTATCTCATAGGTATCCGGGAAGCAGAACGCCACGCGGAGCTTTACGTTTTCTTTATCCTTATATGTGCTTCCCGGTTCGCCGCCCGTATATCTGCCGGGCTTTCTCACGTCACACAGAAAGCTTTTTATATCGTCCCTCATGATTCTCTCCAAAAAATCAGCCACGGAGAATTCTCTCCGTGGCTATTTAGTTATCTTACTATAAGTCTTGTGGTCACTATTGCCGGTATCAGCCATACCAGCTGGCACAGCACGATGTACAGGCTATAGAGGCTTGCGAAGCTGCCGGCGATAAGCATGATGCCCACGATGGCGGCTCCGAATATTGCCGAAAGAACGCCGATTATGTAGCCGGTCTTCTGTGCGCTGAGGATCCTGTCACAGCTGGAAACCGTATGGAGCAGAGCCTTGCTGTTTCCTCTGGACACGATGCCGCCCTCGGCACGCTTTGCGTACTTGGTGATCTCGTCCGTGCTCTTATACTTGATGACTCTCAGCGAATACTTGGCGGAGGAGCGCATCTGACGGTAGATCATTTCCTCGTCGATGTTGGGGTCAAAGGTCTTGACGCACACGCACATTCCGCTTCCGGTGAGCTGTTTTAAGATATACTCGAAATCGGGCTCGACCACGTAATTGACTATCATCTTGGACACCAGCTTGCGCTGATAGATCATATACATGACGGAGCAGTCTGCAGGGAGCTCGGTGGAATCGGAGATAACGTCATCGGGGATGATGATGCCGAGCTTGGAAAGAGCCGCCGCTCTGCCGAAGATGATATTCTTGCCGTTAACGGTGGCTTCGATATAGCCGGAGCCGGTCTCAAGGATCTGCACGTTATTTGAATGTCCCGTTTCCATGGTGGCGACTTCGAACACGTCTGCCAGAGGTCCGCCGGTGGCGGAGAATACGCTTGCGGCGTAATAAAGGACCTTGTCGATACGGCTGTTATTGAACAGGCGGACGTTTCTCACCTTCACGTTTGCGGAGGGGAACACGTTCACGTCATCAAAGGAGAGGACGCCGACACCGGAATACTCCTCAACGGAGCCTTCGCCGATGATGGTGGAATCTATGTCGTATGCGCGGCGGTTAGCCCTGTAGAAGGGGTACGCGCCGATGATGAGCATTGATGCGGGAAGTGCCGCGCAAAGGGTGGCATATCCTGCGGTGACGGCGGAGGTCTGCTTGGTGACACCTGCGTATATTCCCACAACTACTGCGAGGAAAACGGAGATGAGCACTGCCAGGCCGACGAAGCCGTCGTTGACTGCGGAACGGTTCTTCGTGCGCCAGAAATATCCGTCCACGAAGTCGGTGCTCTGGATCTTAATGATATCGCCCTCGTCCGCAACGGTGGAGTCAAGCTCCATATCCGCAACCGCCTCGCTCTCGAGCATGGAATCTCTGGTGGAGAGGTTGCGCATCACCAGCTTGGGCTTTCTTGAGGAGATGATGTTGAAGCTGAATATCTCACGGCGCACCGTCAGGTACTCGTTGACAGCGGCAAATGCGAAGCAGAGAGTCACGGGAAAGTTGAACACTGCGGGCTCGGTGCCGGGGACTGCCGTGTATGCGGTGATAGCGGAGCACACGGCGGATGCTATCAGCATGAGTGCAGGTATCGTTTCTACGGTGAATTTGAACTTTATGATATTCTTGAGGCCGTACACTATGGTCTTCCATATCATAGCGGCGCCGATGAACACGAGCTGGAGGTCTGCCATGATGTAGACCACGGGATAAACCGCGGGATCAAGCGCGCCGTCAAGCTGATATCCTATGAGCACCAGGTTTTCCATGATCATAAGAAGGATCGCAAGGCCTGCGGCAACGAGCATTCTGACGGTTGCCGATTTGTTGCGCTTCTTATAGGTTTCAGCGATCTCGCCGTTCTGAGAGGGATCGGAATATTCGTCCGCGCCGAATCTCTTGGTGCGGTCGACCCATTCCTCCTGATCTGCCACGTAATCCTCGGTCATCTGTGTGGCGGTCTCCTCGCCGACGGTTTTCGCCAGCTCGTCCTCCATACCGAGAGCCACCATGAGGCTTATATCGTTCTCATTGAGGCCGGATTCGTCCATCTCTCCGGTGACCTCCTCAACGAGGCTCTTGAATTCTTCTTCTCTGTCGGGCTCGGGAACGTATTCTTCCTCCGCGGCTTCGTCACCGTCATAGAACATTTCGTCCTCCAGAGGATCCTCGTCGAAGAACTCGTCGTCGGGGATGATGTCCTCCGCGTTCTCGGGATAGTAGTTCTCGGGAGTGTCCTCGTAGCCGTTGAAGTCCTCTTCAAGCTCGTCTGCATATTCCTCGGTAAGTGCCTCCACCTCGGCGGAATCAACGTACTCGGAATACTCGTCCACAAGGCCTGCGGCCTCCTCGAAAGCGATGGCCTCCTCCTCGGTGAGATCGGGGATATCCTCCTCGAAATACACCTCTTCGGCGGCTTCATCAAATTCCGGGATATCTTCCGCGGGGGCTTCCTCTGCCGCGTCTCCGGAGATGCCGAACATATCGTCGGTCACATCGGGGATGATCTCCTCTTCGGGCTCTATGGCGAACATATCGTCTTCGGCGGTCTCTTCCCCGGCAGCTTCTTCTGCGGGAATTTCTTCTCCGGAAAGAGCCTCTTCGAATTCAGCGACAGCCTCCGCGATTATTTCCTCTTCCTCGGCGGTCTTTTCCTCGAATGCCTCCGCCGCGGGGAGCACCTCTTCGCTTTCTGCCGCTTTTTCCGCCTTGGATCTGCCCAGGCGGAACAGAAGGTCCTTCGCCGTTATGTTCTTTTTATCTTCTGATGACATCGTATTTTCCTTCCTTTTTCGGGAATTTTCAGCCGCCCGTTCTCTGCATCCTTGCCGCATGGCAGAGGATGACGGAGGCTGCGCAGGAAACGTTGAATGAATTTACTTTACCGTACATGGGTATGGAAACGATAAAATCGCTTTTTTCTTTGATGGCTCTGCCGATACCCTCGCCCTCGCTGCCGAATATGATCGCGGCGGCGCAGTTGAAATCGGTTTCGTAGTAAGCGGAGCCTCCCGCCTCGGACGCGAATATCCAGAGGCCTTTTTTCTTGAGCTCGTCCACGGTTGCCGAAATATTGGAGACCTTGGCTATCGCCATGTGCTCGATCGCACCTGCCGATGCCTTTGTGACCGTAGGGGTGAGCCCGGACGAGCGCCTTTTGGGAATGATTATCCCGTGGGCTCCCGCGCATTCGGCACATCTTATGAGTGCGCCCAGATTATGCGGGTCCTCGATACCGTCCGCAATGACGATGAGGGGTTTTTCCCCTCTCTCTGCGGCGATGGCAAGGATGCCGTCCACATCGGTATATTCTTTTTCCGCCGCCATGGCGACCACGCCCTGGTGGTTCATGCCGCCGCACAGAGAATCAAGTTTCTCCTGCGTTACCTCGATAACGGGGATCTTTTTCTCGATAGCCTCGCCCACGATCGCAACGATGGAGCCCTCTCTGCTGCCGCTCTTTACGAACAGCTTATCGACACTTCTTCCCGAACGGAGAAGTTCACGGACGGAGTTCCGCCCCGCGACCGCATTTTCCGGAGGGGCCTCCGCAAAACGCTTTTCACCGCCGGGATTTCTGTTTTTTCGGTAATGATCGTTCATACAGTTCCTTCAAAAAATTATAATCCAATTAATTGTATCACAATTATTATTATATGTCAACAAAAAACCGACCGAAAAGAAATCTTTCGGTCGGTTTTGCGGTCGCGGGGCATGATCCCCGTGCCGTCACATATTGTATTTGTTTTTCACTCTCAGTCTGTTGAGAACTCTCGCCATTTTCGCCTGCGCCGCGTTATAGCTCTGGATACTGCGGCGGCGGAGGATCTCCTCCTTGGCCTGCGCCGCTTCCCGCTCTGCCCTGCGCACGTCTATCTCCTCGGGATGCTCCGCGGACTCGGTAAGGATCAGCACCTCTCCGTCCTCCACCTTGCAGATGCCGGAGGACACGGATGCCGCGTTTTCTTTCCCGTCCGGGGTTTTATATTTGAGCTCTCCGGGAACGAGGGCGCAGATAAGGTTCGTATGGTTTGCCATGATACCGTATGCGCCGTCGGTGGCGGGTATCTGCACCGAGATGCACTCGCCCTCAAAAAATGGCTGGTCCGCTTCAAGGAGCTTCATATGAAACGTATTCATCACATCTGCATCCTTTTCGCTTTTTCATATGCCTCGTCCACGGTGCCCACGTTGAAGAAGGCGCCCTCCGGCAAGGCATCGGCATCTCCGCCGATGATGGCGGAAAAGCCCCGGAGCGTTTCGGCAAGGGGAACGTATTTTCCGGGAAGGCCCGTGAATTTTTCCGCAACGCTGAAGGGCTGTGACAGAAATCTCTGTATTTTTCTCGCCCTGCTGACAACGAGTCTGTCGTTTTCGGAAAGCTCCTCCATTCCGAGGATCGCAATTATATCCTGGAGCTCGCGGTATTTCTGCAGTATTTCCTGCACCTTGCGGGCAACGGAATAATGCACGTCTCCCATCGTATCTGCCTCAAGTATCCTGGAGTTGGATTCCAGCGGATCGACTGCGGGATATATGCCCTGCTCCGCGATCTTTCGGGAAAGAACCGTGGATGCATCCAGATGGGTGAACGTGGTGGCGGGTGCCGGGTCGGTAAGGTCATCCGCCGGGACGTATATTGCCTGAACAGAGGTGACCGAGCCTTTTTTGGTGGATGCGATCCTCTCCTGCAATGCGCCCATTTCCTCGGCAAGTGTCGGCTGATATCCTACGGCTGAGGGCATTCTGCCCAGAAGCGTGGAAACCTCGCTTCCCGCCTGGACGAATCTGAAAATATTGTCTATAAAGAACAGGATATCCTTATTTTCTCTGTCGCGGAAATATTCCGCCATTGTAAGGCCCGACAGGGCAACTCTCATTCTCACTCCGGGAGACTCGTTCATCTGCCCGAACACGAGAGCCGTTTTGTCGATAACTCCGCTCTGCTTCATTTCGCGCCACAGATCGTTTCCCTCGCGGCTTCTCTCGCCAACACCTGCGAACACGGAATATCCGCCGTGCTCGGTGGCAACATTATGGATAAGCTCCTGGATGAGCACGGTCTTACCGACACCGGCGCCGCCGAAAAGACCGATCTTGCCGCCCTTCGGATAGGGCTCCAGCAGGTCGATGACCTTTATTCCCGTTTCAAGGATCTCCGTTGCGGGATTCTGCTCTTCAAAGGAGGGAGCGCCTCTGTGGATGCTCCATCTTTCGCATCCGTCACTTATCTCGTCTCCGCCGTCGATGACGCTGCCGAAAACGTTCATCATACGTCCCAGAGTCGCGTGGCCCACGGGCACTTTTACCGTATCTCCGGTGGCGGTCACCTTCATGCCGCGGAAAATGCCCTCGCTTCCCGAAAGCATGATACACCGCACTCTGGTGGAGGAAAGGTGAAGAGCGACCTCCATCACAAGCGTTCTTCTGCCCATGTAAAGCTCTAAGGCTTCTTTTATTTTCGGGAGGCTTCCCTCGGGAAATTCAACATCCGTCACGGAGCCTTTTACTTCAACTATCGTTCCGGTCAAGCTTGTCACTCTTCCTTTCTTGCGGCGCTTCCCGCGGATATCTCCGTGAGCTCACGGGTGATCTCGCTCTGCCGCATGTGATTATATCTTGAGGTCAGCTCCGAAAGGAGCTCCTCCGCATTGTCGCACGCCGCCTTCATGGCGGTCATCCTTGCGTTCTGCTCGGCGCAGAAGCTGTCTGTGAGGGCGGAAAAAACGTATCCCGCAACGTAGCTGGGAACGATGTTTTCCAGCACCTCTTCAATGGAGGGAGAAAACTCGAAGGGCTCGGTTATCTCCTTCTCCGGTGCGTGATCCATGAAATCCGCTCTGTGGAACGGAAGCAGTCTCTCGCATTTCACGTCGGAGCGCATGCCGTTCACAAAGTCGGTATATATGACGAATATCTTTGCGAATTTTCCGCTGCGGTATCCCTCGAGAAGCGTGTCGCATATTTCCCTCGCTCTGTCGAAGGTGGGATTCTGCGCCGTATAGAGAAAGCTCTCGCTGACGGGGATACTGTGGGTGTGAAAATACTGTCTGCCGTATTCTCCCACCACGAAAAGCTCGTTATCGCCGTGCTCCGTCATCATCTTTTCCGCAGTTTTTATGACGTTCAGGTTATAGGCTCCCGCCAGCCCCTTATCCGCGGTGATGACAAGATACGCATAAGCTCCCGGCAGATCGTGCTCTCCCGTGGGGGGATAGAAATATCTGCTTTTTATCTTTCCGTTCACACGGAAGATACGCTTGATCTCTCCCCGGAGCGCATCGAAATAAGGTCTTGTGGACGTAAGCTCACGTCTTGCCTTCTGCAGTTTTGCGGAGGCGATGAGCTGCATGGCTCCGGTGATCTTTTTCGTATCCTTTACGCTGTTTATTCTTTTTTTGATTTCCTTGATGTTCTGCATATCACAAAACAACACGTTCCGAAAGACCGATCACCGTGTCTCGGTCCTCGTCGGTGAGCATTCCGGTCTCGTCGATGCGTCTGCACATATCCGGCATTTCCGTTTCGCACAGAGCGATGAGGGCCATGACGAAATCCCTTGCCTTTTCGGGAGCGGTATTATCAAGCGCTCTGCTTCCCGCCGCCGTGAGAGCGATGACCTCGCCGTGGTGCGACATGGGTCTGTTCTGGGGCTGACGAAGCATATACATCAGGCGCTGACCGTGGAAAAGCCCCTGTCTCGTGGCATCGTCCAGGTCTCCGGCAAACTGGGTGAACACCTCCATCTCCCTGTACTGGGCAAGGTCCAGTCTCAGCGTGCCTGCCGCCTTTTTCACGGCCTTCGTCTGCGCATCGCCGCCCACTCGGGACACGGAAAGGCCCACGTTTACCGCGGGGCGCTGGCCGGAATAGAACAGGTCGGTCTCAAGAAAGATCTGGCCGTCGGTGATCGAAATGATATTGGTGGGGATATATGCGGATACGTCTCCCGCCTGGGTCTCGACTATGGGCAATGCCGTCATACTGCCTCCGCCCTTTTCCGGGGAAAGATGCGCGGCACGCTCCAGAAGTCGGGAATGGAGATAGAAAACGTCTCCGGGAAAAGCCTCACGTCCCGGTGCCCTGCCCAGAAGCAGGCTCAGGGAGCGGTACGCCACGGCGTGCTTCGAAAGGTCGTCATACACTATCAGCACGTCACGGCCCGATTCCATGAAATATTCTCCCATGGCGCACCCCGCATAGGGCGCAAGATACTGGAGCGGTGCGCTGTCACCCGCGGTGGCGCTGATGACAACGGTGTAATCCATGGCACCGTTCTTTTCAAGCGTATTCACAAGAGCCGCCACGGAGCTTGCCTTCTGTCCTATGGCAACGTATATGCATATTACGTCCTCACCCTTCTGGTTGAGGATGGTATCGACGGCGATGGAAGTTTTTCCCGTCTGTCTGTCGCCGATAATAAGTTCTCTCTGTCCTCTGCCGATGGCGAACATGGAGTCGATGGTGAGGATGCCCGTGCGCAGGGGTTTGTTGACGCTCTCACGGTCAACGATGCCGGGAGCGGGGGATTCCACCGGGCGGTATCTGTCCGCCGTGACGTCGCCTTTTCCGTCTATGGGCTCGCCGAGAGCGTTCACCACTCTGCCCAGATACCCTTCTCCAACGGGAACGCCGGATATCCTGCCCGTCCGTCTGACGGCACTCCCCGCGGCAACTCCCGCGGATGCGGCATCTCCGAACAGAACGCATCCCACGTATTTTTCCGTAAGAGTCTGCACCATGCCCCGGAGACCGCCGGCAAACAAGAGTATTTCGCCGTAAAACGCCTCGTCAAGTCCCGCAACGGTGGCGATACCGTCACCCACGGTGAGCACTTTTCCTATCTGTTCCGCCAACACCTTCGGTGTCCAGTCACGGATGCTTTCCCGCATGAGGGGGATAAGCTCTCCGTCCTCATCGCAGATCTTTCTCAGCCTTGTTTTCAGCTGTTTCATTCTCGAGTCACGGGTCCAGTTATAAACATCGTTCCCTATCTCAAGCCTGAAGCCGTCGGTGAGTGCTTTATCCTCCGTGAATACAAGCTTTTCCACCTCTCCGTATTTCCCGGTGAGAAAAGCCAGAAAGCGCCCCTCCTGTTCTGCGGTGGGCGCTGTGGACGAATACAGATATGCCGTATATTTTTCAGTTGTCCTGTCCATTGTCATAGTCTTCGATGCCGTCGAAGAAGCCCTCGTATGCCTCCGATGCATCCTTGTAAACTACCTTCTGTGCGGCGGCAACGGCGATCTCGGAGATATCCTTTTTCGCCGATGAGAGGATCTCGCTCTTTTCGGATTCCGCTCTTCTGCGGGCATCGGAAACGATCTGTGCCGCCTCCGCTTCAGCCGCCTTGCGGCGCTCCAGAGCATACTCCTCCAGTTCTTTTTTCGCCGTTTCCTTTTTCTCTTCTATTTCACGCTCGCCCTCGGCAAGCTTTTTCTCATATTCTTCCTTTGCGGCAGTAGCT
Organism: Candidatus Avispirillum sp.; assembly: GCA_045641325.1. Lineage (GTDB taxonomy): Bacteria > Bacillota > Clostridia > Oscillospirales > CAG-272 > Avispirillum. Next base: position 11,925 of record JAZUGU010000074.1, read on the forward strand.
TCCTCAAGGCATTTTTTCGCCTCTTCGCTGTCTTTTTTATACTTTTCCGCTCTCTGATCCATGAATTTTTTCACGGGGCTGTAAAGTATGAAATAAAGACCGCCGAAAAGAATGGCGAAATTCAGCATATGGAGAAGGATCTGCTGAAAGTCGATATTTAACGGTAAGCTCATTTTTTCAGTTCCTTATTAAAGTACGAAAATAACCAGGATGGCAACGATCAGCGCATAGATGATGGCGGTCTCGATGAACACCAGACCCATCATCATGGAGGTACGGATGTTTCCTGCGGCCTCTGGCTGACGGGCGGAGCCGTCCACAGCCTTCATCACTGCCAGTGCCATGGAGACGGCACCAACTGCGGCGACCACGGAAATGATCACTGCGGCGGCGATTGCCTTGACGGAGGTGCCGTCATCAGTTTTTTCATTTTCTTCTGCGGTCTCGGGCTCTGCAGCCATGAGAACGTCCCCGGCTTCGACGGTTTCGTCTGCCGCCGTAACGGTGAATATACATACGGATGCTATCATTGCGACGGCAAGGATGACCGTCATTATCTTTACGATGTTTTTCATTTTATTTCTGTCCTTTCTTTTTTGCCTTTTTCTCTTTTTTCTCCGTGGACTCACCGTAGAACTGCGCTGTGAGCATGGTGAGCACGTATGCCTGTATCACCGCATGGATGAGAGTGAACAGCACTCCCACGATGACGGGAAGCACGAAGCTTAATGAAAAATAGTAGTACACCAGCTCCGTGACCAGAGCGCCCGACAGGAGCGCGCCGAACAGACGGAAGCTCATGGATATGGGAAGCGAAAAATCCTTGAGCGCCGTGAAGAACCCCTTGGGACCTGCGGCGATGAGGCCGCCCAGCAGTATCACCAGATAGGAGGTGACACCCATGGAGATCGCACCGTTTATATCGGCGAGCGGTGCCGGCATCGCTACCGACAGCCCCGATACGGTGACCACCTGAAGCCCCAGCAGCTCGAACACGGTGCCGATGAAGATATAGGCTCCCGCCGTGAAGATATATGCGCTGAGGAATCTGTTTCTGTGGGGGCTCTTTTCCTCGGCCATGCCGTCGAAAAGTCCCACCGCCATTTCCAGAACGGTCTGCACCTTACCCGGCACTTCTTTGAATTTCGGCACGGCGAATATCCTGAGGATCACCGCGCACAGAAGCAGTATGCCCGTCACCGTAAATGCGGATATGAGCCCGGGATTCACCGAAAGCCCGAAAAGATCCACCTTTCCGCTCTCGTGGAGCACCGCATCACGCATCACTTCCTTGATGCTTTCGCCGCCCTCTCCCGGGGAACCCGTAAGGATCACTCCCAGAAGCAGAAGGGCGATGACACATCCGAAAATGATGAGGCTCACCTTAAGCCTTTTCTTTGTCATCTGCCGTTATCACTTCTTTCTGAAATAAGGAACGCACCGTGCCCCAGAAGGCAGGTGCGTTTCATCTGTCGTACTGTTTCAACATACTGCATATTGTATATGCAAGGCAGTATTTTGTCAATACGTTTAAGTCTTTTTCGTCACTTTTACCTATGCTCGCCCGTAAGCTTAATTATGAGCTTCAGGTCGTCCATCTGCCCCGATTTTCCGCCGTATGCCGCTTTATTGCGGCGGAGCTCCCCGCACACGGTACAGCGGTGTGTGATGATATATCCTTTTTTCGGATCGGGCTCGGCAAACAAGGGCTCCATCAGCCCCATGCATTCCGATGCCCTGTCTCCGGGCAAAACGTCAAGATGTCTGCTCCACAGGCAGTACGGACAATGGTTGCGGGAGGTATAGCCCAGAGGCTCCACCTCTTTTCCGCAATGTCCGCAGACAAAGCCCGAATCGTTTTTCGTGAATCTTTTTGTTTCCATATCTGTCCTGAACTGAATATATTACTTATTTGCGGGTAAAATATCCGTGAAATAACCTGCAAGGAGAAAAGAATGAAAAAAACAGTTAAATTTCTGGCGATAATGCTTGTTCTTGTCATCACGCTCGTTCCCGCCCTCGCCTCCATGGTTCTGGCGGAGGATACCACCGATCTCATCGAGAGCACCGACACGCCCTCCGGTAAGGAAACGGACGCGGCCACAGGTGACACCGAAAAGGATACGGACGGCGGGCTCATGTCCGACGCGGAATCCGTGATCGACGGCGTTATGAGCGACACCGAAAAGGATAAAGATAAGGACAAGGACAAAGACAAAGACGATACCGCAAAGGATACGGACAACATCTCCACCGGGGATGACGGTACCATCGACGAAACGACGAAAACGGACGACGCCGGCATGAACACCTGGGTCATCGTTATCGCGGTCGTTATCGTCGCCGCCATCATAGTCCTCATTCTCGCCATGATGCCCCGGAAGCGGGACTGAATTATTTGCCCACGCAGAAGCGGGAGAATATCTCCGATACTATCTCATCGGTGATGCCTCTTCCGTCAAGGAGCGAAAGAGATGCAAGGGCGCTTTCCGCAAGCGTGCAGACGGCGTCCGGCGCGTCTCCCGCTCTCACTCCCGCCAGAGCCTCGTCTATCCGCTCCTTGGCTTCCTGCACAGTCGCCTTGTGGCGGGCATCCCAAAGCATGGCATCGCCCGTGAGCGAGAGGGAATCCTCGTTGAATATTTCGGAAACGGCACGGTACAATTCTTCCGTGCCTTTTTTCTCTTTTGCGGACATGATCACCGTCCTGTCGCTGACGGCTTTTATCTCGTCCTCCGCAACCTCGGTCTTAAGGTCGGATTTATTGATAACGGATATTTTCGGCGCGGCGGTATTTTCAAGAGCCGCGATTATTCTTCTGTCATCGTCGTTCAAAGGACGGGAACCGTCGAACACGGTGATGATGAGTTCCGCGCCCTCCATGCAGTCAAGGGCTCTTTCAACGCCCATCTCCTCGATGGTATCGCCCGTTTCCCTGATACCTGCGGTATCCGCAAGACGGAGCGTTATCCCGCCTGCATCCACGGTCTCCCATAGGGTATCTCTCGTGGTGCCTGCGATATCCGTGACGATCGCACGGTCCTCACCGCACAGAAGATTATACAGGGAGCTTTTTCCGCAGTTGGGAGCACCGCATATGGCGGTGACCACGCCGTCGGTGACGGCCCGTCCCGTTTTATAGGTGCGGAGCAGAGCGGAAAGCTCCGCGGACACCTCGGAAAACACTCTCTCCATATTTCTTTCGCCCTCGTCGCCCACGTCCTCATCGGGATAATCTATTGCGGCGTACAGCGCGGAAAGAACGCCGAGAAGCTTCTCTCTGATGCTCCCGGTCTTTTCACGGAGCTTACCTCTGGCGGCGCCGGAGGCGAGCTTTCTTCTTGAATCCGTATCGGCATCGATGAGCTTGCCCACCGCCTCCGCTTCTGTCAGCGAAAGCTTGCCGTTGACGAATGCACGCTTGGTGAACTCCCCTGCGGGTGCGGGAACGGCGCCTGCGCGGAAAACCGCCTCAAGGACGGCGCCCGTTACGGCGATACCGCCGTGGCACGCTATTTCCGCAGAGTTTTCCCCGGTGAACGATCTGCCCGCCTCGAAAAAGGTGGCGATCCCGGTGTCCAGTACCTCCCCCCCGTCAAAAATCTCGCCGAAAGCGGCAAAACGGGGGTTTTCCCACGGTTTTTTACCCCGCGGTCTGAACACCTTTTCGAGTATTTTCGCCGAATCCTCGCCGGATATCCTTATTACAGAGATCCCGCCTTTGCCCCTGGGGGTGGATACGGCGGCTACCGTTTCAAACATTTCAGTTATCCTTTACCGTGATTTTTTCGATCTCGCAGACGTACACCTTATGAAAATCGTTCTTCGGATAGTTTTTCATGATGCTTTCGTCTATCATGTTTCCGGGCTTTATCATGTCCGTGTATATCTTGCGGCATTCCATGCAGACGACCGCTTCCTCAAAGGTATAAGCTCCGTCTCCCACCTTTTTGGGTGTGAGGCCCGCTTCCTTTATCTTGTCGCAGTCCCTGCCGCTTTTCGTGCCGCAGATCTTCAGCGCTTCCCTCATGCCGCCGCCGAAAAAGGACAGCGTCATTCTGTCGCTCTTCTCGGTGAACTCATAGGTATATCTCTGGGGACGGATGAAAACGAATGCGACCGGCTTGTTCCAGAGGATGCCCAGGCCGCCCCAGCTTGCCGTCATGGTGTTGATCTTTTCTCCGTCAGCGGCGGTGACCAGCATCCAGTCGCTGTCGATCATTTTGAATACGTTTCCGTTCAGTTCTTCAGGTGTTATTTCTCTCATGCTACAACCATTCCTTTCGCTGCATTTGTGACGTTTTTTCTCAGAAATTTCCGCCGTTCCAGCCCCACTCGGAAAAGCCGGAATAGGTCACGTACACTCTGTCGGGGGAGATATCCAGCTCTTCGGAAAGGATATCGCAGATAAGGCCCGTCAGCTTATCGCAGGAGCGGTGATCGACGGTGCCGTAAACTTTCACTTCCACGAACGCCGAGTCCGCCGAACCGTCGCCCCTCATCCAGAGGTGACATCCGCCGGAGAACTCCGTCATCAGCCATGCTTCGCTCTTTCCCGGGATCGCCTCGATGGCTTTTCCCAGTTTTTCTTTCAGTATCTTTTCTTTTTCCGGGGATATTTCTTTCGTTGTTCTCGTTCCTATATAAGGCATGATATTTCCCTCCGTATCGTTTTATTCATCTATATTGTACCCCATTTTTATTTGTTTTGCAACTGTTGATTTATTATTGCATCTGTGGTACAATTCTATGGAAGCGAGGTGTGATGTATGAAACGGAAAAATATCGAAACGAACTGCGAAAGCTGTATGTATTTCGACTACGACGAGACAATGGATGAGGACATCTGCACCCTGGATCTTGACGAGGACGAAATGATACGCTTCATGTCGCATCCGTACTCATCCTGCCCCTATTACAAGTTCTACGACGAATACAAAACCGTGCAGAAGCAGAACTGATATGACCTTCGACATGAAAAAATGCACGGTCTGTCCCCGTGAATGCGGCGCGGACAGGACCGCCGCCGCAGGCGTCTGCGGTGCGGGAAGTGCGATGCGGATAGCAAAAATAATGCTCCACCGCTGGGAGGAGCCATGTATCAGCGGAAACGGACGGGATGGCGGCAGCGGTGCCGTTTTTTTCGGCGGATGTCCCTTAAAATGCGTGTTCTGCCAGAACAAGGCAATCAGCCGGGGCACTTCCGGGATGGAGGAATACTCTCCCCGCAGGCTTTCCGACGTTATAAAAAAGCTTGAGGAGGACGGAGCATACAACATCAACTTCGTTTCCCCCACACAGTACATCCCGCAGATCATCGAAACTCTCGATATATATAAGCCGTCGATCCCCATCGTCTTCAACACGGGAGGCTACGAAAAGCCCGAAACCGTTGCGGCGCTCAGGGGATATGCCGATATATTCCTCACCGATTTCAAGTACGGAAAAAAAGAGACCGCAAAGAAATATTCCGCCGCGCCCGACTACGTTGAGGCGGCGGTATCCGCTCTTCCCGAAATGGTCGCCTGCGCGGGAAAACCCGATTTTTCCGAAGACGGTATGATGAAGCGGGGCGTTATCATCCGCCATCTCATTCTCCCCGGAGAGCGGCACGACAGCATCGCCGCCCTCGAACTCATTGCCCGCACGGTCTCCGCAGACGACGTGGTGCTGAGCCTCATGAGCCAGTACACCCCGGATTTTGCGCCGGAGGAATATAAAAATCTTCACCGCAGAGTGACCACCTTTGAATACGAATCCGTCCGAGAACGCGCGCTTTCCCTGGGCTTTTCCGGTTATTCCCAGGACACGGACAGCGCCGTCAAATCATATACACCGGAGTTCTGACATGTACGATTATCTTATTGTCGGCGCAGGGCTTTACGGTGCGGTTTTTGCCCGTACCGTGACCGATGCCGGGAAGAAATGCCTCGTTGTGGACCGCCGTGACCACATCGGAGGAAACGTTTACACGGAAAACGTCGAGGGTATAAACGTCCACCGCTACGGCGCTCACATTTTTCACACCGATGACAAAGAGGTGTGGGATTTTATCCGCCGATTTGCCGATTTCAACGGCTACGTCAACAGCCCGCTGGCGTTCTACAAAAACGAAATATACAATCTTCCCTTCAATATGAACACCTTTCACCGCCTGTGGGGAGTGAACACCCCGGAGGAGGCAAAGGCCATCATCGACGAACAGGTGAAGCGGGAAAACATAAAGGACCCGAAAAACCTGGAGGAGCAGGCGCTTTCCCTTGTGGGGCGCGACATCTACGAAAAGCTCATCCGCGGATACACGGAAAAGCAATGGGGAAGAAAGGCAGCGGAGCTGCCCGCTTTCATCATAAAGCGCGTGCCTCTGAGATTCACCTACGACAACAATTATTTCAACGATAAATACCAGGGCATCCCCACGGGGGGATACACCGCTCTGCTCGAAAAGCTCCTCGACGGGTGCGACATCCGACTCTCCGTTGACTATAACGCAAGGAAAAAGGAGCTATCCCGCCTTGCGAAAAAGACCGTTTACACGGGAATGATCGACGAATATTTCGGATACCGGCTGGGTGAGCTTGAATACCGCTCCCTGAGCTTTCGCACCGAAGTGCTTGACACCCCCGATTATCAGGGCTGTGCCGTGGTCAACTATACGGATGCGGACATTCCCTTCACCCGCATCATCGAGCACAAATATTTCGAGGCCGCAAAGAGCCCGAAAACCGTCATCACCCGTGAATACCCCGCCCACTGGCAGCACGGAATGGAGCCGTTCTACCCCGTGAACGACGAAAAAAACACCTCTCTGTATGAGCAGTACAGAAAGCTCGCCGATAAAGAGAAAAACGTGATCTTCGGCGGCAGGCTGGGCACTTACAGATATCTGGATATGGATGACGTCATCCGCGAGGCGCTGGATACGGCGCGCGCGGAGGTCGAAAAAGGTCGGAATCTGTAAATCGAAAAATGCAAAGATCGCGCGATTTCTATTGACAACCGTCACATATTTGGTATAATTTAAGTGTAATAACAAAATATGGTAATTTTTGCAGCATTTTGCAATAAATGTTGTGATTACGGAAAAAGGAGTCAAATATGAAATCATTGGGAATGGTGAGAAAAATCGACGAACTGGGGCGCATCGTCATGCCCATCGAGCTGAGGCGCGCTCTTGACATCTCCGCCGGAGACGGTATCGAAATGTTCTCCGATAAGGACTGCGTTATTCTGAAAAAATACGCTCCCGCCTGTATTTTCTGCGGCGAAGCGGACGGGGTTATCGACTACATGAACAAAAAAGTCTGCCGCTCCTGCATCAAAAAGCTGAACGAAGAGAAATAAGAAAAAGCCCTCGAACGGAGCGCACACATAGGGATTTTTTCACCGCCGAACGGAAAGAATTATTTATAAAAAATATCAGGTGTGTTGGGGATTTCCCGAATAACTAATGAAAAAAATGACCGAAACTTTCGTTTCGGTCATTTTGTTATATCTTTCCTTTGTCCGTTCTGAACACCTGCCGTACCTTTGTACGGCAAACGGTATTCAGAACGAACGATCAGCGGCGCCTCTCTCCCTATGTGAGGGCTCCTAATGAGGGCTTTTTCAGTTAAAGCTAAAAGCTCAAAGCGCATCTATTATCTGCTCCGTGATCTGGCGCATGCCGAGGCTGGTGGGATGGCCGTCTACCAGTTCGAGGTCATGAAGACGGACGCAGTCGATGCCGTAATGAGCGCACGCCTCAACGGCTCCCTCCGTGATCTCCTCTTTGAGACAGCAGTTTACGATATTGACGATCCGTGCCTCCGGCGCGGCTTTTTTTATGTATTCCACAAGCTCGCAGAAAGCGGGGAGGAACGCCTTCATGTCCTCCTCCGTGCGGCCCTCGTATTTCAGCTCTCCCACGGGAGAGTTGTTCCACGAGTCGTTGGTTCCGCCGAAGATCAGCACGGTATCCAGCTTTTTTCCCAGAACGAGGCCGTCTGCGATCTTCTCTTTCGCGCGGACCACAAAGGACTGGAATGGCTGATATCCGCCGTATCCCATGTAGCACAGAGTGGAGCCGGACCAGCTGTTGTTTTCGATAAGAGCCGA
>JAZUGU010000075.1:0-5651 GCA_045641325.1 Candidatus Avispirillum sp.
CTCCCTCGTGCTCGATTTCGCAGAGCTTGAATACATATCCTCCGCCGGACTGAGAGTTGTCCTCTCGGCGCAGAAGGCTATGAAAAACAAGGGCACCATGGCGGTGCAAAACGTCTGCGAAGGCATTCTCGGCCTGTTCGACATCACCGGTTTTTCAGATATTCTGACAATCGAATAAGCAAACGGGAAAGAGGGCATCCGCGGATGGGGATGCTCTCTTTTATTTGTAATTACTATATAAATGTAAATAAATTGAAAATTTACCGTCAAAATGCGGATTTTTTAATAAAACTATGGAAATTCCGCAAAGTGTGTGGTAGAATATATGTTGACGCTGTGCGTCACCTTACATTGTTTATATTTTTATTTAATATTGGAGGATCAATCAATGGCAAACAAATGGGTCTATATGTTCAGCGAAGGCGACATGACCATGCGTAACCTGCTCGGCGGAAAGGGCGCCAACCTTGCCGAAATGACCGGCATCGGACTTCCCGTTCCCCAGGGTTTCACAATCACCACCGAAGCCTGCACTCAGTACTATGAGGACGGCAGAAAGATCAACGACGAGATCATGGCTCAGGCCATGGAAGGCGTTAAGAAAATGGAAGAGATCAACGGCAAGAAGTTCGGCGATCTCAAGAATCCTCTCCTCGTTTCCGTTCGTTCCGGCGCACGTGCATCCATGCCCGGTATGATGGACACCATCCTTAACCTCGGTCTTAACGACGAAGTTGTTGAGGCTATGATCGCCGGCAACCCCGATCCCAAGTTCAAGAGATTCGTTTACGACTCTTACAGAAGATTTATCCAGATGTTCTCCGACGTCGTTATGGAAGTCGGCAAGAAATATTTCGAAGAGCTCATCGACCGGATGAAGGCTGAGCGTGGCGTTGAGTTCGACGTTGAACTCACCGCTGACGACCTGAAGACCCTTGCTGGCCAGTTCAAGGCTGAGTACAAGGAAAAGCTCGGCGAGGACTTCCCCTCCGATCCCGTTGTTCAGCTGAAGCTCGCTATCGAGGCTGTGTTCCGTTCCTGGGATAACCCCCGTGCGAACGTTTACCGCCGTGACAACGATATCCCCTACTCCTGGGGTACCGCAGTCAACGTAATGCCCATGGTATTCGGTAACCTTAATGACAACTCCGGTACCGGCGTTGCATTCACCCGTGACCCCGCTACCGGCGAGAAGAAGCTCATGGGTGAGTTCCTTAAGAACGCACAGGGCGAGGACGTCGTTGCAGGTGTCCGCACTCCCATGCCCATCGCTCAGATGGAGCAGGAATTCCCCGAAGCATACGCTGACTTCGTTAAGGTCTGCGGCATCCTCGAGGATCACTATCACGACATGCAGGACATGGAGTTCACCGTTGAGAACGGCAAGCTCTACATGCTCCAGTGCCGTAACGGCAAGAGAACCGCTCCCGCAGCTCTCCAGATCGCTTGTGACCTGGTTGACGAGGGCATGAAGACCGAGGAAGAGGCCGTTCTCATGATCGACCCCAGAAACCTCGACACTCTTCTCCATCCCCAGTTCGACGCTAAGGCTCTCAAGGCCGCTAACGTTATCGGCAAGGGTCTGGGTGCATCTCCCGGAGCAGCTTGCGGTAAGATCGTATTCACCGCTGACGACGCAGAGGCTTGGAAGGCTCGCGGCGAGAAGGTAGTTCTCGTTCGTCTTGAGACCTCTCCCGAGGACATCACCGGCATGAAGGCCGCTGAGGGTATCCTCACCGTCCGCGGCGGCATGACCTCCCACGCAGCAGTTGTTGCACGTGGTATGGGTAAGTGCTGCGTTTCCGGCTGCGGCGACATCGCCATGGACGAAGCTAACAAGAAGTTCACTCTCGCAGGTAAAGAATTCCACGAGGGCGACTTCATCTCCATCGACGGTTCCACCGGTAACATCTTCGACGGCATCATCGCTACCGTTCCCGCTTCCATCAGCGGCAACTTCGGCAGAGTTATGGCATGGGCTGACAAGTACAGAAGACTTAAGGTCCGCACCAACGCCGACACTCCCGCAGACGCGAAGAAGGCAAGAGAGCTTGGTGCTGAGGGTATCGGCCTCTGCCGTACCGAGCACATGTTCTTCGATCCCGCAAGAATCGGCGCATTCAGAGAAATGATCTGCGCTGACACCGTAGAAGAGAGAGTTGCAGCGCTCGCAAAGATCGAGCCCATGCAGCAGGCTGACTTCGAGGCTCTCTATGAGGCTCTCGAGGGCTGCCCCGTAACCATCAGATTCCTGGATCCTCCGCTCCACGAGTTCGTTCCCACCGAAGAGGCTGACATCAAGGCTCTCGCTGACGCACAGGGCAAGACCGTTGAGCAGATCAAGGCTATCATCGATTCTCTCCACGAGTTCAACCCCATGATGGGTCACCGCGGATGCCGTCTGGCAGTAACCTATCCCGAGATCGCAGTTATGCAGACCAAGGCTGTTATCAAGGCTGCCATCAACGTTAAGAAAAACCATCCCGACTGGAACGTTAAGCCCGAGATCATGATTCCTCTGGTAGGCGAAGTGAAAGAGCTTAAGTTCGTTAAGAAGGCAGTTGTTGAGACCGCTGACGCTGTTATCGCAGAGGCAGGTTCCGATCTTAAGTACGAAGTAGGTACCATGATCGAGATCCCCAGAGCAGCTCTCACCGCTGACGATATCGCAAAGGAAGCTGACTTCTTCTGCTTCGGTACCAACGACCTTACTCAGATGACCTTCGGCTTCAGCCGTGACGACGCAGGCAAGTTCCTGAACGCTTACTACGATACCAAGATCTTTGAGAACGATCCCTTCGCAAAGCTTGACCAGACCGGTGTCGGCAAGCTGATGGAAATGTCCATCAAGCTTGGCAAGCCCGTAAATCCCGCACTCCACATCGGTATCTGCGGTGAGCACGGCGGCGATCCCACGTCCGTTGAGTTCTGCCACAAGATCGGCCTTGACTACGTATCCTGCTCTCCCTTCAGAGTACCGATCGCACGTCTCGCCGCTGCACAGGCTGCAATAAAAGATAAGAAGGACTAATTTTTAATCCTTAATATCGCAACAATATAACTATAACGGCATACCGTTTTGACGGTATGCCGTTACTTTTGTTATGGGTGAGTTCACGAATGTTGCGTCCCTATTTGGAAGATATAAATGTTTGGCATAGTTGACAAGTTTGTAAACTTTTCAAAACCCGTTGAAAAAATGCGGGGTTTGTGCTATAATGATTCAAATTTAGCGAATAGGAGATGGGAGGTTCAATAATGCTTTCGGATATACTCAAAATCACAAGGCAAAAGGCTTTTCTAACACAAGAAGCATTTGCCCAAGAAATGAAGGTTTCCGTATCAACGATAAATCGTTGGGAGACCGGGCGTGTTAAGCCTAATCTTACAGCAATGAAGAACCTAAAACAATTCTGTGAAGTGCATGATCTTTCATATGCTGAGATAGAAACAGAATGGTTTAACTTCTCGAAAGAGGTGGAGAAATGATTATTGCAAATACTTACAATCATTTAAATGCCAAGGAGTATTTGATTGTTAATAAAACGGCACAATTTGCTGAAATTCAAGCGTGTCTTACCGGACTTGATGCAAATCAATACCTGAAGATAAGCTGTGACAAAGCTAATCTTGGAAAGATATATTATGACCAGGCTGAACTGAATAAAGCAATTAAAAGGCAGCTCAATGCAGACGGTTGGACGGAGAACATTGTTTATTATTACGTTACCGGAGACGAACCTACTACCCGTGAAATCGTCAATATTATGGACAAAGACGAACAAAAGAGGATTATCGACGCTCGGGGGTTTGATAGCTTTTCGACTTACAATCAAGTTGATTTTCAAAAGGACAGGATTGCTGTTGAGGTTCAGTTTGGTAAGTATTTCAGCGTGGCTTATGATCTTCACGTGAAGCATACGTTCTTCTATTCTCGAAATGATATTGATGTGGGTGTGGAGATCATTCCAACGAAAGCCATGGAAGAGCATATGGATACCGGTGTGCCGTGGTTTGAAAATGAGGTTACAAATGTCATAAGAGAAGGTCGGACCAATCCTCCGGTTCCCATTTTGATACTTGGTATTCAACCTGACAACATTGCAAGCAAAGATCCTCTTGACTATACTGATGCTGATCTAAGTCAAATACTTAGACATTCAGCAATAGCAAAGTTTAGAAATCAGGTCCAGGCTCAAAGAGCAACAGCAAGAGGTATGAACCAGGCAACAACCGACCGCGTTGCCCGTATTGAGCAGTGCCTTGCTACGATGGAGGAATAACATGATCCTGAAAGATTATTTGTACGTCAAACAAAACGCATTGGCTTTTTTGAAAGAGCAACCAGACAATAGCATTAAGCTTATTATAACCTCACCCCCGTATAATATCGGGAAAGAATACGAAACAGCAACATCGCTTTCTGCGTATTTGGAAAACCTTAAACCTATACTTCGAGAAATGACCAGGGTTCTTTCGCCTGAGGGTAGTATTTGTTGGGAAGTTGGAAACTATATTGATCCCAATACAAGCGAAGTTTTCCCCCTTGATATTTACTATTATCCAATCTTTAAGGAGCTTGGATTACAACTTAGAAATCGCATTATCTGGCATTTTGGACACGGATTACAATGCGAAAAGCGATTTTCAGGAAGGTATGAAACTATTCTGTGGTTCTCAAAAACAGATGGTTACACATTCAATTTAGATGATGTTCGAATTCCTTCAAAGTATCCTGGGAAAAGAGCTTACAAAGGAGTAAACAAAGGAAAGCTTTCGGGAAATCCGAAAGGAAAGAATCCAGAGGACCTTTGGGAAGCTACCGTTGAACGTCTTTATGATGATTGGGATTGCTGCATTTGGGACGTGCCTAATGTAAAATCTCAACACCCAGAAAAGACTATTCACCCTTGTCAATTCCCGATAGAGCTTGTTGAACGATGTGTATTAGCATTAACAAATGAAGATGACATTGTTTATGATCCTTTTTCCGGTGTTGGCAGTTCACTTCTTGCTGCATTGAAAAATGGGAGGCGGGCTTATGGCACGGAGCTGATGCAAGAATATATTGATATCGGTAACGATAGAATAAAGAAACTTGCTGATGACACACTTAAAACACGTCCGATTTATCAGCGTATTTATGAACCTTCGGGACGTGATACGGTGTCAAAATATCCAGTGGAATGGTTGGAGCAACGTCTTTCTGATTTGCAAAAAACGAAGGAAGAGATTGATGAGGAAATGGCATCAATTAAAGCCGATATAAACTCGAGAAAATAAAATACCTATATCTGAGTAAGACAAAAGCATCGTAGAAATACGGTGCTTTTTTGTTACCCAGAAGCCACAGAAACCGTTATTAAGGCAAGATAAGGGAAACTATCGCCTTATCCTTGAGCCGTGCCTTAAAACGAAGAAAAACGCCCAAAATTGCCCCGCGAATCCTTCTTTTCTTCCGAGCAATACAGGCTGCAATTTCCAATAAATAATTGCTCGGCTTAAAGAGTGCCCCTCGGGGCGCTCTTTTTTGTCTGTTGCAAATGCGCGGTGATGTTGGTATAATGTATTCGTAAAAAGAATTTCTTACGGGAAAGAAAACAGGACGTTATGAATACATTTCTTGAGGCCGTCATCGGACTTACCGATCT
>JAZUGU010000076.1:0-7437 GCA_045641325.1 Candidatus Avispirillum sp.
TCGTGAGTATTGTTATTGCTGCGGCGGACATTTCAGATTTCACTATGAGATCATGCTCGATGTAAAGCTGGAACTTTGCAGCATAGTATCGTCACCGCACGATACCGACGGTCAGAAACCATGCGTGTTCAAATACCGTATGGTTGAATAAAGAGTAAAAATATGTCATCAACAAACTTCAGTTTGTAAAGAAAAGATTACCCGCCGAAGAGAAAATGATTTCCTTTTCGGCGGGTTTTGCTTTGTCAAAAAACATCCCTATGTGGCTGTGACCTTTGAGGAGGTTTTCTTTTTTTGTTGTGAACGATCCGAAAAAATCACACAAAAAATGTGAAAATTCACACTTTTTCCGTGAAAAATCGTTGACAGAGAACACGCATATTGGTATAATTAATATGATATTTTGTGAAAGGAGCCGTGCTATGTTCAGAGACAGACGGCAATGGATAGGCGACAGACTTCGTGAAAAGTCGTTCGTGTCCCTCGATGAGCTGAAAAAACAGTTTCCGGACGTGTCGGAAATGACACTGCGCCGCGATATCATGTATCTGGAAGAGCGCGGCGAGGCCATAAAGGTCAAGGGCGGCGCGCGGAGCACCCGCAGCGTGACGGCGCAGACCGATAACCCGTATCAGGCGAGAATGAACGAGAACATCCGCTCGAAAATCCTCATCGCAAAGGCGGCATCGGAGCTCATCTGCGTGGGCAGGTCCATATTCATGGATTCCGGCTCCACCGTTCAGCACACCGTTCAGTTCATCCCCAACGAAAGATTCACCTTCACCACCACGAGCCCGCAGACCGCGCTGGAGCTGTGCCGCATCGGCCAGCCCATCGTAAATCTTGTGGGCGGCAGACTTGACCGTGACTATCAGTCGGTCACCGGTATGCAGGCCATGCGCTTCATGGCGGATATCAATATAGATATCGCGCTCATGTGCCCCTCCGGATTTTCCGTGGAAAGCGGATTCACTGGAGGAAACTTCAACGAGTGCGAGCTGAAGCGCACCGTTATCAGAAAAGCGAGAACGGTGGTCATGCTTCTCGATTCCTCCAAATTCGACCGCAGTCTGCCCTACACGTTCTGCTCACTTTCAGACGTGGATTATCTTGTATGCGATGCCCCTCTCCCCGGGAAAATGTCCAAAGCGGCAGAAGAAGCGGGAGTTAAAATAATCATTGCAAAATAAAAAATATATATACGAAAGGAATGATTGGTTTGGCAAATCTTGTAATTATGCCCCGTCAGGGTCAGAGCGTTGAGTCCTGTATCATCACAACGTGGCATAAGAAAGTAGGCGACACCGTCGCCGAGGGTGAGGTCATCTTCTCTTACGAGACCGATAAGTCTGCGTTCGACGAAAAGGCTCTCGTTTCCGGAACGATGCTCCACCTGTTCGCCGCAGAGGGCGACGTGGTACCCTGCCTTGAGCCCGTGTGCATCATCGGCAATGCCGGTGAGGACATCAGCTCCATGATAGGAGGCGGTGCTGCAGCAGCTCCTGCAGAAGAAGAGAAAAAGGAAGAGGCAAAGGCCGAAACAAAGGTTGAGGCAGTTGCAGTTGAGGTCAAGGCGGGAGAGAGAATAAAGATTTCCCCCAGAGCAAAGAACCTCGCGCTGACTACCGGTGTCGATATGACCGAGGTCAAGGCATCCGGCCCCAACGGACGTATCATCGAGCGTGATATCAATGCCGCACTCGACGCAGGCAAGGTGGCGACCGTTGCCGCAGTTGAGGACTTCCTCGCCGGCAAGATCACCGAAAAGGCAGAAGCGGCAGAGGCAGCTCCCGCAGCAGCACCCGCGGAAGCCGCGCCCGAGTACACCGAGGTTCCCATGTCCGGTGTCCGCAAGGCTATCGCCCGCAATATGTGCGCATCCCTCTCCGAGATGGCACAGCTCACCCTCAATACCACCTTCGATGCAACGGACGTTATGGCGTTCCGCGCAAAGCTGAAGGAAAAGGGAGAGGCTCTGGGCCTCGGCAAGATCACTCTCAACGATATCGTGTTCTACGCAGTATCCAGAGTGCTTCCCAAGTTCCCCGATATCAATGCAACGCTGACCGACAACACTCTCCGTCAGTATAAGCATGCCAACATCGGTCTCGCAGTTGACACCGAGAGAGGACTTCTCGTTCCCACCATCTTTGCGGCAGACACCCTTTCCCTTGCAGAGATTTCCGCGGCTAACAAGGCAGCAGCCGCAAAGGCAAGAGAGGGCAGCCTCGCTCCCAATGAGATGAAGGACGGCAGCTTCACCATCACCAACCTGGGCTCCATGGGTATCGAGAGCTTCACTCCCGTTATCAATCCTCCTCAGGTAGCGATCCTGGGCGTTTGTGCCATCACCAACAGAGTAAAGGCAGACGGCAGCGTTTATCCCGCAATGGGCCTGTCCCTTACCTTCGACCACAGAGCAGTTGACGGCGCTCCCGCCGCTAAGTTCCTCAAAGAGGTTGCGACCTCTCTCGAGAACTTCAGCCTGCTCCTTGCAAAGTAAGGAGAAAAAAGTATGGCACTTTATGATCTGATTATCCTCGGCGGCGGCCCCGCCGGATACAATGCGGCAGAGCATGCGGCACACGCCGGCATGAAGGTCGCACTTTACGAGGAAAGAGCTCTTGGCGGCGTGTGCCTCAACGAGGGCTGTATCCCCACCAAAACTCTCTTAAATTCCGCAAAGATACTTGAATCCGCTCTCCACGGCGAGGCATTCGGCGTCACCGTTGAGGGAGCAAAGCTCGACCACGCGAAAGTGGTAGACAGAAAAGACAAGGTCGTTAAAACTCTTGTTTCCGGTGTCGGCGCAAAGATGAGAGGCGCAAAGGTAACTGTCGTTACCGGAAGCGCCAAGATCACCGGAAAGGGAGCTGAGGGCTTCACCGTTACCGACGGAAAAGAAGAGAACACGGCGAAAAAGCTCCTTATCTGCACCGGTTCCGAGGCGGCAGTTCCTCCTATCCCGGGACTCCGTGAGGCAGTTGCAGAGGGCCTGGCAGTCACCAACCGTGAGATCCTTGACATGAGAGCGGTTCCGAAGGCGCTGTGCGTTATCGGCGGCGGCGTTATCGGACTTGAGATGGCTTCCTATTTCGCAGCTATCGGCACAAAGGTGACCGTTGTCGAAATGCTCGATAAGATCGCAGGCCCCACCGACCGTGAGATCTCCCAGATCCTCCAGAAGAATCTGGAGAAGAAGGGCGTTGTCTTCAAGCTGGGCGCAGGCGTCTCCAAGGTTTCCGGCAAGACCGGTGCCGGCGTTGTGGAATATAAGATGGGCGACAAGACCGAAAAGGTCGAGTGCGATACCGTTCTCGTTTCCACCGGCAGAAGAGCAAGAACAAAGGACATCGGACTTGAAACTCTCGGCGTACAGCTTGAGCGCGGCGCTATCGTCACCACCGAGTGCGGAAGGACCTCCGTTCCCGGCGTATGGGCGGCAGGCGACGTCAACGGCAAGAGCATGCTGGCGCACACCGCATACCGTGAAGGCGAAGCGGCAGTCAGAGATATGCAGGGCATAAAGGACGCTGTCGATTACAGAGCTATCCCCGCGGCGATCTATACGAAGCCCGAGGTAGGTTCTGTCGGTGAAACTCTCGAGTCCGCAAAGAAGCTGGGCATCAATGCTTCCGAGCACACTCTCAGTCTCCGTTACAGCGGCAGATACGTAGCAGAGGTCGAGGGCGGTGACGGCATCGTCAAGATCGTTATCGACGATGACCACAAGGTCATCATCGGCGTGCACATGATCGGCTCTTACGCATCCGAGATCATATACGGCGCGGCCGCAATGATCGCGGAGAAGAAGAGAGTATCCGACGTGCAGAAGCTGGTGTTCCCGCATCCCACCGTCTGCGAAGTTATCAGAGAAGACCTGTTCACTATTGAATAATTAATAAAGGAGATATAAAATCATGCCCAAGAGTCAATACATCAGCCCCGAGAAAGCATTTGAGAAGGGCTTCCTCACTTTCGATCAGATCCCCCTCTGCCAGTACGATAAGACCCTGGCACAGGAAAAGAAACTCTACAAAAAGGAAGATTTCCTCCGTATCTACCGCGATATGAGGATCATCCGTGAGTTCGAGACCATGCTCAACGAGATCAAGGTTAAATCCGTTTATAACGGCGTTGAGTACCATAACCCCGGCCCGGCTCACCTCTCCATCGGTCAGGAAGCTTCCGCTGTCGGTCAGGCATACTGCCTCGATATCAACGACTTCACCTTCGGCTCTCACAGAAGCCACGGCGAGATCCTTGCAAAAGGACTTTCCTCCATCAATAAGCTTGACGACGACGAGCTCTACGACATCATGAAAGAGTTCCTCGGCGGCAATATCCTCAAGGTAGTTGAGGACAGACAGGACGCAGACAAGAAGGGCAACATCAAAGAGCTTGCCATCGACTTTTTGCTCTACGGCGCACTTTCCGAGATCTTCGCACGTACCACCGGCTTCAACCGTGGTCTCGGCGGCTCCATGCACGCATTCTTCATCCCCTTCGGTATTTTCCCGAACAACGCTATCGTCGGCGGCGCAGCACCTGTCGCACTGGGCGCCGCACTCTATAAGAGAGCAAACCACAAGAAGGGCATCGTTATCGCCAACTCCGGTGACGGCGCTCTGGGCCGCGGCCCCGTTCTTGAGGCTATCAATATGTCCACCATGGACCAGATCACCAAGCTCTGGGGCATGGACGGCAAATACGAGGACGGCGGCATGCCCATCCTCTTCAACGTATTCAATAACTTCTACGGCATGGGCGGCCAGACAAAGGGCGAGACCATGGGCTGGGACGTTGCGGCAAGACTGGGCGCAGGATTTAACCCCGAAATGCTCCACGCAGAGAAGGTAAACGGCTACGATCCTCTGGCAGTTATCGATGCTACCACCAGAAAGAAGCAGCTCCTCACCGAGGGTAAGGGCCCCGCACTTCTCGAGGTCGCAACCTACCGTGTATCCGGTCACTCCCCCTCCGACTCCTCCACTTACAGAAGCGAAGAAGAGATCGAAGAGTGGAAGAACGCTTGTCCCATCGCCGCTTACCGTCAGAAGATGGTAAAGGGCAAGATCGCCACCGACGACGAGTTCGCAGCGATCGAAGAGGGCATCATTGCGAGAATGACTAAGATCTGCAAGCTTGCGACCGATCTTGAGATCTCTCCCAGAATGGACCTTGACAAGACCCCCGACATGATCTCCTCCATCATGTTCTCCAATACCAAGACTCCTTCCATGGATACCACCCGTGAGCCCGACGTGCTCCAGCCCAAGAACTCCATGGATAACCCCAGAGTGAAGCAGCTCTCCGGCCGTTCCCGTACCGCTTTCGATGCTGACGGCAAGCCCGTTCCGAAGATCAAGCAGTTCGGTATCCGTGACGGTCTCTTCGAGGCTATCTACGACAAGTTCTACGAGGATCCCACCCTCATCGCATACGGCGAGGATAACAGAGACTGGGGCGGCGCGTTCGCAGTATACCGCGGTCTCACCGAGGCTATTCCTTATCACCGCTTCTTCAACGCACCTATCTCCGAGGCCGCGATCGTCGGTTCTTCCGTAGGTTACGCAATGGCAGGCGGCCGTGCTATCGTCGAGCTCATGTACGCTGACTTTATCGGCTGTGCAGGTGACGAGATATTCAACCAGCTGTCCAAGTGGCAGTCCATGTCCGCCGGCATCCTCAAGATGCCCGTAGTTGTCCGTGTATCCGTAGGCTCCAAGTACGGCGCACAGCACAGCCAGGACTGGACCGCGCTCTGCGCACATATCCCCGGACTTAAGGTTTGCTTCCCCGCAACTCCTTACGACGCAAAGGGCCTCATGGCAGAAGCTCTTAACGGTACCGACCCCGTTATCTTCTTCGAGAGCCAGAGAATTTACGACAAGGGCGAGGAATTCCATAAAGAGGGCGTTCCCGCAGAAAGCTATACCATCCCCTTCGGCGAGCCCGACGTGAAGGTCGAGGGTAAGGACGTTACCATCCTCACCATCGGCGCGGTTCTCTACCGTGCGCTTGACGCCGCAAAGATCCTTCAGGAGAAGTACGGCATTTCCGCCGAGATCATCGACGCACGCTCCATCGTTCCCTTCAACTACGAGAAGGTCATCGAGAGCGTAAAGAAGACCGGCAAGATCATCATCGTCGGCGATGCATGTGACCGTGGCTCCGTAATGCGTGACATGGCCTCCAACATCACCGAGATGGCATTCGATTATCTGGATGCACCGCCTGTTGTATTCGGTTCCCGCAACTGGATCACTCCCGCGTTCGAGTTCGAGAAGTACTTCTTCCCGCAGGCTGACGGCATCGTTGACGTTATCTCCCAGAAGCTCATGCCTATCGCCGACAGAGTGTCCACCATCAACGAGACCGAGCTTGAGCATCAGGCAAGAAGCAAGGCAGGTCTTTGATCTGAATTGAACGGATTTGAGATAAAATCAGTTGAGACCGGGGATTTCAGAACGGATTACATGGTCTTCGGAAACGGAGACGAGCCGCTTCTGATAATTCCCGGGATCAGCCCGAAAAGCGTAATTTCCTTTGCAGACGGTGTGGCGGAAGCCTATTCCGGATTTGCCGAAAAGTACAGGGTATATCTCTTCGACAGAAGATATCCCATGCCGGAGGGCTATACTATCCGCATGATGGCAGACGATACCGCGGCGGCAATGAAGGCGCTCGGTATATGGGATGCATGCGTTCTGGGCACGTCCCAGGGCGGCATGATCGCAATGGTGCTGGCGGCAAAGTATCCGCACCTTGTGAAAAAGCTGGTGGGCGCCTCCACGGGAGCGAAAGCCAACCCCGATTCCGATAAGGTGTTCGCAGAGTGGGTCGAGCTCTGCCGCGAGGGCGATGCCGCGAAAGTGGCAGAGAGCCTTGCGGAAAAGGTTTATACCGAAGAGATGCTCAAAGCATTGGGCGAGGGCGCCGTTTCCGCGTATTCCGATGCAACGGCAGAAGATCTTGAAAGATTCCGTATCACGGCAGAAGCCTGTATCGGCTACGACATAACGGCGGAAGCCTCTTCCGTAAAGTGTCCCATGCTGATAACCGGCGCCGATGACGACGGAGTTCTTATGGGGATCGCCGCACGGGAGATCGCGGAGATCACTGACTGTGAGCTTTTCATGTATGAAAGCGGAGGCCACGCCGTATATGACGGCGACCCGCATTTCAAAGAAAGACTTCTTGAGTTTTTCGGAAAATAAAAAGAAAACCCCCGACGGGTATCCGTCGGGGGTTTTCTTGCAAATTATAGTTTGCGGGGAAGCCCCCGCGGGCGAGAGACGCTTCGCTGTTAAACCGTTTTTGCGCTGACAGACGGATGTTTTATACAAACGGAACGAAACGGGAGCGTGAAACGCCCCGTTTCTGTATGCAGACAAACGCTCTTTGCCCACACGCCCACCGGGCGTGTCATTGCGA
>JAZUGU010000077.1:0-5264 GCA_045641325.1 Candidatus Avispirillum sp.
GAAGCCCACGCAGGGCTCCATCTCGGGAATGATGACGCACATCACGTCCGCAAAATCCAGAAGCACACGGAGGACGTTTTTGCCGCAGAGCATCTTTTTAAGCTCCGTATATATGCGCTCCACCGAAATATTTTTCAAAAGCGGGGCGAGAGAATGCACCGCCTCTGCGGTCTTTTCCTCTATGTCAAAGCCCAGCACGGATGAAAAGCGGAGCGCTCTCATGATGCGGAGGGCATCCTCGCGGAATCTGGTTTCCGGATCGCCTACGGCGCGGATGAGTTTTTTCTCCGCATCCTCCATTCCGCCGAAAAGGTCGATAACGCCGTCTTTTTCCGAATACGCCATGGCGTTCACGGTGAAATCCCGGCGGGCGAGATCGTCGGAAAGGCTTTTATTATATACCACGCTGTCGGGACGGCGGCAGTCACGGTAGGTGCCGTCACTCCTGCAGCAGGTGACCTCCACCACGGTATCACCGGAAATAACACGGAGAGTGCCGAAGGAAAGGCCCACGTCCACGGTGCGGAAATCTTCCGTTGCACGGCAGAGCTCCTCCGGAGTCGCCTCCGCCGCCACATCAAAATCGTGAGGCTCCGCTCCGAGAACAAGGTCTCTGACACAGCCCCCCACCGGATAAGCGGGGATAGAGTGCTCTTCAAGCGCCCTGAGAACGCGCAGAACATCTTCCGGTATGTTCATTTTCACGTTATCCCCTCCTTTTCAATAATTATATATCCCCCGCTCCTGAAAGTCAACAAAGTATTTTGGCGAAAGCCCTTGACAAAACCGCTTTAGTATGATAAAATCCTTCCATAGTTCAAAGGCTGTGAGCGGAAACACAGTAGTCCGCACGGATATCTTCCAGAGAGCCGCCGGAGGTGCGAGACGGCAGAAAACGTGCAGGTGAATTACATTCCGTGAGCTCCGCAGAGATGCGGCGGGAGCTTCCCGTTACAGAGGCGGGGCATAACCGCAGATGCGGCGTGCCTGCAAAGCGGCTTTCCCGAAAGGGGAGCAATTGAGGTGGTACCGCGGTCATCCCGTCCTCTTGAAGTGATGCTTCAAGAGGTTTTTTTGTTAAAAAATAATTCAGTAAAGGAAATACGTCCATGAACACGATCGTAGATGCTCTTGAAAGAAATGCAAGGCTCTTTCCCAATGATGAGGCACTGGTTGAGATAAACCCCGCCAACCAGCCCGCCCACACCACAACGTGGCGTGAATACAACCTTATCGACCCCGCCGAGGGTGACAAGTACCGCCGCTCGATGACGTGGCGTCAGTTTGACATGGAAGCGAACCGTGCCGCAAACCTGCTCCTTACCAGAGGAGTGAAAAAGGGCGACAAGGTCGCCATCCTCATGATGAACTGTCTTGAGTGGCTGCCCGTTTATTTCGGCATCCTCAAGTGCGGCGCTCTCGCCGTGCCCATGAATTACAGATACACCGCGGAAGAGATCAAATACTGTCTTGACCTTGCCGATGCATCCGTTCTCATCTACGGTCCGGAGTTTATCGACCGTGTTGCCGCAGTCAAGGATGAGCTCTGCGGTGTGAAAACGTTTTTCTTCGTGGGCGATGACGTGCCCGAGGGCGCTGACAGTTACAGCGAGTACGTGACCTACTGCTCCGTCAATCCCCCGCCGATCGCCCTCTCCGAGGACGATCACGCGGCGATCTACTTCTCCTCCGGCACTACCGGATTCCCCAAGGCGATCCTCCATGCGCACCGTGCTCTCCTGTGCTCCGCACGCACCGAGCAGAACCACCACGGTCAGACCCGCGACGACGTGTTCCTGTGCATACCGCCCCTTTACCACACCGGTGCGAAAATGCACTGGTTCGGCAGCCTGCTTTCCGGCTCAAAGGCGGTCATTCTCCGAGGAGTGAAGCCCGAATGGATCATGCAGGTGGTCAGCGAGGAAAAAGCCACCATCGTATGGCTGCTCGTTCCGTGGGCGCAGGATATCCTGGACTCCATCGACAGCGGCGAGATAAATCCCGACGAATACAGGCTCTCCCAGTGGAGACTGATGCATATCGGCGCACAGCCCGTTCCCCCCTCTCTTATCAAGCGCTGGAAAGAAAAATTCCCGCATCATCAGTACGACACCAACTACGGTCTTTCCGAGTCCATCGGCCCCGGATGCGTTCATCTGGGCGTTGAGAACATCGACAAGGTCGGCGCCATCGGCGTTCCCGGATACATGTGGGAAGCGAAGATCATAAATCCCGACGGCACGGAGGTCACTCCCGGAGATGTGGGCGAGCTGGCGGTCAAGGGCCCCGGCGTCATGCTGTGCTACTACAAGAACCCCGAAGCTACCGCCGAGATACTCCACGACGGCTGGCTGTGGACAGGCGACATGGCAAAGCAGGATGAGGACGGCTTCATCTACCTTGTTGACCGTAAAAAAGACGTCATCATTTCCGGCGGTGAGAACCTCTATCCCGTACAGATCGAGGACTACCTCCGCGCCTGCGACAAGATAAAGGACGTTGCCGTTATCGGTCTGCCCGATGAGAGACTGGGTGAGATCGCCGCGGCGATAATAGAGCTGAAAGAGGATGGCTCCGCAACGGAAGACGAGATCAACGCTTTCTGCGAGGACCTGCCCCGCTACAAGCGCCCCAAGAAGATCATTTTCGCAAAGGTGCCGAGAAATCCCACCGGAAAGATCGAAAAGCCCAAGCTCCGCCGTATCTACTGCGGTGACGTTGCGCTGGTAGAGCGCCAGATAACCAAATGATGAAAAGAAACGAATATCCCCGCCCGGATCTCCGGAGAAGTCCCGATACATTTCTTTCGCTGAACGGCGAATGGGACTTCGGATACGGACGTGAGGGTGAATACGACAAAAAAATAAACGTTCCTTTTGTGCCGGAGGCTCCCGCCTCCGGCATCGGTGCAGTTACGGATGACAAGTGGGTGAGATACCGCCGCGTTTTTTCTCTCCCGGAGAATTTTTCCCGGGGCAGAGTGCTCCTGCACATAGGCGCTTCCGATTATGAAACCACCGTGCACGTGAACGGCATTTCCGCCGGTGTCCACACGGGCGGATATACTCCCATGGAGCTTGATATCACACCGTATCTTACCGGTTGCGAAAACACGCTTTCCGTTCTCGTCTTCGACGACACGGCAGACCCGCTCCAGCCCTCCGGCAAGCAGGCGGCGGACGCGCCCCACGGGTGCTTCTACACCAAATGCACCGGAATATGGCAGTCCGTTTGGCTTGAGAGCGTGCCGGAAAAATATATAAGATCGGTGAAGATCCTGCCGGACGTGAAAGGCGAAAAAGCCGATTTCACCGTTGAGCTCTCGGAGACGGGAAATGTCACCGCCGAAGTCTTTTTCGGCGGAAAAGCCGTGGGAAAAGCAGGAGGCGAGGGAAAAGAAGTTTCGTTTTCAGTCCCCATGCCCGATCCCGTTCTGTGGGACGTGGGCGAGGGCAACCTTTACGACGTGCGCCTCACTTGCGGTGACGACACCGTTGACACCTATTTCGGCATGCGCTCCGTTGAGACAGACGGCAGAAAACTGCTCCTTAACGGAAAGCCCATCTTTATGCGCCTGCTTCTCGATCAGGGCTACAACCCGGAGGGAATTTACACCGTGCCCGATGCCGGGATGTTCGCATCCGACATAGACCTCTGCACGGCGGCGGGCTTCAACGGCTCCCGCATGCACATGAAGATCTTTGAGCCGGGATTCATATACGAGGCAGACCGCAAAGGCTATCTCCTCTGGGGCGAGTTCCCCAACTGGGGACTGGATATTTCAGACCCGAGGGCAACGGACGTGTTCCTCACCCAATGGCAGGAGGCCCTCTGCCGTGACGTGAACCATCCGTCCATAATCGGATGGTGCCCGTTTAACGAGGCGTTTCCGGGGAATAATACCGACATAATGAAAAAAGCGGCGGAGATAACGAAAAAATACGATCCCACCCGCCCCGTCATCGACACGTCGGGCTACGTCCACTCCGCCGTGTGCGATATCTACGACGTGCACGACTACGTGCAGGACCCCGCAGTTTTCTCGGAGCATTTCTCTTCTTTCCCCGAAAACGTTTTCACCAACGGATTCCGGGGGGACACGGGATATGACGGAAAAGCGCCCTATTTCGTTTCGGAGTTCGGCGGCGCTTTCTATGACCTTGATGCCGAGCACGAGAACGGAGCGCAGGAATCCGGAAACCCATGGGGATACGGACAGGCTCCCGCCAATGAGGACGAGTTCATCGCCCGCCTTGAGGCGCTGTGCCGGATCCTCCGTGAAAACCCGGAGATATGCGGCTTCTGCTACACCCAGTTCACAGACGTGATGCAGGAAATGAACGGCATTTTCGCATACGACAGACGCCCTAAATTCGATATGGAAAGAGTCCGCCGCGCGGTAAAAGGAGAATAATGAAAAAAATAGCTGTCATCACCGGAGCATCCTCCGGCATGGGAAGAGAATTCGCATACACCGTAAGGAGAGGCGGAGAATTTGACGAGGTGTGGCTCATCGCCCGCAGAGAGGAAAGACTCCTTGAGGTCAAAGAAAAAATACCTTTCCCCGCAAGGGTGCTCCCCTTTGACCTGACCGACAGGGAAAATCTCAAAAAAATCGAGAATCTTCTCGCGGAAGAAAAGCCCGAGGTCGCGCTCCTTATAAACGCCGCGGGCTACGGCAAATTTTCGGCAACGGACAGCTCCTCGGCCGACGAAAATCTCAACATGATGGATCTGAACTGCGGCGCTCTCATGGCGCTTTCCCGGATATGCCTGCCTTATATGAAAAAAGGCTCCCGCATCATCAATTTCGCCTCCGTCGCATCGGTACAGCCCATACCCTATATCAACGTGTACGGCGCGACCAAGGCTTTCGTCCTCTCTTACAGCCGCGCCTTGAACCGCGAGCTGAAAGAAAGAGGCATCACCGTCACCGCCGTCCTGCCCTTCTGGACGAGAACGGAGTTTTTCGACCGTGCCGTATCGGAGGACGAGCTGATCGTCAAGAATTACGCCGCCATGTACGAGCCGGAGCAGATCGTGGGGAGAGCCTGGAGAGACGCCCTTCGGGGACGTGACGTTTCAAAATTCGGCTTCATCGCACGCTCCCAGATGCTGCTGGCAAAGATACTGCCCCACAGCCTCATCATGACCGCATGGCAAAAACAGCAGGGGCTGAAATAATGTCTTGAAAAACCGTCCGGAACGTGGTATTATTGTAACAGAAAAAAGAACGGAGAAAAGTATGGAAATCACAAAAACCG
>JAZUGU010000078.1:0-2626 GCA_045641325.1 Candidatus Avispirillum sp.
CAGACTGCTTTCGTTCTCCGCATACATGTCCATGCTCTACTCTCCTCTGTCGTTCTTCGTGAACATCACACAGAGCATTTCCAACTGCTTCAACGCGACCTTCCGTCTCATGGAGGTCATGGATGCAGAGCCCGACGTGGCGGAGGCGGAGGATGCCATCGACATAGACGAGCTCCGCGGCAGAGTGACCTTTGAGAACGTATCCTTCGGATACGACAAAACGAGAAGAGTTATCCACGACGTATCGTTCGATATCGAAGAGGGCGGCACAATCGGCATCGTGGGACACACCGGTGCCGGAAAATCCACCCTCGTAAACCTGCTGATACGCCTTTACGACCCGGATGATGGTACCATAAAGCTTGACGGCATCGACACGAAAAAACTTTCGTTCCGCACCATCCGTGACAATATTGCGATAGTTTCCCAGGAAACTTATCTTTTCCACGGAACTATCCTTGACAACATCCGCTATGCAAAGCCCGATGCCACCAACGAGGAGGTCATCACGGCGGCAAAGATATCCGGCGCGCACGATTTCATCGTAAAGCTTCCCGACGGATACGAAACCATGATAGGCTGGGGCTACAAGGACCTCTCCGGCGGCGAAAAGCAGCGAGTTTCCATTGCGCGTGCAATTCTCCGTGACCCGAAGATACTTATCCTTGACGAGGCAACGTCCGCCATGGACACGAGAACGGAGCGTGCCATCCAGGGCGCTCTGGAAAAGCTCTGCCTCGGCAGAACGACAATAATGATCGCCCACCGTCTTTCCACCCTCCGCAGCTGCGAAAAGCTGCTGGTCATCGAAAAAGGAAAGGTGGCGGAGGCGGGCACACACAAGGAGCTCATCGAGCAGAAGGGCATTTATTTCAAGCTTTATTCCCTCCAGTACGAGGCTCTGAAGAACGCCGGCGTCGAGGAATGACCGTGAAAGGTGATATAATGGAAGAAAAAAATGAAAACAAGGCCGTCACTCTGAAAGAGGCGGCGAACATAAAATATCTATCGCCCGACGATGCCGTTTTTGAAAAGAACGGTGATTTCATCAAGGCAAAGATAAAATTCGACTGCGAGGAAAAGGAATATCCGAGAGTTTGGCTCCACCGTTCCTTCCCCTTCAACATGCCCGAAAACTATATTTCCGTGCAGGATTCGGAATCGGAAGAGATAGGCATGATTCGCTCCCTTTCCGATTTTGATGAAGAAACACGGAAAGTGCTTTCAGACGAGCTCTCAAGAAAATATTACACCCCCCACCTTATAAAGATCCTTTCTCTCAAAGAGACCAGAGGATATTCCTACTGGCGCGTGCTTTCCGATGCGGGCGAGATATCCTTCACCCTGCAGGACACCCAGAAAAGCATCACCAAGTTCGGCGAGGACAGAGCATTCATCACCGATATCTGCGGTTCCCGCTACGAGATCCCCTCTCTGGAAGCATTTGACAAGAAGAGTCTGAAGAAAATCGAGATATATCTCTGACGGAGAAATAATGGAAGAAAAATTAGTTACCGTTGTCGAATTCGACCTGACGTGTGACGGGGAAAAGCGTGCCGTTTCCGGCAAGGCTTATTTCTACCCGGACCGGGTCGAAACGGACATCGACGGAAAACTGAATACGGCATCGCTCTCGGGTGTGAGATCGTTCACCTGCACCCGCGGCGTGGGCTGTGTCATGCTTGAAGCCCGGACGGATGAGGGGGAATTCCTCGTTATCCGTGCAAGCATGCTTTATGCAGACTGGTTTGCCCTTGCCGCAAAGAGGCTGAACCGTTTTCTCGCCACGGGACACATCGGAGCGGACTACTCCGAGTACGTAAAGCCCGTCTGCGAGAAGTGCGGAAGACCGCTCCCGCCCGGAAGCCGGGAATGTCCCAGATGCCGCAAAAAGGGCGATTATCTGAAGCGCCTCTGGAAAATGGCAAAGCCCGTTCATCCCCTCATATACGTTTCGGTGATACTCTATTTCGCCGTATCCGGCGTGGGGCTGCTCGTTCCCTCCTTAAACAGAAGACTTATTGACGACTACATCACAAAAGCGGGCATTCCCGTATGGTCGCAGTACGTGACCGTGGTGCTCCTCATGTTCGGAGCGAACCTGCTTTCAAAGGGTCTCAGCGTGCTCCGCAGCTACACGCAGACGATCGCGGGAACAAAGCTTATCGTGAAGCTCCGCAACGTGACCTTTGAGAGGATACAGGCGCTGTCCATAAACCGCATCTCAAAGCGCACCACGGGTGAGCTCATGAACCGTGTCACCGACGACACCTCGAGAATACAGAACTTCATCGTTTCCGACGTGGGAAGTGCCATCGAACAGCTGATAACCCTTATCGCCATCAGCATCATCGTCTTTTCCTACGACTGGAAGCTGGCGCTCCTCATCCTGCTCCCCGCGCCTCTCGTCATCATCTCCCACCGTCTCATGTGGAACTTCCTCAGAGCACGGTACGGCAGACAGTGGTTCGTGGGCGCAAAGGCGAACACCGTGCTCCACGATATTTTCTCGGGCGTGCGTGTGGTCAAGGCGTTCGGCATGGAGAAATCCGAAGAGGTGAGATACGATGCCGTTATCGACGACGAGAGAAAGACCTGCGCCGACAACGAAACATATTTTGCCGTC
>JAZUGU010000079.1:0-5028 GCA_045641325.1 Candidatus Avispirillum sp.
CGGATGAGTCCTTCACCTTTCAGCAGACGTTTAAGTGGTAGGTTCTTTAAGTTCGCACTGAACAGTAAGAGCTATCTCTTTCTGTCTGCTGTAATCATTAGGCCTCATCCCCTCAAAACCGGGGAACATTCCGGTTTTGAGGACCTTCCCCAAAGGGGAAGGCTATTCGACAAACACTAATTTATCGTTCCCCATTCCCCTTGACATTTTTTGCCGAAAGAGGTATTATTATATCAACTTTTACTGAAGGGAACGGCAAAATGAAATTCCTTGAACTGCTGAAGAAAAAGAATATAGACCTTTCCCCAAAAACGTATTTTATAAAAGCCATGGGCGCAATGGCGCAGGGCCTTTTCGCATCGCTCCTCATCGGCACCATATTCCAGACCATAGGGAACTCTTTCAATATAGAATTTCTGAAGGAGCTTGCCGCCTTTGCCATGAACGCCTACGTCTGCGGAGCGGCAATTGGCGTGTCTGTCGCAAGTGCGCTCAGCGCGCCTCCGCTTGTGCTTTATACCTGCGCCGCAGTGGGTGCTATGGGATACTGCGTCGGAACGACGATAACTGTCGGCACATCGGAGATCGCATATACGGCAGGCCCTGCCGGAGCGTTTATCGCAGTTCTCATTGCCTGCGAAATAGGAAAACTCGAGGCGGGATCAACGAGAGCCGATATAATAATCACACCCACGGTCACACTCCTTTCCGGCTTTGCGGTAGCAAAGCTCGTGTGCCCCGGCGTGGCGTATGTGATGTACTGGCTCGGCAGCTTTATCAATACTGCAACAACACTTCATCCGTTCGTTATGGGCATCATCGTGTCGGTGGTGGTTGGCATCATTCTCACCCTGCCCATATCCTCTGCCGCAATATGCGCAATGATAGGCATATCGGGTCTGGCAGGCGGTGCCGCCGCCGCAGGCTGCTGTGCACAGATGGTGGGCTTTGCGGTCATGAGCTTTAAGGAAAACGGATGGGGCGGCATTGCGGCACAGGGACTCGGAACGTCCATGCTCCAGATGGGCAATATCATAAAGCGCCCGGCAGTATGGCTTCCTCCCATAATCGCATCTGCCGTATCGGGTCCCGTTTCCACACTCGTATTCAAGCTCACCTGCACAGGCGTTTCCGCCGGAATGGGCACCTGCGGACTGGTGGGGCCTCTCGGCATCATCACCGCCGCAGAGAATAAGGACCTCATGTTCTGGTGCGGCCTCGTGCTCGTGTGCATCGTTATCCCCGCAGTACTCTGTATCGCCCTCGGCGCTCTGTTCCGCCGCGTGGGGCTTATCCGCGAAAACGATCTGAAACTTGACCTGTAAAAGTGCTCTGCGAATACACAGTCGTCAGCAACGAAAGGCAGAAATCATGATAAACATAATCCCCACCCCGAAAAAAGTCGAAATAAAAAGCGGCAGCTTCTCCCTTACGGGATGCTGTGTCAGCGTTCCCGCAGGGGCTGATCCCCGTGTGAGAAAAGCCGCGGGAAAGCTCGCAGGTGAAATGTCCGATGCGGCGGGATGCCTCATCCCCCTCACCTCGGCAAAGCCCGAAAACTGTGTCAGCATAACGTATATTTCCGGGGGCTCGGAAAAAGAAGGCTACCGCCTCACCGTCACCGGGACTTCCGTCTCAATCGAGGGCGACAGCCCCGCAGGTGCTTTCTACGGCATCCAATCTCTCCGCCAGATAGTAAAAGAGAACGGAGAAAAACTTCCGTGCTGTGATATTACCGATGAGCCCGATTTCGGTGTGCGCGGATTTTACCAGGATATAACGAGAGGCCGTGTCAATAAACCGGAAAAGCTCCGTGCCATTGCCGACCTGCTCTCCTATTATAAGGTCAATTCGCTTCAGCTCTACGTGGAGGATGCTTTCCTGTTCCGTGAATTCGAGGGCATCATCACAGAGGACGAGGCGCTGACCGCCCGGGAGATTCTTGATTTCGACGATTATTGCTATAATAATTTCATAGAGCTCGTCCCCAGCCTCTCCACCTTCGGCCACCTTTTCACTCTGCTGCAGAGTGACCGCTTCAACCATATCTGCGAGCTCCCCGGACATGAGCTGAAAACCAACTACTGGATGGAGAAGCAGTGGCACCATACGGTGGACGTGTATAATCCCGAGACCATCAAGGTCATCGGAAGCATGATAGAGCAGTATATCTCTCTGTTCCGCTCCGATAAATTCAATATCTGCTGTGACGAAACAATGGACCTTTGCCGGGGCAAAAACGCGGGCCGTGATAAGGGCGAGGCATATTTCCACCATCTGAGACAGCTTATCGCCATCGTCAAGTCCCACGGCAGAAAGGTCATGATGTGGGGCGATGAGGTCATGGCGCACCCCGAAATGATAAAGGATAACGTGCCCGACGATACCGTGGTGCTCAACTGGAACTATCATAAGACCGTTCCCGAGTGGCTGCCGAGGCTTTTCGCGGAACGGGGGATGCCGCAGATAGTCTGCCCCGGCACGTCCTCGTGGAGCCATTTCATAGAGGATACGGATACCTCCGTCGGCAATATCTCCGAGTTTGCCGCATACGGCAAAAAGTTCGGCGCTCTCGGCGTGCTCAATACCAACTGGGGCGATTTCGGCCATATCTGCCCGTTCAACTGCAATCTGTACGGCACGCTCCTCGGAGCGCAGAAGAGCTGGAACGTTGACGCCGAAACCGGCGCTGAATTTGAAAAGACCGCGGGATATCTCCTCTATGACGTGACGGAGTTCAGCATGACGGAAACCATCGCCGCGCTCGGCAAAGCGGAAAAAACGGCTGATTGGTTCAGATACGTTATGTGGCACAGCGCAAACTGCCTTGAGGGCAGGGAAACGAAACTCGAATACAACAGAGATACCGGCGCCACGGCAGACGATGCAAAGGCGGCTGTGGCGATCTGTGAAAAAGAGCTTCAAAAGCTCAGATCTCTTAATAGAGATGAAGACCCCCGCATCTGCGACATGATCCTTTCCGCAGAGGCTATCGCCCTCATGAACAGATTGTATCTCTACGTGAACGGCGAAGGGGAGAGCGACGGAGACGCCCTGCAAAAGGATTTCAATGGGTGGCTCGCACGCTACCGCACCGCATGGCTGCGTGACGATAAGCCCTCCCAGCTGTGGCGGCTCTCGGAATTTATCGAAAACATCACCAAAGTCCCCGTCCGCAGCTAATAAAAAAGAGCCCAACAGGGCTCTTTTTTATTGTTGAATAATTATCTCAGCTTATATCTGTCGTATCTCTCGTCGTAAGCCTTTTCCTCATCGGAGAACTTGGGGAGAGTGTTGATGGTCTCGCCGCCGTTCCACTTTCTGTCGCCAACGTCCTCGGTGGTGCCCATAACGGTAACGTTGAGCTGACGGTGACGTGCTCTGACGTGGTCCCAGTCGATGAAGTAAACGTGAGCGAACTCACCGCCGTCAAGCTTGCCGTCCTTGATGGTCATGGTCTCACTTCTGCCGAAGAAAACGGAGCGGAGGTGACCGTCGGTGTTCATGGAGGTGAAGTTGCCGGGCTCGTCAACGTATCTGCCGAACTGAGCGTGTACCGGGCCGGGATGACGGTACTGACCCTCTTCGGTGTAGTCGGGGATGAGCTTTCTCATAATGTCGAGAAGATCGTGCTGTAAGAACTCCAGGTCGAAGGTGTCAACGTCGTGGGAGCACTCCTGCACCATAACGGAGCAGGTGGTGTGGTGGGAAGCGATGCACACGGTGCCGTTCTTAACGCCGGCAGCGGCAACGATCTCGTTGATCTCACGGGTCACGTCGTGGAAGGTGGGGATCCAGCCTCTGGACTGGAGCTCAAGTTCTTTCTGAAATACTTTGAATTCCATTTTTTACTCCTTGTATATAAATAATAAATAATAATTACTGTCTTGCGTCCCAAGCGTCTCTTACGGCACGGATCATGTCGTCCACCATCTGATTTCTCGCTTCTCTGGTGGGGAGAGCAACGATGCCGCTGGAGGAGCCGGTAGCCTCGGCACCTGCGAAAATGTTGCGGTAGACGTCATCGTAGCACTTGATGCCCGCGCCCTGCAGAACGAGGATATCGGGATCAACGTCCTTGACGGCCTTGATGGAAGCGTCAACGTAGTCCTTGTCGCTTGCCTTGCCCGTACCGATGAGCTCGGTAGGCTCGGCAACGATGATGTTGGGGCAGAGATGAGCGATGGCGGAAGCCTCGGCAATAGAGTCAGCGCAGACGATGGTGGCAAGGCCGACCTCGTCGGCACGCTTGATGGATGCCTTGAGAGTCGCTACGGTGATGGGCTTTTCGCAATGGTTGAGCATAACGCCCTCCGCACCTGCGGCAACGAGAGACTCGGGAAGAATGTCCGCAAGGCCTCTGCCGGGGGTGAGGATGTCCATGTGAGGCGCGAAAACGTGGATATGCTTCGTTGCTTCCTTCACACGGCGGATGTCAACTATGGGAGTGGTGAAAATGATATCAACGTCGTATTTCTCCGATGCGGCGTCTGCGGCAAGGGCGAGATCGAGGATATCGTCACCGAAAAGATATGATTTGGGACCGATCTCAAAGAACGGTGCTTTGATAGTGCATTTTGAGTACATGATGATCTCCTTTAAACGTCTTTCTATCCAATAATTATAGGTTCATTTTCCCTAAAAGTCAATACAACGGTGAGAAATAGTATTGATTTTCAAAACGTTCGGATATATAATATACAGTGACAGGAAAACGGAGGAATATCCAATGACCAAAGAAGCATTGAAAGCGGCAAGAGAAGCATACGAGATCGAAGCGGAATGTATCCGTGAAGAGCTTGAATATTTCGACGATGAAGTATTCGCGAAAGCGGTAGAGGTCCTGGCAAAAGCGCCCCGCATCGGCACATCCGGCTGCGGACATTCCGGCATCATCTGCCGGCATTTTTCCCATCTGCTGTGCTGTATAGAGAGACCTTCCAGATTCATTTCACCTGCTGAAGCGGTCCACGGTGCAACGGGATTTCTGCAGGAGGGTGACGTTATGGTGTTCGCCTCCCGCGGCGG
>JAZUGU010000080.1:0-45391 GCA_045641325.1 Candidatus Avispirillum sp.
AGATATAATAAAATGACCGAAACTTTCGTTTCGGTCATTTTTTCATTAGATATTCGGAAAATCTCCCACCATTCGTGACCTAATAGAGTATTTCTTCTTTCCGGTCAGTGGTGAAAAAATCCCTAAGTGAAGCCCCGTAAAAGCACCTCTTTTTATTTGAATTTCGTTTTATTTAAATATCGGCTTCAACTGCTTTCCGTTCATCATTTTATTGAACGAGGGGATCAGCTCATTGAAATCCGCTACAAGAGAAAACGGTTTATTTATAGGATCATCCTGGAGCATCGGCACGAAATACACGCTTTTTTTATTGAGCAGGGAAGCTATATTTTTCAGATTTGCGGATAAAGCGTCGTTTGAAGCAAGACAAATGAGCAACGGTCTACCGCATCTGAGATGAGCTTTAGCCGCCATTGTGACTGACGTGTCCGTTATGCCGAGTGACATTTTCGCAAGTGTATTTCCCGTGCAGGGCGCAATAATAAGAGATTCAAGAGGTATTGCAGGACCGAATTTTTCCGCTTCTGTTATCGTTTTGATACATTCATGTCCCGTAATATTTTGAATAATACTAATAAGCTCTTCAGCCTTACCGAATCTTGTATTTGTTGTCGCCGCCGTCTCGCTCAGTATCGGGATAACCTCATATCCGGAAGATATAAGGGATTTCAGCGTTTCTATTGATTTTTTATGAGTGCAGAACGAGCCGGTAAGTGCATATCCTATCATAAATCATCCTCCGATTTCACAAATCAAATTATTTAACGTTTCAAAAACGATTTTTCCGGCAGTTTCCGGGTAAAACTTACCCGGAAGTGACAATGCTTTTACCAGCCGTTTACCTAATATTTGCTCGGCTTCCTCCGTAAATCCTCCGGGATTTGACGCAAGATCAATAAATATCGTAGAATCATGATTTTCGATGCATTTGTCTCCTATAATACGGTAGGGAACAGTATTGAAACATACGTCGGCATTGTCCGCGTTCATAAGATAATCACGAAGCGCAATAGTCCCGTATCCTTCGATGCGGGCATTTGTAAGGGCTTCGGAGCTTCTTGCAGTTACCGTAACGTTTCCGCCGAGAGCATATAACCTCTTTGATAATGCTTTTCCGATTCGTCCATAGCCGACAATAGTGTAATCAGCACCGAAAACAGTCCGTTTTGTAAGGTTAGAGGCTATCATAATTGCGGCTTCCGCCGTCGGTATGGCATTAAGAATACAGAATTCTTCGCGTGCGGCATAATCATATACCGATAAATTATATTCACGTGCTACTCTGAATATGAAATCGGATAACATTCCGCCGAAAATTATTGTATCCCGTGCAAGTAATGAAAACAAATCATCTGCCGTTATGGCATATTCCGCATTCAATCGACCGTCTTCAGTAAATGAACGGACGGGAAGTACTGCATAATCGCATTTTATACTGTGCAGGGAAGTATCACAATCACAGAAGCTGCAAGTATAACCAAGCTTCTCAAAACCACTTGCAGCGTACTGTAAACGTCTGTCACAACCGAAAAACATAATTGTTTTTGTATTATTCATTTCAAATTCCGATGCATCTGCAATCAATTCAATACATTATATGATTCGATACTGCATACGACCAACACATCATTCATATATTCTACCGTAAGCTATGTGAATGGAGAATGAGAAATGACAGATACACCGAAAATCGTAAAAAATCGCGATTTTGACTCTCAAGGGAAAAAAAGATGTGTATTATTTGCAGAATATATAATAAAGACAAAGGGAACAGTAAGAGAAACGGCAAAGGAGTTCGGGATAAGTAAATCGACGGTACATAAAGACGTAACAGATAAACTGATGAGAACTGATAAACGATTGTATAAGGAGGTCAGAAAAATTCTCGAAAAAAATAAAGAAGAAAGACATCTCCGGGGAGGACTCGCGACGAAAAAGAAGTATGAAGAGAATAAAAACCATATAAAAAGCCGGTGCTGACAGCATCGGCTATATTTATTTGATTGACAAATCGAACTGCATATGTTAATATAGAACATCAGATATAAGAGGGCACTTCCCGAAAATTATCTACCCAATTATACAAAATGCAAATTTTGTATAATTGGGGGAAGCGAAATACGCCGCAAAGTGCCTGTTTTAGCATTATAATAAGAATTGAGCCTATCACACGGACGATGCGCTGCATGTCCGACAGCCATGGCTGTTTGCCGTGACCAATGATAAGCTCATGAGATGATTATACTTCTATTTTCAAATTAGTCAATATTTTTTGTAAAAAAATGTAAGTTTGAATACAACTCTGTCGGAGGTCCGGATGGCTAAGTTAAATAATATGCACGCAAAAACTCAACGATTAGTCGTATTGTCCTTGCTTGCCTCACTCATAATAATTCTGCAGCTTACATCGAGCTTTTTAGTAAAACTCGGTTTATTTTCCATTTCATTGGTACTTATACCGATAACTGTAGGCGGAATTCTTTACGGAATCGGCGCAGGAGCTTTGCTTGGCGGCATATTCGGTCTTATATGCTTTATCGCCGGTATTATGGGTATAGACGGCGGAACCCTTACTATGATCCAGTACAATGTCTGGTTTACTGCTCTTATAGCCATAGGTAAAGGAATTTTTGCAGGTGCTGCATCAGCTGCCGTTTACAAATTGTTCATATTTATAACCAAAAACAAACAGACAATGTCCGCAGTATTTGCGTCAATTGCTACTCCTGTTGTGAATACGGGCTTGTATCTGATCGGTATGGTATTCTTATTTAAGAATTATCTTATAGGTCAGCTTGGTGTTTCGGATAATGTAACCGGAAGTTCATTGATCCTTGTAGTAATTGGTATTATATGGGTCAATTTTATCATTGAATTTATCCTAAATGTCGTAATTTGCCCGATTATTTCGTCTTCTTTACTTAAAAACGGAAAAATTAAACGTATCAGATAAAATTACTTGCAATTATATCCATATCTATGATATAATATAAAAAAATTATTCGGAGGCTATAATGGCAGCAGCAAATGTTAAAGTAAAAGTGGTTTCTTCCACCAAAAAAGCTAAAGTAAAAACCTATGCAAACGCGATAGCACAGGCTCTTAAGTGTATCGACTACGATGTTCCTCCCGCATTTCCCTGTGACAAGGAAAGAGTCGTATTTATCGGTATGACTATCAAGGACGCTCCCGATGACAAGCTCAGACTTTTCTGCCGTGAGCTTACAAAACAGAGAGCATTCAATGTAGCTCTGTTTGTAGACGGTCCCCAGAAAGAAAGCAATAAGGGCCTTCAGACTGTTATTGAAGTACTCAAAGAGGCCGGAACAAATGTCCTTGACGATGATATCTATTATGTAAACGGCGGTGGTATTTTCGCAGGAAAGAAGATTTCTCTTGAAGAGCGTACCGAGATCGTTCGCTGGGCAGAAGGAATCGTTACAAAAGTGTCTGAATAATATTGATACTTCCCTTTTGAATTTAAAAAGACCGGAGCTTTGATGCTCCGGCCTTTTGATTTTAATTATGAATTGAATTCTTCGGGACTTCTGTACGTCGGTACAACATCCTTCATGACGTTCTTCAGATTTTCTTCGCTTCCGTTCTCAACGGCTTTGCGAAGGATATCAAGCTTCTTTTCGATTTCTCCGTCTTCAAGCTGTTTATCACGTTCAATGAATATAAGCTCATTGTCAGTCTTGTCAAGCTCTTCTGTTTTCACAAGAAGCTCTTCATACAACTTTTCTCCGGGGCGAAGTCCGGTTTCCACAATAGCTATGTCTGTCTGTCCGCTGAGCTTGATCATATTCTCGGCAAGATCGAGGATCTTGACGGGCTTGCCCATATCGAGTACAAACAGCTCTTTGTTTTTAGCCATAGCTCCGCTTTGCAGCACAAGCTGAGCTGCTTCGGGAATTGTCATGAAATACCGTATTATACGCTTGTCCGTAATGGTAACGGGACCACCGGATGCAATCTGTTTTTTGAACAGAGGGATAACGCTTCCGGCGCTTCCCAATACGTTTCCGAAACGAGTCGCAGAACAAGCCATATTGCCTTTGTGATTGAGAACTATCATCTCGCATACACGCTTTGTAGCACCCATCACGTTAGTGGGATTTACGGCCTTATCCGTGCTGACCATGATAAATTTCTCAACATCGTACTTTTCGGAGACTTCAACTGTGTTAAGCGTACCGAAAACGTTGTTTTCAACAGCCTCTATACAGTCATCCTCCATAAAAGGAACGTGCTTGTGAGCGGCTGCGTGAATGACGACCTGAGGACGGTATTTATTAAATATGCGTTCCAGGCTGTGTACGTTGCATATGGAAGCGATGACAACCTTAATATCAACTTCATCACCCATAGCAATTTTCAGCTCCTGCTGAACCTCATAAGCGCCGTTTTCGTATACGTCAAGAATGATCAGCTGCTTCGGGTTCATTTTTGCAAGCTGTCTGCACAGCTCGCTGCCGATACTGCCGCCGCCGCCGGTTATGAGAACGACTTTATCCTTATAGTATTCACCGGTAACGTCGTTGGTAACGTCAAGAGGTTCTCTGAACAGAAGGTCTTCTGCATCAAAATCACGGAGCAGACGCTTTCCGCCTGCCGCCTGCATCATGGGAAAATCGTAAACCTTCAGTTTATAGCCGAGATCCTTATATTTCTCGTAAATCGCTTTTTTGTTTTCACCGCTGAGCTGAGGAACGGCAAATATAATTTCCTGCACCTCATGATTTTTCAGATTCTTTGCTGTATTATCATCCTCGGGAAATACGGGGAGATTATAGATTTTTCTGCCGATTTTAAGCTTATTTGTCTCGATGAAGCATCTGGGCGTATAGGTCGCATGCTCATTATTGAGAAGTTCTTCCGCAAGGCTGACACCGACACGGCCGGCACCTACAATGGCAACTCTGATTTTCTGACCGTCAGCATGCGGATGGATCTGAACTTTCCCGCCGGAAACAAATTTGAGAAGTCCGCCGAATCTGCCGGTCTTATAAAAATATCTGTATATCATCCTGATGGCAAGAGCTGCCAGACAGTTTACACAGATAAATGCAAGTACGAGAGTGAAAGTAAATGTTTCAACGATTCTGAAATCATTTACGAAGTTATATACGATGAATGCACATCCGTCCGAAAACAGCAGACGTATGTAGCACTGGATGCCGCCGTATCTCCAAATCTGAGTATAAATACCGAATAAGAATCTGAAAAAGAAGATGCACACAAATGAAACTGCGGCATGATACAGAACTCCTCTGAATGACAGAGCTCCGAGGAAGCAGTACGATCCGAGAAGGACTACTACTACTGCAAGAAATACAAAAATATCATACAGAAATAAAAGCCACCTGATGGTACCGCTTTTATTGCCGAATATTTTTTCCGCAATCTTTTTTATTTTCATAATCAGTCCCCTTTTTTCGGGTTTATACATACCTAGATTAATTATGCCATTATTCGTCAATTTTGTCAATGAATTAATGAAATATTATTTTCTTTAAGTCATATTTTGTTAAACATAAGTACATACAAACAACGAAAGTATTTACCGAATAAAATAAACAGTAAGTTTTTTCAATAAAGTATTGACAAAACAAAATACATCTGTTATACTCTGTAAAGTGTTTTGCTTTACAGAGACCGGAGGCGGATATGTTTAATAAAGATATACACATTTCCCTTCTCCTTGATTTCTACGGTGACGTTCTTTCGGAGCGCCGTCGTCAGGTCACATCACTGTACTATAATGATGACCTTTCCCTTTCCGAAATTGCCGATATCAGCGGTATTTCGCGCCAGGGTGTCAGAGATTCCATTAAGAAAAGCGAAACAGAGCTTCTTCTTCTTGAAGAGAAATTAGGGCTCGCAAGACGCTTTGAAGAGCTCAAGGCGGAAATCAATGATATCAGCACTTCCCTTTCCGATATCAAAACCGATAATGCCGACATTACAGATAAGATACGGTCTGCGCAGGACCGTCTCAATAAGCTCAATATCTGATCAGGAGATGCCATGTTTTCCAGTCTTTCCGATAAACTGAATAAAGCGCTCGGAAAGTTCCGTAACAAAGGAAAACTTACCGAAGCTGATATTAAAGAAGGAATGCGAGAGATAAAGCTCGCCCTTCTTGAAGCCGACGTCAGCTTTAAAGTCACAAAGGACTTCGTGAAGCAGGTATCCGAGCGTGCTGTTGGAGCTGAGGTAATGGAAAGCCTCGTTCCCTCACAGCAGATCGTTAAAATAGTAAATGAAGAGCTTATATCTCTTATGGGATCAACGCAGGCGAAGCTCGAGATCTCATCCAATCCTCCCACTGTTGTTATGATGTGCGGTCTGCAGGGATCGGGTAAAACCACTCACTCTGCAAAGATCGCATCTCTGTATAAAAAGCAGGGAAAAAATCCTCTGCTTGTTGCATGCGATGTTTACCGTCCTGCGGCTATCAAACAGCTCCAGGTCGTCGGTGAAGCAATTGGCGTTCCGGTATTTGAAATGGGAAATGAATCCCCTGTGAAGATAGCGGAGGAAGCAGTCAGCTATGCCAAGAAGAAAGGCTACGATATGGTCTTTCTGGATACAGCCGGCAGACTTCACGTTGACGAAGTCCTTATGAAAGAGCTCAGCGACATTAAAGCAAAGGTTAATCCCACTGAGATCCTGCTCGTGATCGATGCAATGCTCGGACAGGATGCCGTAAACGTTGCCGAATCCTTCAACAATCTGCTTGATATTACCGGTGTTGTGCTCACAAAGCTTGACGGTGATACCAGAGGCGGTGCGGCGCTTTCCGTCCGTCACGTAACAGGAAAACCGATAAAATTCGTCGGTACCGGAGAAAAGCTTGACACAATCGAGCCCTTCTACCCCGACAGAATGGCGTCAAGGATCCTCGGTATGGGTGACGTGCTCACGCTTATCGAAAAAGCGGAACAGGTCATTGACGAAAAGAAAGCCATAGAGCTTGAAAAGAAAATCAGAGAAAACACCTTTACCCTTTCGGATTATCTTGATCAGCTGAGACAGCTGAAGAGCATGGGAAACCTTGACAGCCTGATCGGTATGATACCGGGAATGAACACAGGCGCTCTCAAAGATGCCAAGGTCGATGAAGGGGCTATGAAGCGTACTGAAGCGATCATCCTTTCAATGACGGAGAAAGAACGCAACAAGCCCGACATTATAAACGGATCAAGAAGGAAAAGGATCGCCGCAGGCAGCGGCACTTCCGTTGAGGAAGTCAACAGACTCATGAAGCAGTATGAACAGATGAATAAGATGTTCAAACAGCTTTCCGGTGCCTCTAAAAAAGGCAAAAAGAAGATGAAAATGCCGTTTCAGTTTTAACGGATTTTTATAAAAATTATATATACATTTCGGAGGAAAAGAAAATGGTAAAAATCAGACTCAGAAGAATGGGCGCGAAGAAGAACCCCTTCTACCGTATCGTTGTTGCAGACTCCCGTTATCCCCGTGACGGCCGTTTCATTGAGGAAGTCGGTACTTACGACCCCATGACCAATCCCGCAACTGTTAAGCTGGATACTGAGAAGATCAATGCTTGGGTGAAGAACGGCGCACAGCCCACTGACACCGTAAAAGCTCTTATCAAGAATTACACCGACGCTGAATAATTCGGCGAGGGGGTAGTTCAATGATAGATCTTGTTCGTCTTCTCGAAGACATGGCAAAGTCCATCGTTGATAACCCTGATGAGGTTAAAGTCCAGCAGGAGATCAACGGAGACAATGTCACACTCACTCTCAATGTTGCCGAAAGCGACATGGGTATGATAATCGGAAAGCACGGCAATATTGCAAAGGCTATCCGCACCGTGACAAAAGCAGCTGCAAAGCTCGTTAACTTAAAGGTCACGGTAGAAATCAGATAAGAAAAAGCCCCGATGGGGCTTTTCTTATTGCTGATTCAAGGTATACCCTTTATATCTTTTGTTCACTATTATCGGTAGACCGACGGCACACCGGGCTTTTGAATTTATGCGGTTGATATGAGTTGATGCGCTGCATCGCTTCACATCGGCAAGGCAGAAAGCCGCAACAGCTTCCGGTGAATAAGTTTTATCTGAGTAGAGGAACAGATTTAGTATCCTCATTTCAGTCGGAGTCAGATACAGACGTCTGCCGCGGTAAAATACGTTTCCGTCCGACACGGTAACTCTTTCCCTGCTATGCTCGAAAAAACTCCCGAAACGAGCTGTAATAGCTTTCATGACTTCATCTGTCATAGGAAGATATTCATCTATGCACACCGTATCACATTTACCGTACATCGATGCAACATACGTAACGTCATCTAACAGATACTTTTCCGTAACAATTATAAGTTCACAGGGAAGAAATCGGTCAAAGTGCCTGCTGTCCGTGACAATGCACGGAATGCTCATTTCAAGAAGAAGCGGACGAATATCGTATCTAATACGTCTGGCGGTATCATCTACTACGATTATCAGTTCTAATTCCACCTTTCCGGCATATAATTTGGCATAACGAACGAAAGGCGGAACACCATGTTTATTATGTCTGTCAAAGGAAAAACCTTGAAGATCGCAGCTGTCCTCATAGCGGCGGCGATAGTTATGTCGTCTTTGATCTTTCTTCTGCCGGACGCTCCTGCAGTATCTGCGGGATCAATATTTGAAGGCAGCGACAAAATCAACTACGACAAAATAAAAACAAATGAACAAAGAACGGAATTCCTGCGTCAGTTCGGTTGGGAACCGGGTGATGACTGCATCGAAGAAACAGAAATTAAGATACCTGCAGATTTTGACAAAATCATGAAAGCGTACAATGAGGTACAGAAATCGCAGGGGCTCGATCTTTCAAAATTCAAAGGTAAAACCGTTACGCGTTATACCTATGAGATAACGAACTATCCTGAATACACGGGTAAAGTATTTGCAAACGTCATCGTTTATAAAAACCGCGTCATAGGCGGAGATATTTGCTCTTCGGATGGAGAGGGCTTCATACACGGATTTGAGAAAAAAGCAAATCCTCAATGATCATTTGTGCTTGATATCGATCACGGTCACGCCGTAATCGCCCTCACCGTACTGCCCCGCTCTGTATGAAGCAACACGTTTATCGTTTTTAAGATAATTCCATATTGAGTTTCTGAGAGCACCGGTTCCCTTTCCGTGAATAACGGTAACACTGTAAACCGATGCGACAATTGCTTCATCAAGATATTTGTCAACTGTGAAAACGGCATCTTCGCTTATCATTCCACGCACGTCAAGCGAAGGAGAGAAGCTTTTTGCAACAGCTTTTCTGTAAGACTTATCACTGCCGGGCTTATCCTTTGTATCAGATGACACATCACATAATTTCAACTGGGAAACGTTGAACTTGGTC
The DNA here is from genome assembly GCA_045641325.1 of Candidatus Avispirillum sp. Taxonomy (GTDB): domain Bacteria; phylum Bacillota; class Clostridia; order Oscillospirales; family CAG-272; genus Avispirillum. The sequence goes on from JAZUGU010000080.1 coordinate 9,393, forward strand.
TTGAGAATACCCATCATGACCGTAACGTTTCCTTTTTTATCGGGGTCTTCAAGCAGTGTTCCTTTTGTGCCGAGGGATCTGTGTATCACCTCATCACCGGATTTCAAAGGTCTGGGAAGAACGTAATCGTCTTCATCGTCCTCTGTTTTCTGCGACTCATTGAATGAATGAACGCTTGATTTTATATTCTTCTTCGACTGGGAAAGCTTGTTTCCGAAATCTGCGGAATCCTGTGCTCTTTTAGCGTTATCAAGCTGCTTTAATATGAAATCGCTTGTGGCACGCGCGCTGTCAACGATCTGACGGGCTTTTTCTCGGGCTTTTTCCGCTTCCTTTTCGGCGCTGCCGAGCTTCGATTTCAGCTCGTCTTCAGCCTTTCTTTTGAACTCTTCATATTCACGCCGCAAGGTCGCGGCTTTTTCTTTTTCAGCCTCAAGCTCGTACCGTTCGCGGTCAAGCTTTTCAATAACTGCTTCAAAGCTTCTGCTTCCCGTGTCAACGTACCCGGATGCCCGCTCAACGATACTGTCGGGAAGTCCAAGCCGTTTTGAAATAGCAAAAGCGTTTGACTTACCGGGTGTGCCGATTATCAGCTTATAGGTGGGTTTGAGAGTGTCAACGTCAAATTCGCAGGAAGCATTGCAGACCCCGTCTCTTTCAATAGCGAAAGCTTTCAGTTCTGCATAGTGAGTCGTCGCCGCACACAAAGCACCTCTATTCTGCACCTCTTCAAGAATTGCCATGGCAAGCGCGGCACCTTCGACAGGATCAGTACCGGCGCCAAGCTCATCAAAAAGGACAAGAGAACGGTCGGTCATTTCGTTAAGTATCAAAACAATGCCTACCATATGCGATGAAAATGTGGAGAGTGACTGCTCAATCGACTGTTCGTCACCAATGTCCGAATATACTTCGTCAAAGACGCGTATGGTCGCTTTTTCACAAGGTACCTGAAGTCCGGACTGAGCCATCAGCGAGAACAGGCCGAGTGTTTTAAGAGATACCGTTTTGCCTCCGGTGTTTGGACCCGTAATAACAAGCATAGACCATTTTCCGCCGACTTCTATCGTCACGGGAACAGCTTTCTTACCGATAAGAGGATGACGGCATTTTTCAAGGAGAACAGTTCCCTTTTCGGTAATTTCCGGGGAGATCGCGTCCATTTCATATGCAAGCTCGGAGCAAGCGAATACGAAAGCGATATAAGTTATGTTTTCGTAATCGTGAACGATTATGGCGCTGACGGTTGATACAAGCTGTGAAAGCTCGTGGAGAATACGCTCTAATTCGTATTCTTCCCTGCTCTGAAGCTCACGCAGCTCGTTATTTGCCTGGACAACGCTCATAGGCTCAATAAAAAGCGTAGCGCCGGAAGCAGACGTATCATGTACCAGACCCGGTACTTCGTTCTTATATTCGCTTTTAACGGGAATAACGAAACGACCGCCTCTGGTAGTTACGATGTTTTCCTGGAGATATTTCGAGAATGAACCTCCCTGGGTGTATTTCTGCATGAGATCTGCGATTTTGGAATTGGTCTTTCTTATATTGTGTCTTATCTCAAGCAGTTCGGGGCTTGCATCGTCAGCTATCATTTCCTCGGAAATAACAGATCTGAAGATCCTTGTTTCGATATCTTTTTTTGCGATCAGTCTGTCAAATACCTCATCGAGCGTCGTGTCGAATTTTCTGTCACTTTTGATATATTCGATAAGGCCTCTGGCACATCTGAGCACTCCGGCACAATCTAACAGTTCTCTGTGCGTGAGAGTAGCATCCTTGTCGGCTCTTTCACAAGCGGCAATTACATCCCTGACAGAACCGAAGGAAGGATTTCCCTTCTGACCGGCAAGCCTTTTGGCATCTTCTGTTCTCTTCTGATTAAGACGGACAACGTCAATATCGTCAGAAGGCATCAGAGAAAGAGCCATCTTTTTGGCGCCGTCTGTTGCGGCATGAGATGCGAGCATTTCTCTTATTTTATCAAATTCGAGTTTTCTTAAATTTTTTTCATTCATAATAAAACGGATTTATAAAAATCAAGTGTTGAAAAACCGTGTTCGAGGTGATTTATAAGGTAACCTTCACAGTACTGTGAAAGAAGGTACATATCATCCTCGTCAACGTTAAATGAAAGGAATTTGCCTGGTGAACAGTCAACTATATATCTCATGGCGCTGAGAACGCCCTCGGAAAGAAGATAGTACAGTCTCGCCGTACCGTTGTCCTCCATCATCTCTTCCTTTTCCGTGAAAGGTTTACAATCGCCGCATAAAAGCCTGCCGTTCATTACGTCCAGATACATTTTATTGTGGCTTTCTTTGCCGCACCTGTCACAATGAGAAAGATCGGGGCAAAAGCCGCAGACGGCCGCACAGCGGAATTCAAATGCAGCTTTTATCTTTTTGAGAGGGATATCTTTGTTGGCCACGGCATACAGCGTGTTCAGAGTAAGCTGTAAAAGCTCCGGATCCGGCTGATTTTCAACAGAACAGCTGCAGCATACGTCACATACGTATGCCGCCAGAGAAAGCTTGTCCAGATCAGATCTGAGACCGAAAAAGCAGTCTATAAGCTCTGTTTCCTCAATATAAAAATACTTTTTCGACTTTCTCAGCACGTAATTTGCATACGCAAAAGGCTGACATGAAACCATATTTTTGCTGCGAAGACTTCTGACACCTTTTCCGGTCACGGTCATGAGCCCGTATTCTTCAGTTACAAGAGTAATGATCTTATCACTTTCTCCAACGTCTGTTTCACGGACGTTGAGCCCTTTTACGCTGATACGTTCCATCAATCTATTTCTTTGGGATTGAATCCGAAGTTGTTGAGGCTGAAATCGCTGTCTCTCCAGTTTTCCTTTACCTTGACCCAAAGATTAAGATAGACCTTCATCCCGAAGAAGTCCTCAAGGTCCTCACGGGCATATGATCCGATCCTTTTGAGCATCTCTCCGCCCTTTCCGACAATGATGCCCTTGTGAGATTCTTTCTCGCAGTAGATCTCGGCACGAATTGAAATCAGATCGTCAGATTCCTTGAATTCTTCTATCATAACGGCGCTTCCGTGAGGTATTTCATTAGAAAGACAACGAAGCAGTTTTTCACGGATTATTTCCGCCGCGATCTGCTTTTCGGGCTGGTCGGTTATCATGTCTTCCTCAAAGAACCAATCGCCCTCATAAAGGAATTTTTCCGCCTCCATAAGAACGTCGGCAATATTCTTCTCTTTAAGCGCGCTTACGGGAACGAATGCATCGAAATCGTACAGCTCAGCGTACTGTGCGATGGTCTGCGCTACCGTTTCGCGGTTGCAAAGGTCTATTTTATTAAGCACGAGCATTGCGGGAAGCTCTTCTGCTTTAACTTTTTCGCAGATGTTCTTCTCAATGTCTCCGGGGCCTCTTCCAGCATCGGCAATAAGAATGACGGCATCCGCACTTCCGATAGACGAACGCACGGTCTTCATCATATAGTTGCCGAGCTTTGTTTTTGCTTTATGAATACCGGGGGTATCAAGAAATACGAACTGGTTCTCGCCCTCAGTCAGTATTCCCATAATACGGTTACGGGTAGTCTGGGGCTTTGATGAAACTATTGCTATTTTCTCACCGAGGAGAGCGTTCATAAGCGTGGATTTGCCGACGTTGGGGCGGCCTACGATTGCAATAAATGCTGTTTTTGTCATGTTAATACCTGTTCCTTTAAATTATCACGCTGTTATCTGTCAATTTTAAGAATTTTCATAATATCTTTCTGCCTTGCGAACATATCTTCCTCATCTTCAGGAGAAAGCTCATGATCGTATCCCAGCAGATGAAGAACGGAATGTACCGTGAGAAAAGATACTTCACGTTTGAACGAGTGACCGAATTCCTTTGACTGCTCGTCCGCTCTTTCAAGAGAAATGACAATATCTCCGAGCTCCGCCGCATACCCTTCAACCGGCGTATCTCCGGCGCGGAAATCATACATTGGGAAAGAGAGAACGTCCGTTGCGCTGTCTTTTTTTCTGTACGCCTTGTTGAGCGCATGTATGCCCTCGTTATCAGTAAATGTTACCGATACCTCGCAGTCATATTTTACGTTTTCATATGTAAGAGCCGCAAGTATAGAACGACGGACAAGATTCCGGAGCGTGATGTCGAAATCAAACTTGTCCTGTGAATTGGTGTAATAAGTTTTAAGAGTCATTTCTGTCTCCCTTCCGGCGGGCTTTATATGTTTTTGCGGTTTTTTCCGCTTTTTCCCTGCCGTATTTCTCATATGCAAGGATTATCTTCTGTACAAGTCGGTGACGCACAACATCCCTGTCGGTAAACTCGTGAATAGCTATGTCTTCGATACCCTTAAGTATCCTGACGGCTTCGAGAAGACCGGATCTTGTCCCGAAAGGCAGGTCAGTCTGCGTAAGGTCACCTGTCACAACTGCTTTTGATCCGTTGCCGAGTCTGGTCAGAAACATTTTCATCTGCTCGGGTGTTGTATTCTGCGCTTCATCAAGTATGATGAAACAATCATCAAGCGTACGGCCTCTCATGTACGCCAACGGTGCAATTTCAATCGTCATTTTCTCCATAAGACGGGCACAGTTCTCCATGCCGAGCATTTCATATAATGCGTCATACAGAGGACGCAGATAAGGGTCTATCTTACTCTGAAGATCTCCGGGAAGAAAACCGAGCCGCTCGCCCGCCTCAACAGCAGGTCTTGTGAGGATAATTCGAGATACCTCATGCGCTCTCAGCGCTTTAACAGCCATTGCAACCGCCAGAAAAGTCTTACCCGTTCCTGCAGGACCTACACCCAGAACGACGGTGTTTTTCTTAATAGCCTCAACATATTTTTTCTGTCCTACAGTTTTGGCCTTGATGGGGCGGCCCTTTGAGGTAATGCAGATGCAGTCGTCGCCGTATCCCTCGAGCTCTTCACCTCTGCCGTCCGCTATCATTGAAATAACGTAATCAACAGTCTGGTCCGGTATGGTATCATTCATCTGAGAAAGCTTTTTCAGCTGTTCGACAACAGCCGCCGCCGGGATACACGATGCCTCGGAGCCTTCGATAACAACTGTGTCGCAGTCATTTGCGGCATCCTCGCGGTTGTAAATACGCACGCCGAAAGCCTCTTCGATCCTGTGAACATTTCTGTCGAAGCTGCCGAAAATACGCAGAGTTATTTCATTGCTGGGAATACTTACAGTTTTCTGTGCCAATACGTTCAGCTCTTTCCGTTAGTTTATTTTGATCTCGCGTTTTTCGGCAATATCAGCAAGACAGTAAAGCTCGCAGTGAAGCCTTACTGCGTTGTCCGTAATTTCCGTTGAAACTTCCTTTGTCAGCATCTGCGATGTACCGATGGTTTCCGCCAGCTTTAATCTGTATAAGCTCATCAGCCGATTCATCGCTTCATCCTGAGTATATTTTTCGGTCACGGTTTTATACTCTCTGCGGCAGACGTTATGAAATTTCAGCGGTAAAGGCGTGCCGAAAAAATCCGCACAACTCTCCGATACTATTGTATCATATAATGCGTAAGGAATTCCATAGTTTGTAAAAAGATTTATATTATTTTTGAAAAATATAACGGATTTATCAACACACTCTCTGCCGGTATACTTTTTTACAGTATGCTCAAACGGTACTTCCACGTCAAATGATCTTGAAACTCTTGCAAAAACGCTTCCCTTTCCGCTCTCAAATCTTAATAGATTTTCATTGTATGCGATGACACCGCTGACGAGCAGATCTCCTTTCTTTACAATGTCACCTATCAAAACGACCGGTTTTCCCTCAATCGCGGCCATTCTCTCAATCTGTCCGTCCTCAGACGCGATAAGATTGTATACAGTACTGTCCGTATTCTTATATCCTTCCGATATTTCCCTGACCTCCACGTTCGCATGAGTACCGTCCATATTGACGGATATCCAGGCAATGCCGTCACTTTCAATAAGAAATCTGTTGTTTATGTCATCAAAATCAAGCCCTTTTATTCGCGTTCCGACGGAACATCCTGCTATTTCAAGTGTGTCGGTTATGTACTGATCGGATACCGAACTGTTCCCGGTTACGTCAATTGACCAGATAACGGTTCCCGAAATATAAACGATTAAACTGAATATAAGAACACCCGCGGCGATCCCCCACCTTTTCCCGTACAGGTACAGCAGCCTCGGCAAACCGAAAATTCTGACTTTTACAATGTCACGTATTTCGCTAATATCAGTCAGCTTGTATAACGGAATTCGCAGTTTTGCGGAATTTCCGCAGATTTCGGAATGATTAAATGGTATTTCAAGGATTGACAGAAGTGAAAATACACGGCCCGCATCCGTTAATTCGAATGTAAGCTCGGCAGTCCCGAGAATAAGATCAGCAAGCATTAATTATCTCCCAGATCGATCATTGTAACTGTTCCCTCAACAGTCATCACGTCTCCTCTGTAAACGGTCAGCTTCATATCCTTGCCGCATATTGATACTTTCCCGAGCCGTGTCATAACAACGATTTTTTCGCCGGAATAATCGCTGATACCCAGGCATCCGGATACCATAAGCTCGCCGTTCCCGATAAGCTCGATAAAAGAAGCGGTTCCCGCAAGAGTTTCGGCATGATTTTTAAGTTTTTTCAGCTTTTCCATAGAAACCTTCCGTGTTTTGATTCATATACATTTATATGCAGTATTCCGGGGGTGTATTAATGGAAAAAAGGTCCGATATAATATTGGTTTTCATTCTTGTGTTTGTAACTGTATTTCTTTTCATGTATCCGGACGAAATTAAAGAAACGGCGTTCGGATCTTTGAAATTATGCGCCCGCTCCGTTGTCCCGGTACTGTTCCCTTTTATGCTGATTTCGGGACTTTTAACAACTTCCGAAACCTTTATAAAGCTTGTTTCGCATTTACCTTTCGGTAAAATTTACGGGCTCGGAAATATAGCTTCGTGTCCGATTCTGTTCGGATGCTTTTTCGGTTTCCCCGTCGGTGCAAAATGCGCCGTTGATATGTACAAAAGAGGTATATCCGGAAAAGAGGAAGCAGAACTGATTATAGCCGTATCAAACAATTCGGGACCTGCATTCATAGTGTCCGTGATCGGAGCATCATTTTGGAAAAGCACAAAGCTCGGGATACTCTTGTATGCGGCTCAACTGATATCAGGTGTCCTTTCCGGAGTGATCATTACACGATTTATATATCCGCATCACATAAGTCGTGGCGATTTTCGCGCCGCATCTGTTCCTGCTTCAAAAAGATTCACCGATTCGGTCAACGGAGCAGTAACCTCCGTGATAACGGTATGCGGCTATATTTGTACTTTTTCGGTTTTGAGTGAGATCCTGAAGCTACTGATTAAAGACCGCCGGATCTATATTACCGTTATCTCTTTTCTCGAGATAACCTCAGCCTCTCAGACAGCATCCAGCTTTGGCACGGAGTATTCATTGTGCATGTGCGCATTCGCTGTCGGTTTTTCGGGTTTGTCCGTAATATCACAGGTATCATCGTTTGCCGCAGAAAACGGTTTATCCGTGAAAAAGCTTATAATAGTCAAGCTTTTGCAGGGCGTTATCTGTGCGTTGCTGATCCTGCCTTTCTCGCCGCCGGAACAGATCGCCAATGTATTTTCAGCGGAAATATCTCCCGCCTGCTCTTACGCTTTGTTGCCGGTTATATTGATGTTTATGGCAAAAATAACATTTAAGAGTCATAAAATGAAAAAATCACTTGATTTATGACAATAATTTTTATATAATAAATTAGTTAATGAGAAAGAAAGGCGGTGAAAGCTGTGCTTGATAAGTGTGAAAAGATATGTGCATACTGTGAGAATGCAGCTCCTTTATTTCATGAGGACACAGTGCTGTGCTCTGACAAAGGTATAGTTAACAAAGGATACACCTGCCGCAAATTCTCTTATGATCCGCTGAAGCGTGTACCGCCCAAGGGTGCTCACGCTCCCAAACTTGACTTTATTGATATAGATTCAGAGGACTGATTATGATCATTGAAATTGAAGAAGCCAAATATAAGCTAACAAACTTCAGAGAAGATCTGAAAGAACTGGGCAGTGCCTTGCGTATTAACCAGCTTAAAGACGAAGCAGAAGCACTTGATAAGAAAGCACTCGAGCCCGATTTCTGGAACGACCAGGAAAATTCCGGGAAAATTCTTCGTCAGACAAAGCAGATAAAGGACAAAATCGAGAGATATGAAAAGCTCTGTGCAAAGCTTGAGGATGCCATTACTCTCTGTGAGCTCGCCATTGAGGAAAATGACGAAGACATGAAAGAAGAGATCCTCAATGAAGTCTCCGAAATCGAAAACGAAGAAGAAAAACAGCGCATTGAAGTTCTTCTCTCCGGAGAATACGACCACAATAATGCGATCCTCAGCTTCCATCCCGGCGCAGGCGGCACAGAGGCACAGGACTGGGCTCAGATGCTTTACCGTATGTATACCCGTTGGGGCGAATCTCACGGATATAACGTTAAGCTCATAGACTGGCTTGACGGCGATGAAGCAGGCATCAAATCCGCTACGATCACTATTGAAGGTCTTAATGCTTACGGATATCTTAAAAGTGAGAACGGCGTTCACCGTTTAGTCAGAATTTCTCCTTTTGACGGCTCCGGCAGAAGACATACGTCATTTGCTTCCGTTGAGGTGCTTCCCGAATTTGAGGATGACAACTCAATAGAGCTGAAAGAAGAAGACCTTGAGATCACGACTCACAAATCAAGCGGAGCCGGCGGCCAGCACATAAACAAGACCGAGTCCGCTATCAGAATCGTTCATATACCCACGGGTATCGTTGTGGGATGTCAGACCGAGCGCAGTCAGCTTCAGAACAAGGAAACCGCTCTCAAAATGCTGAAATCCAAGCTTATGGAAATCAAGCAGAGAGAAAAGCTTGACCGTATCGAGGATATACAGGGTAATAAGACAAACATCGAATGGGGATCACAGATACGTTCTTACGTGTTTATGCCCTACACTCTTGCAAAAGATACGCGCACCGGTTTTGAAGACGGTAATATCCAGAGCGTTATGGACGGAAACATCGACGGTTTCATCAACGCTTATCTCAAAATGAATGCAGGTAAGGAATAATAAAAAAGCGGCTCTGCCGCTTTTTTAACTGAAACTATGAAAAAAGAAATTTCAAGACAGGGTGATTCACTCATCTTCGAAGGAATAACTTCGATATCAGCCGTTATAAACGGCGGTTACAGAAAGATCGAAAGAATACTCATTGACCGTGAAAAGTGCGAAAAGAAGGCCCGTGAGGTCAATTTTCTCACTAAAATGAAAGATGTTCACGGTTATAGTATGGATTTTGTAACCGGGGACCAAATAGAAATGCTTTCAACCGGCAATTCACACGGAGGCATCATTGCAGAATGCTCCGACAGGTCCATTCCCGGAATCGACGGATTAAGCGTGTCTGAAAAAGGATTTTACGTCATGATCGACGGTATTGAAGATCCTTATAATTTCGGTTATGCACTGCGCTCAATATATGCCGCCGGAGCAGATGCAGTTATACTTACCCCGAGAAACTGGATGAGTGCAGCCGGCGTCGTATGCAGATCATCAGCCGGTGCATCGGAGCTTCTGCCGTTATATACTGCAGAAGGCACCGCGGCATGTAAGTTTTTCAAAGACAGAAATATTAAAATAGCCGCCGCCGGAATACGTGATTCCGTTTCCGCTTTTGATGCAGATCTTTCCCTTCCTCTGTTTCTTATCGTAGGCGGCGAAAAACGGGGTATTTCTTCTTCAGTTCTGAATCTTTGCGATCTGACAGTTCGTCTCGATTACGGACGTGATTTCAAAGGCTCTCTGTCTGCCGCTTCTGCCGCGTCGATCCTCTCATATGAAATACTGAGGCAGAACAGAAACAAATAGCCACAACCACTTTAATTTGCCATATATATTTATACCATAGATGCCAACAATATTACTGTGATGAATTTCACGTAATACAGCAAACGGGGTAAATATTATGACAAAGAATACAAACGGTATGTCCTGCCTTGCAAAATATATTGCATGCGGAATGATAATCGGTTCGGCACTGGGTACTGCGGCCGCAGTCCTTCTGAAAAATATGAAGAAGACGAAATCATGCGGCTGTTCAAGAACTGCCGATACACTTCGCACAAAGGCTGCAAACGCTATGGACACTATAGGAACCGTGATGCAGAATATCGCGGACATGACAAGATGAAAAACAGCCGGACACAGTCCGGCCGTTTTTATTTTACTGTTCTTTTCTCTTACCGAGATATGCTTCTTTGACAGCTTCATTGGAAAGGAGCTCTGCGCCTGTTCCCTCCATGGTGATGGAACCCGTTTCAAGAACGTAAGCTTTATCACAGATCTGAAGTGCCATATTGGCATTCTGTTCTATAAGGAGAACGGTGATGCCGTTATCGTTTATAGTGCGAATGATCTTGAAGATATCCTGTACAACAAGAGGAGCAAGTCCAAGTGAAGGCTCATCCATCATAAGAAGTTCGGGACGTGACATGAGCGCTCTGCCTACTGCAAGCATCTGCTGTTCACCGCCGGAAAGCGTTCCGGCAAGCTGCCACTCTCTTTCCTTAAGACGAGGAAACAGCGAATATACGTACTCAAAATCCCCGGAGAGGTCATCCTTTCGGAGATATGCGCCGATGCGAAGGTTTTCTTTTACGGTAAGGTTCGGGAAAACACGTCTTCCCTCCGGTACCATGACTACTCCTGACTTAACTATCTTATCGGGAGAAAGACCGATAAGACTCTTATCTTTGTATGTAATTTCTGCTTTCTTGGGTTTAACAAGTCCGGAAATTGCTTTAAGTGTGGTGCTCTTTCCCGCACCGTTGGCACCGATGAGAGTTACTATCTGTCCCTTCGGAACGCTTAAGCTTATACCCTTAACGGCTTCTATACCGCCGTAGCTGACGTACAGATCTTTAATTTCGAGAATGTTATCCAACGTCGCTCACCCCCAAATATGCATCAATAACACGCTGATCAGCCTGTACCTCGGCGGGTACGCCCTGGCTGATGACTTTTCCGAAATCGATAACGTATATTCTGTCGGAAATATCCATGACAAGGTTCATGTGATGCTCAATAAGGAATACGGAAAGATCATATTTATCACGTATGTCACAAATGAACTGAGAAAGCTCTGACGTTTCCTGCGGGTTCATACCTGCGGCGGGCTCGTCAAGCAGAAGAAGAGAGGGCTTTGTTGCGAGAGCACGAGCGATCTCCAGTCTTCTCTGATATCCGTAAGGAAGAGACGTGGCAAGCTCATCAGCAAATTTATCGAGGCCCTGCTCAACGAGCAGTTCCATGGTTTCCTCACGCATCAGTTTTTCTTCGGAGGCATTGAGATGGAACATGGCGGAAAACACGCTTTGTTTAGCATTGAGGTGCTTTGCTGTCAGAACGTTGTCAAACACCGTCATGCTCTTCCAAAGACGTATGTTCTGGAAAGTACGGGCAATTCCCTTCTTCGTAATTACATCGGGTGTAGGATGTAGCACCTTGCCGAGATACATATCCGCGTTCTCACCCTTATAATTTCTGACCATCTTGCCGTGAGGATGATTGCGGACAATCGTTTCACCGTTGAATTCAACAAGTCCGTTCGTCGGTTCGTAAACACCGGTCACGCAGTTGAACGCCGTGGTTTTTCCGGCACCGTTAGGACCGATAAGAGCTACGATTTCACCTTTGTTGATGTCAAGAGTGAGGTTATTTACGGCGACAACACCGCCGAACTGCATGGTAACGTTTTCAACGTGTAATACATTACTGCTCATTTTCCGTTACCTCCGCAGATTTATTTTTCTTTTTTGAGAAAAGCTTACTGAACGACAGTTCTTTATCTCCCATGATTCCCTTGGAGAAGAACAGCACGATTATCATAATGACGACGGAGAACACGACTTTTCTGAAACCGTCACGGAAGAACGGAACGGAAAGACCGAACACTTCACCGCTGTCAAGAAATCTGAGCCACCATTCAGAGCATGCGATATAAAGGAACGCACCGATACAGCTTCCGGTAACGGAGCCTATACCGCCAATTACTACGATGAGAAGGATCTCGTATGTCATAGCTGTCATAAAGGCACTTGCCTGCACGGTTGTCTGGTACATTGCGAGAAGCGCACCGCCGACACCGGCGAAGAAGGAGCTTATAACAAATGACATTCTCTTGTGCTTTGCAAGATTGATGCCCATTGCTTCTGCTGCGACCTCATCATCACGTATAGCTTTGAAAGCTCTGCCGAACGAAGAATTAATGAGAAGCACTATAAGGAGTATACAAAGAGCGACAATGATGAACGGAAACAGCGTACTTAACTTGAGAGTAAAGCTTCCGAAGGTAATCTTCATATCGGAGAATGAAGTATACTTGCGAAGCAGGTTCGAACCGTTTGTAACAGGTCCGAGCACGTCCCACTGTGCAAACGCTCTGATGATCTCCGCAAATCCGAGAGAGGCTATGGCAAGGTAGTCACTCTTGAGCCGAAGCACGGGAATACCGATGAGGAATGCAAAAAATGCAGCGACAGCGCCTGCTATAATGATACATGCAACAGACCCGAAGAAATTACCTGCATTTTCACCGAGGACTTCGGCAAAAATCTCGGGGATCGAGAATTTAATGAGTCCGCCGTCAAAATACTGATATACTGCATCATGGGAAGCGGCAGAGATAGAGAACGCCGCATAAGTGTATGCACCGAGAAGCATGAATCCTGCCTGACCAAGGGAGAACAGACCCGTGAAGCCGTTCAGAAGGTTCATTGAAACACAAACCAGAGAATATATGGCTCCCTTTTTAAGAACGGGTATCAGCATCAGAGTGAACGAATTCATGGGGAAAACGTTATCAAGCAGAAGCAAGAGCACAAATACGACTGCGATGCAGATCAAGGCAACAAGGGTACCTTTGTATGATTTTTTCTGATTTATCATTTTACTCATACTGCACCTCACACCTTATCCGTAGTCTTCTCACCGAAAATACCGGTAGGTTTAACGGCAAGGATGACTATCAGAAGAACGAAAGTGAAAGCATCGGAGAACGTGGTATAGCCGAGGCCCTTAATAATGTTCTCGCAGATACCTATGATGAATGCACCTACGACAGCACCGGGAACAGAGCCGATGCCTCCGAATACAGCGGCAACGAATGCTTTAAGACCGGGCATTGCGCCGGACGTGGGAATTACGGATGAGTAATTGGAAAAATACAGCAGAGATCCGACTGCCGCAAGACCGCATCCGATAATAAAGGTAAAGGAAATTACGGAATTGATTTTAATGCCCATGAGCTGCGATGTCGTAAAGTCCTTGGAAACCGCGCGCATAGCCATACCGATCTTTGTATACTTGATAAATATAACAAGAATGGCTACAAGAACGATTACTATCACGGGAGTGATAACGGTGACTCGGCTTGTTGTTGCACCAAACACAGTGATTTTATCGGAAAGCCACGGGATCTTGGGATAGATCTTGGGAAGACCTCCGGTAAAATAAAGAGCGCAGTTCTGAAGAAGATACGATACGCCGATCGCAGATATCATAACGGACATTCTGGGCGCGGAACGGAGCGGCTTGTAAGCAACACGCTCAATCACAACGCCGAGGATTATCGTGGCTATGATCACAATGGGGATCGTAATATAGAAAGGCAGTCCCGATGCGGTAAGATACACCATCACAAGACCGGAGACCATAAAGATATCGCCGTGAGCGAAATTTATCAGTCTCAATATACCGTACACCATGGTATATCCTATGGCAATCAGAGCGTACTGACCGCCGACGGATATTCCGGCAAGAATATACGGCAGATTTTTAGCAAGAAAAGCAGCCATAATATATGTATTGCCTCCAGTTGATTTGCAAAATGCTTAAAAATACTCTCTTCAAAAAGAAAGAATTTCTAAGCACTTTCCTTTTGAAAGAGTTATGGCGAGAACTGTATTGTTCCCGCCATAATCTCAATACTCTTATAGCGATAAATTACTTAACGGACTGCTGAGAAACGAAGTCCCAAGCACCGGTCTCGGTATTAGCGCTTTTGATATAAGCAGTGTCACGGATAGCATCGCCGATCTCGTCGAACTGGATGTTGCCGCTGACACCGGTGTAGGTAACGCCGGGAAGAGCTGCCATGATCTTGGCAGGATCTTTGGAATCAGCTGCCTTGATAGCCTCAAGTGCGGTATAGTATGCATCGTAACCCATTGCGGAAACAGCTGCGATGATATCGTTGCCGCCGTTGTTGGTCAGATACTGCTCGTTGCCCTCGGTGTTGAGCCATTCCTTGATGCCGTTATCGAATTCGGGGTTGCCGCCTTCCTGATAGAAGGTGGAAACGTAGATCTGAAGATCCTTGCCGGTTGCGGCTTCGAGGATAACGTTGGAATCCCATGTGTCGCCTGCAACGATCGGAATGTTGATACCCTGCGCATCTGCCTGGTCAACGATAAGCTGAGCATAGGAGATAGAGCAAGGAGCGAAAATAACTTCAGCGCCCTCATTCTTAGCCTTGGTGAGGAAAGAAGTGAAGTCGGAGTTGTCCTTCTGGAAGGATTCCTGAGTTACGGACATGCCGAGGCTCTCAGCTGCCTGTGCGAAGTAGTTGATCAGACCCTGGTCGTAGTCGTTTCCGAGCTGGCCGAGGCAGTATGCCTTCTTTGCACCGAACTGCTCGGATGCGAAGTTAGCAAGAACCGTGCCCTGGAAGGGATCCAGGAAGCATACTCTGAAGTAGTGATCGTTGCCCTCGGTAACCTGAGGGTTGGTACATGTAACACCGATAACGGGAATGCCTGCATCCTTGAAAGTATCGGAACCGGCGATGGATACGGAAGAACCGTAAGAACCGAGAACTACGGAACAGCCTGCGGATACGAGAGTGGAGGCTGCGGATACAGCCTTGTCGTTGGAAGACTCGTTGTCAGCATACTTGAGCTCTACCTTGTACTCTTCACCGCCGATAGTAACGGTAGGAGTGAGGTAGTTCGCATACTGCATACCGAGAGTTTCCTGCTTGCCGCCTGCGCCGTTGTCACCGGAGGAAGGCTCGAAAACGCCGATGTAAATTACTTTTTCGTCAGTCTTCTCACCGCAGGAGGTAACGAACAGAGCGCAACCGAGGCAGAGAGAAACTGCAAGTACGAGTGCTAAAATTTTCTTCATGATTTTTCCTTTCTTGCACCTTCTGGTGCAAACAGATTATTAAAGGTAAATCAGAGATTTACACTTAATGTAGTAATTATAATTCAAAAACAGCGAAAAGTCAATGAAAAGAGGACATTTTTTGAATAAATCTTGAACATATCATTCATTTTAGGAACTTTTAACAAAATGTCAATTGGATAATTGTGCAAAGTACAAGGATAAAAACAGAGCCTGCGGGGAAACCGCAGGCTCTGTTTTTAATTATTCAGCTTTGATTTCGGATAATTCTACGACCCTTCCGCCTTCTTCACGGCTTCTGAGTCCCGCGATAACAAGCTTCATAAGCTCAACACTATCCTCGAAAGGAACAGGCTCAACGCCGGTGCGGAGCCAGTTTACGAACAGGTCAAGCTGTTTCTTGAATGCATAATATGAATCGTTGCACTGCACGTAGTTGCTTCCAGCAGTACCGATCATAAGCATACCGGAACCGGCCATGCCGATTCCCTGCGGAATATCAACACGGCAACCGCTTTTATGGATAAGATGCACCTGTGCCTGCTCATATATGCCAGTATTCTGTGCGGAAATAAAGCCGGAGCCGAGGAGAGGATACATCTGTTCAAGTGCATGAATTCCGTAGGTTTCCCACTTCTTTGACATAGGCGCGCAGATGTACATGAGTTTTCCGAGCTCATATGTGGAAGCATAATATGGCTCAAACTCTTTTGCATATCTCATGCAGGAAGAAGTAATAAACTGTTTACCTTCTTTTCTCCACTTTACGAACGTCTGAAGGTCCTCTTCGGTGTTTACAAGAGGCTTGTCGATAAACATGGGAATTCCAGCATCGAGGAAAGGCTTGCAGCGCTCAACGTGCTCATTGCCGTCGTCGGTAGCGCAAATAACTGCATCGACCTGACCTATCATTTCAAGGGGATCGTCAACAACGTTGGGAATATTGGAGGCTTTTGCCATGTGCTCTGCCATTTCTCTTTCGGCATATCCCGTGCAGCAGATATGGGTAATATGAGCTCCGGGAATTCCGATCGTACAAGCAGGCTGCTTATAAAGGTACTCGGGAATTACGGGGAAAGGGCAATCATCCATATATTCCTTGTTATATCCGTTGAACATGGCGCTCCACGAATAGGGATGTCCGTTACCCTCGGTCATACCGAGGATACCAATTTTCAGTTCTTTATCACCAAGCGGTACTTTTGCCATTTTTATTGCCAAACCTTTCTTGATTTACTTTTTAGGACGTGACAGAACTTCCATGATTTTGGGAATATTCACGTCCTTAAATGTTTCTTTGATCGCCGCAGTTGTTTCCTCGCTGATGTGAGGAGCCTCAAAATACTTCGCATTTGCAAGTACCTGGGAGCTGTTATCGGATCCAAGCACAAGGCTTGTGATGCCGGGCACGTCACGCATAAATGAGATTGCGATCTCGGCGATGCTCATTCCCTCTTTTTCTGCGTATTCACGAAGCTTAAGTATCTTCGGTTTTGCATACTCAAGGAGGATAGGGTCGGTCATCGTATCCGTATCGAGGAAGAAAACGCCCTGCAGGAATACGCTTCTTACGAATACGGTGAATTCTCTCAAACGGAGCTTTTCAACTACTCCGCAGTTAATGAGCCTCTGGTCAAAAATGCTCATGGGTATCTGTGTCGCGGTGTACTCGGGATGCTTGAGGACTTCATAAACGTCCTCTTCCGTATAAACGGATACGCCGACCATGTCACAGTATCCTCTTGAAGGAAGCGTGCCCATAATTTTTGCCGTAATGTCTGCCTTATGATAAAGGTTGCGGGAATTATGGAGCATGATGTTATTTACTTTGGAAACACCAAGCTTTGAGAGGGATGTTTCAACGTTTTCAATGATGAACTTCTCTATCTCAGCATCGTCTTCTACCGTGAACTCGGGAACTTTTGTTGTGATAAAAGGTTTCTCCTCAACTGTTGCGAGGAATTTACCGAGTACGTCCTCGGAATTTCCGTATGCTCTTGCGGTATCAAGGCTGCACACACCGTTATCGAGAGCAGTTCTGAGCATTTCAAAGCTCTGCTCTTGTTTGGGCTGGCCAGCATTATTGGCGATGCCGTAATTCATACCGAGCTGTACCGTACCGAGAGACATCTCGGAAACGCGGGAGCCGCATATAGTTTTGAATTTCATTATTTGACCTCGGAAATCGTTCTTCCGCTGATGGAATCGGCGATATTGCCGTAGTACTGCCACAGACCGACAACGTCGGCGCCGGCGGAAATAAAGGTATATCCTTCCGAAACAAGTTCATCGAAGTTACCGGGTCCGCCTACCGTACCTGCCCACTTACCGTGACGGCGTGCACATTCTGCGATCTTCTTTCTGGTTTCGATGATTTCGGGAAGATCACACTCGTAAGGATGTCCGATACCCTGGCTGAAATCGCCGGGGCCGAAGAAAATCATGTCGATTCCGGGAAGCGCACAGATCTCCTCAAGCTCGGTGAGAGGCTCGGGATCTTCGATCTGAACTACAACGAATCTCTGCTCGTTTGCAGATTTTACATATTCAAACTCGTTGACAAGACAGTATGCACCGTCAGCATTTCCGCCGTCGATGGGTCTTCTGCCAACGGGATGGAATTTGGTGAAATAAACGATTTTCTTTGCTTCCTCAAGGCTCATAAGATGAGGAACCATGATGCCGGAGGAATCACCCTCGAGAGGGCGGACGATGTCGCTGTAACATCCTTTTGACACTCTCGTAAGGACGTCAACGTCAAAATTCTTTGCAGCTCTGACGGAATTCTCAATGAAAGACATATCATTGGGTACATGCTCCATGTCTACCCAGACACAGTCAAAACCGCACATGGCGGCAATCTCAACATTACGGAGATCGCTAAGGTTAAGTTTGATGCAAGTAGCTACTTTGCCGGATCTCATCTGGCGAAGTACTCTGCTTTCTCTCATGTGAATAGTCTGCATAATTAGCCTCTTTATGTCCTAAATTTTATCCTATCTTGCAGTATAACCGCCATCAACGTTGATAGCAGCGCCGGTAATATAAGATGATGCATCGGATGCCAGGAATACGAGAACGCCCTGAATGTCTTTCTCGTTTGCCATTCTGCCGAGGTAAGTCATCTTTGCATATTTTTCAAGAAAATCGGGATGCTGGTTATTGAAGAGTCCGCCCAGATTGAGGCAGTTAACTCTGACGCCTGCGGCGCCGTATCTTCCCGCCATGAATCTGGTAAGATTCAGCATACCGCCTTTGTGGAAGAAATAATCGGGTGCGCCGATAGCATCCATTTCGGGATGTCCCTCATAGAGATAGGGGTTTGAGCCGCAGATACCCATATAGGAACCTATATTGATAATGCTTCCGCCGCCCATTTTCTCCATATGATTTCCGAATGCACGGGTGATCGCAAACAGTCCTGTGCAGTTAACTGCCATAGACTTTGCAAAGTCTTCAATGGGACCGTCGTATTCGCCCATGGGACGGAGAACGGAGTTATTTACAAGGATATCAACTTGGCCGTCACGTGCGATCATTCTGTCAAGAAGCGCTTTGATGCTCTCTTCATCCTCCTGATCGTAGCTGTCCGCATATACCTTCTCATAGCCCATTTTATTGAGCTCATCACAGAAAGTCTTACACTTGTCATATCCTCTGGAAGCACAGCAAACGGTAGCGCCGGCATCCGCGAGAGCAATGACCATCTGCTTTCCGTAATAACCGGAACCTCCGGTTACAAGAGCAACTTTTCCGTCAAGGCGGAATCTGTCGATTATATTAGCTCTTTCCATAGTTCTTCCCTTTCTCAGAAAAGCTTTTTGATCGCATCAACGATGATGCCGCCTGCTTCGCCGGTAAATATGGATGTACCGACTTCATAGCCGCCGTCGTTGACAGCATCGGGAGTGAATATGTATCCGGGAAGAGATCCATTTGTAAGCTCGAATACAAATGTCTGCTTATAAGGAGAAGCTTCCTTGAGTTCGAGACCGTACTCAACGAAGATCTCGCCCTGAGTTGCGCAGATAAGAGTATCACCCAGCTTCAGAGTCATAACCTCGCAGGGGAGCTCATCATCGGATATTTTACCCTTTGCGGCGATTTCGGAATAATAGAAGGTATTTTCCTTACCGAACATTTCAAGCTCGCAGTTACGTTTCTTGATATAGTCGTCATCGGGCATTTCACGGAAAGCCTTGCGTGCCTCTTCCATTTCTCTGGTAGCAACGTCCAGCGGAGGATACTCTCTGATGGGAAGCTCTACCTCAGCGGATTTGAAGCAGATATCAAAGTCATCCTTGAATTCCATTCTCTCAATGGTATGGAAGACCTCAACAGCAAGGGTTGAACCGACACGAGCGGATTCCTCAAAGTTCTGACCGACTCTGTGATATCTGGAGGACTGGTTACCGGATGTACCCTGTGCAAACATAAATTTAGCTTCAGGATAAGCAAAATGGAAATATCTTCTCATATATCCGGGATAATCAGCGGTTACATAGAGGTTTTCCGCATGCAGATATGTAGGATGAAGTGCATAGTTGGTAAGGATTCCTCTGACAGTACCCTCGGTATCCTTAACGCAGATAACGTTTACGCTGTCATCCTGCAGGCCGTTTTTGAATCTTCTGTTTCCGCCGACACCCTGCTCTTTTCCGCAATGTCCGATACCGATACCGACAGTTGCTTCAAAGGTATTTGCTTTTGCTTCTCTGATACAGGCTTCAACTTTGGGAAGAAGCTCTGCAATATAAGTGGGGTCATCATGAAGTCCTTCCGCGATCTCTGATGCGAGAGGCGTTGCGGACCAGGGACCCGAATGTGTATGAGAGGTGGTGAACATAATGTTTCCGCCGATTTTCTCACGGATCTGTCTGCAGTACTTCTTACCGAAGAACAGAAGATCGAGAGTCACCATTACGATATCGTCTTTACCGTTGTTCAGGTAAAGAGCTCCGCAATAGAGAGGATCATGGATACCGATATTCGGTCTGGGACAATGGGGATAGCCTGCCATCTGCACCCCTTCCTTGGGTGAGATGTCGACAATAGCAATTCCTGCTTTAAGCATTTTCTTTATACCTTCTTTGAATTAAGATTTATAAACGTTGATTACATTGAAATCGGAGTCAAGAGTGACAATATCGGCGTCTTTTCCGGCTTCAACAGAGCCCTTCTTATCATAAATGCCCATAAGACGGGCGGCATTTGAACTTGTAACTTTTACCACTTCTGGCATGGTAAAGCCCAGGTTGTAGAAATTTCTTGCAACTGCGTTCATTGTGAGCTTCGAGCCGTCAAGCTCATCGTTCACAATATTGACGTCTTCGCCCTGTCCTTCGCCGCCGCAGGCATCCGTGATGCCTATAATACGGTCAGCGCCGGCAATCTTCTTTACAAGCTTGACCATCTCGGGACGGACGTGGACACCGTTTTTATCGCAGATAATCTCATAGGTGAGATCATCCTCCAGAAGAACGGCAGAATTGAAATCCGTTTCAATAGTGCCCATCCAGCGAGTCGGCATAATGGAAGCGCCGGTAGCGTCAAAAAGGTGCGTTACGTTTTTAACGCCTGCCGCAGATACTCTTCTTATATCCTCGGGAGATGCTGCGCTGTGACCGACAGCGGGCACTATACCTCGGCTTACAAGATCACGAAGGAACTGATCGGTGCCCTTGACCTCGGGAGCAAACGTTACGTGTCGAACAACAGGGTTATCTATCAGTGGCAGATAATCCGAGGGCTTTGCATCGAGTCCGACTCCGGTGCTGAATGCACCGTAATTAGGATTGAGATACGGACCTTCAAGATGAACACCCATAACGTTGGGGCATTCGGGCATCAGAGATGCGATCCTCTCAATGGCCGTGCGCAGAAACTCCAGCCCCAGATCGCGGTAGAGCGTTGCGCACATGGATGTGGTACCGTGCTTCAGATGAAATTCCGAAGCTTCTTTCAAATCCTCGTAAACCCATTTAATACCGCCGGCATGGCAATGTATGTCGATGAATCCGGGCAGGATCCAGCCGTCAACGGTGATCTTATCGCCGCACTCGGGAGCCGATGATTTTTCCCCGGCGTAGATTATGCGACTGTCACGTACCGCAACAGCCGCATTTTCCACTACCTCGCCGGCAATTACGGACCTGCCGAACAAAGTAAATTCAGTCATATTAATATCCTACAGTCTCCCAGCAATCAAAGGGCTTTGCGATCTCTTCCGACATATAAACGTCGGTGTCCCAGAGCTGAAGCATGGAAGAAGGAACCAGAGGAGTTACTTCACCGTAGCAAACAAGACGGGAGATCATTCTCTGCCATGCGGAGAAAGTACCCATAGTCGTGATGGCGTGCATCTCAAAACGGTTTCTTGAGTTCTTAGCATCAACAGGGCCGATAGTTGCAGCCTTGGGAGGTACGTTGGCAATATCTCCGGAGCAGCCGAAGCAGCCATGGAGAGAGTTCTGCATGATGGTCATGGGATTAAGAGTAATGACTCTTGCTTCCATGTTTATGTACTCTTCAATGGGAGGACAGCCGAACTCGGGGGTGCAGGGATCGATAAATGCCAGGTGACCTGCCCAGCCGGGACCGGAATAGCATATATCGGCACCGCCTTCACCGCAGTCGGCGATCATCTTAGAATAATCATTGATGTTTTCGTTGGTGGGATAATGTACCTGGGAGAGAGGCATACGAAGGTCCTCTCTGATTTTGCCCCAGAAATACTTAACGTTGCTGTGAGCAAATCCTGCGGCATAATCAAGAGGAGCGATATTGCCGTCCTGATCAGCCCATTCATCCATGCAGAAAATATGCACGTTGCGGCAATTGATATTAAGCCGGTTAATGGACTCGGCAACAGCCATATATTCAACTGGACAGGGGTTAGGAAGGATCATGGTGAGTTTCTCGTTCATCATATCCGATTTTGCGATTCTTGCAACCATATCACCTATCCAGATGCCGTCTACATTGGGAACGATGTGAATACGGAAATTGGGATTGGGGTGCTTCTCCATATCCTCGCGCTTGATGTTTCTGCACTTTTCGAGGATTTCCTTATTTTTGTAAGGGACGAAGGGAGCGGGATCGAAAGTGAACATGTTTATATCTCCTTAAATAAATTATTTACGATTCAAAAATCTTTTTAGTGCCGGCCGCCGGGATCTTTCCGCATGAAGCAAGGATGGCTGCGCCGAGAGAACCGGTTTCACAGGTATCGAGAATTTCAACTGGAATGCCGGAAACTCTGGCAAGTATCTTACACCAGATATCGCTTTTGGAACCGCCGCCGAAAACTTTAAGACTTTCGGCTCCTCCGAGCGATTTAACAGCATCACTAATATCTTTGGAAACGCCCTCATAGAGAGCATAAATGATATCGGCCTGAGTAGTTGAAAGCGTTATTCCGGAAATCGTACCGCCGGAATGAAGACTGCAATCAAAGGTAACGCCGTTCGCTCCGGGCTCTGATTCTTCGGCCAGCGCATCCATTTCCTTATAGGTTTTTCCACCGTAAAGGTTTTTCGAAAGCCAGCGAAGAGCCGCACCGGTAGTCATAAGCGCGGTTTCCGAAATATACTTATCGTCATTAAAGCGGAAAAGGCAGGAACCGCCGACAGCACCTTCGGTGAATTTCGAAATTGCGGTCGCTGTACCAAATGAAACCGTGCACACACCATCCTTGATGCCTGCACCTATTGCAGCGAGTTTCTGGTCCTGACCGCCGAGGTACACTTTACATCCGGGGTCAATTCCGCATCTGTTGGCGACTTTAGGTAAAATTTCTCCTACTTCATCGCCCATACAACCAACATCGGGTAATTTTGAAACATCGAAATGAGCGAAATCAAGCAGTTCACGGTCCCAGCACTTATTGTGTATATCGTAAAGCATAGAGCCGCCTGCGACCGTGTAGTCGGTCAGGGGTTTGCCGCACAGACGCATATTGATGAAATCAAGCGGGAAAAGGAACTTGTATGCTTTGTCATATATTTCCCTGCAGTTGTCATAAAACCAGCAGAGCTTGGGGAGAGAATAATCGGGTATGCAGGGTTTGCCGGTAATACCGAATATTTTCTGTTCTCCGAAAGTATCACGAAGCTTTTCGGCATAGCTCTCGGCGCGCATATCAAGCCAGCTTATGGCATTGTACAGTGTTTTTCCTTCCTCATCAACGGGAACAAAAGAAATGCTCTGCGTGCTTACGGAGATACCTTTTACTGCCGAAATACCGGTTTCCGAAACAACGTGCCGAAGTCCGTCACAAATGAGGAACCACCATTCATTGGCGTCCTGCTCAACATACGAACCCTTGAAAATAAGCTCATATTCTCTGTTATATTCACACAGTACTTTTCCGTCTGCATCGAACATCACCGTTTTGCATCCGGTAGTGCCGAGATCTATTCCGATGTACATGAAAAATTACCTTCCTCGAATTTCTCTAACAATTATAGATAATATGTCATTATTTGTCAATAATTACAGAGCTTTTTTTCATATCATTTGCGGGTGTATTTTTGAAAAATATGCAGGATCGTCAATACCGGCTGCAAGCGTGTAAATTCTATCCGAAAATTCAGACAGATTATATTGAGTCAGAGCCGCACCAGACAATGAATATCGGTCGGAAGCATTAGTAATTACGGGCAATTCACACTTATTTCTGATCAAAGACAGATATTGTCTTCCCTTTTCATCTGCCGCAAGAAGACGTGTAAATGCAGCGTCTGCTCTGATATCCTTCAAATCCGTGTTGCAGAGATAATAGAGCGCCGCTCTTCTCAGTCTCGAATTAGTATATCTTTTTGTAGCCGCAAGCTCATAGAGCTTTTCGGGGTCATTTGTTTTCTGCGCTGAGTTATACAGTCTTCCGCCGACGCCGCCTGCGGATTCTGCGGTTTCGGGCGAGCGGTTATCCGATCTGAGCTTAAGGAATTCAAGTCTTGTCAGTTCGTCCGGAGATACGGCGTTCTCATCATTTTCATAAAGCCGCGATCTGATTTCGGAGGCGCTTTCCGTATCGATCCTTTTGACGGCGTGCAGATTCACGGATGCTCTGCGGCAATATTCAACAGCGAGAATATCATTGGGTGACGAAAGAATGCTTTCGGGAACGTCCGGATATGCTTTTTTTATTATTTCAGCTCTTGCGTCTGCGGCACGGCTGTTCTTAGTGAAAGGCTGAGAGTCAAGGACTGCCGCTGCTATTTTCAGTGCATCTGCATCTCCGCATTCACTTCCGAACCATAGATCCGTTGCATACAGATTTTCCGCTATTCTCACGCCGGCTTTTGCAAAATATTCTGCCGAAGAGGAAGAAAAAGGAAAAGGGATTTCAACGCATACATTTGCGCCGCCCGACACGGCACTTACGGCTCGTCTGTATTTATCGTATACCGCACACTCACCGCGCTGGACGAAATTACCGCTCATAACGGCGATTACAATGTCGCTGTCGGTGGCGGCTTTTTCAAAAATGAAGCGGTGTCCGGCGTGAAATGGGTTAAGCTCACATATAACGGCTGAAATTTTCATCATTTGGAAACAAATCCTCAAAAACTATTGAAATCCGAGAAAATATTATGTATAATGAACTGTCTCGTGTCATTATTATTTTATAACACGTTACTATAATTGTCAAATATTTTTTATATACTGAAAGGGATAAAAATGAAAGTACTTGTAGTAAACGCAGGCAGCTCTTCGCTGAAATATCAGCTTTTTGATACTGCCGCAAACACCGTTCTCGCAAAAGGTATCTGTGAGAGAATAAAGATCGACGGCCGCATCGAGCACAAGCTTCCCGACGGCACAAAGATCAAAAAGGACATTCCCATGCCCGATCACGCAGTTGCAACTCAGATAGTTATCGACTACCTGACCGATCCCGAATTCGGATGCATCAAGGATATGAGCGAGATCGAAGCCGTAGGACACAGAGTTGTCCATGGCGGTACTTACTTCACCAAGTCCACACTCGTTACCGATGAAGTTGTTGAAAAGCTCCGCAAGTGCGTTGACTTTGCTCCTCTTCACACCCTTGCTCACATCATGGGTATCGAGGGCTGCACGAAAGCAATGCCCGGCGTTCCCCAGGTAATTGTTATTGACACCGCATTCCATCAGACCATGCCTCCTCAGGCTTATACCTATGCTATTCCCTACGAAATGGCAAAGGAATATGAGATCCGTCGCTACGGTGCACACGGTACTTCCCACAGATTCGTTTCTCAGGAAATGTGCAAGATCCTCGGCAAGACCGAAGGAACAAAGGTAGTTACCTGCCATATCGGTAACGGCTCATCCATTTCCGCTGTTAAAGACGGTAAGTGTATTGACACCTCCATGGGTATGACTCCTCTTGCAGGCGTTATGATGGGAACACGCTGCGGCGATATTGACCCTGCTGTTGTTACCTATATCATGAAAAAGACCGGAAAGACCCCCGACGAGATGAGCTCATTCATGAACAATGAGTGCGGTTTCCTCGGCGTTTCCGGAATTTCTTCCGACAGCCGCGATATCGAAGCTGCTATTCTTAAGGACGATGAGAGAGCTTATCTCACCGCTACCACCCTTGCATATCAGGTCAAAAAATATATCGGCTCTTACGCAGCTGCAATGAACGGTCTTGATGCAGTTGTATTTACGGCAGGCATGGGTGAGAACAACCCCGAGCTCAGAGAGAGAGCCTGCACGGATATGGAGTACCTCGGCATAAAGATCAACAAGGATGTCAATGCAGCAGCACATCATCAGCCCAACATCGTTGAGCTCTCAACTCCCGATTCAAAGGTAAAGGTTTACCTTATCCCCACGAATGAAGAGCTTATGATAGCAAGAGATACTGAAGATATCGTTGCAAATCTCTGATATAAACGTTGAAAGTGCCGCACGTTAGGAGCCCTCACATAGGGAGAGAGGCGCCGCTGATTGTTCGTTCTGAATACCGTCGGCGTAACAGCCTAAAGGCTGAGGTACGGCAGGTGTTCAGAACGAACAAAGGAAACATATAATTAAATGACCGCAACTTTCGTTTCGGTCATTTTTTCATTAGATATTCGGAAATTTTCCCACCGTTCTTGGTTTATTAGTCTTTTTTCTCTTTCCGGTCGGCGGTGAAAAAATCCCTATGTGTGCGCTCCGTTTGTGCGGCACTTTTTTGTTTAAAACGAGGTTGACAAAATGTTGTTTAAGTTATATAATAGGATAGATTATAATGTGTTGAGGACAAGACTATGAGTGTTGCTCTTGAAGGTATTGCACCTGAGGATGTTCTTTCTCTTGAAAAAATCGAATATAAAAAGCCAGCCTCCGCATATTTGTTTTTCAAGCGTTTCTTTGATCTGCTATTCGCAATAATTGCCGTTATCATACTATCCCCGCTGATGCTCATCGTTGCAATTGCAATAAAGCTCGAGGACGGAGGCCCGGTTATACATAACAGAATGTGTGTCAAAGCTGACGGTTCACTTTATAAAATGCACAAGTTCCGCAGTATGAAGACCGATGCGGATTCTCTTGAAAAATGGCTTTCCCCTGACGAGATCAAACAGTTTTATGCAGAGGCGAAAATCGAAAACGATCCCCGTATTACAAGATGCGGTAAAATCATAAGAAAGCTCAGTATTGATGAATTGCCCCAGCTGTTCTGCATTATTGAGGGCACGATGAGCTTTGTAGGTCCCCGTCCCATAACGCCGCAGGAAACCATTCATTACGGGGACAAGCTCTCAATGGTACTTGAGGCAACTCCCGGTCTTACCGGCAACTGGCAGGTAAACGGAAGAAGCGATTGCTCCTATAAGAGCCGTAAAAGGCAGGGGCTTGAGCTCTACTATGTAGCAAACAGATGTCTTTCACTTGACATAAAGATTTTCTTTAAAACCTTCAAGGTCGTTCTATCGGGAGAAGGTGCCAGATAATGAAAGCATTTCTTCTTGCAGCTGGCTTCGGCACTCGTCTTCGTCCGCTGACAGATACGGTTCCCAAATGCCTCGTGCCCATATGCGGCGAACCTCTGCTGTCCCATTGGCTGAAGCTTCTCGAATTTCACGGAATTACAGACGTTTATATAAACACACATTATCTTGCCGAAAAGGTCAGCGAGTTCATAATTGAACACAACAGAAACTCCTCCGGCATCAAAGCCCATGAACTTTATGAAAAAGAACTGCTCGGAAGCGGCGGTACCGTTAAAGCAGGCAGAGAAATCGTCGGTGATGATGATTTTCTCATATGTTATGCTGACAATCTGACAAATATTGATCTTACGGAGCTCATAAATAAGCACAAGGAACTGAACCCCGTCCTGACAATGGCACTTTTCCGCACCAACAAACCTAAAATGTGCGGTATTGCAACTCTTGATAACGAAATTATCACAGAGTTCACCGAAAAACCGGAAAACCCCAAATCCGACCTCGCCAACGCAGGCATATATGTCGCGTCCAAGGAAATTTTCGAATATATGCCGGATGCCGAGGTAATTGACTTCGGTCACGATGTACTTCCCCGCCTATGCGGTAAAATGGCGGGAATTGAAACACATTCTTATCTGATCGACATAGGAACACCTGATAATTATAAACTTGCACAGGAGCAGTGGAAAGATCATGATTATTTCAAGAACACCTCTCCGGATCAGTTTTGCGGGCGGCGGAACTGACATTTGCGATTACTACAAAGAAAGAGGCGGAGCTGTTGTCAGCGCCGCCATTAACAAGTATATCTATATCACCGTCAATAAAAAGTTTGACAATGATATAAGGATCAGCTATTCAAAGACCGAAATCGTTCCAAGCGTTATGGATGTTCAACACGAACTCGTTCGTGAATGTCTCAAGCTTGCCGGTATAAGCGGCGGTATTGAGATCACGTCCATCTCTGATATTCCCTCCGGCACGGGTCTCGGATCTTCAAGCACGTTCACCGTAGGAGTCCTTAATGCTCTGTTCTCATACACGCATCAGAATCTCGGCGCTCGCAGACTGGCTGAGCTTGCATGCAAGGTTGAAATAGATATTCTCGGACATCCGATCGGAAAGCAGGACCAGTATGCGGCGGCGTTCGGCGGTCTCAACTATTTTGCATTCAACGCAGATGACAGCGTAACACATAAAACCATTGATCTTTCCGATATGGATCTTCGCAAGCTCGAAAGCAAGCTCATGATGCTCTACACCGGTCGACACCGCAGTGCCGACAACATTCTAAAGGAGCAGAAGCAGAATACGGCTTCAAAGATTGAAACGCTTGATTACATGAAATCACTCGCAGACGATCTTTACGAAGAATTAAAATTTAAAGGCGTCTCTTCATCTTTCGGTGAATGTCTCAATAAGGGATGGCAGAAAAAGCGCGAGCTTGCTAACGCTATTACGAATCCCGAAATCGACTATGCATACCAGAAAGGGATCGAATCAGGTGCCATAGGCGGAAAGCTTCTCGGTGCAGGCGGCGGCGGTTTCTTACTGTTCTATTGCGATGAGCAGCACCAGGACAAGGTAAGAGAAAGCGTTGGTCTTCCCATTACTGATTTTAAAATTGATTCATACGGATCAAGAATCGTTTATTTCGCCTCATGATAACGGTCTTTCTTGACAGAGACGGTGTTCTCAACGAAAATGCAAGACCGCATGAATATATCTCGAGTCCGGAAAAATATATACTCCTGCCCCGTGCTGCGGAAGGTGTTGCTCTTCTCAACCGGAACGGTGTACGTGTTCTTCTTGCCACAAACCAGAGAGGGATAGCCCGCGGTTTGATAACCGTTGCGGACCTTAACGGCATTCACGATTATATGAAAGCTCTGTTGAGCAGATCCGGTGCGCATCTCGACGGCATCTATTACTGTCCTCACAACGAGAATGAATGCAATTGCAGAAAGCCGGCTCCCGG
Source organism: Candidatus Avispirillum sp. (assembly GCA_045641325.1). Taxonomy (GTDB): domain Bacteria; phylum Bacillota; class Clostridia; order Oscillospirales; family CAG-272; genus Avispirillum. The sequence continues at coordinate 38,540 of JAZUGU010000080.1, forward strand.
AATGCTGGAAAAAGCGGCAAGTGAACATAGTATTGATAAATCACATTGCTGGATGGTCGGAGATAAAGCATCCGACGTTATGTGCGGAAAGAACTTCGGCGTACGAACGGTCCTCATAGGAGACAATAATGACTGTGATGCTGATTATCTTTGCAATGATCTTCTTTCAGCCGCGGAACTGATTCTTTCGATAGAAGGAAGGGAAAATTAAATGAAAGTTCTTATAACCGGCGGTGCCGGATACATAGGAAGCCACACCAACAGATTTTTCCGTGAAAAAGGGATTGAAACCGTCATTCTCGATGACCTTTCGGATGGCCACGCAGAAGCGGTCCTTGATTCAAAGCTCGTTATCGGAAGTTTCGGAGACGAAGCACTGCTGGATAAACTGATGACGGAGGAAAATTTTGACGGTGTTATTCACTTTGCCGCATTTGCAAGTGTGCCGGATTCAGTTGTCCGTCCTTCCAGATACTATCACAACAACGTTTCGAATATGATATGTCTTCTTGACGCATGTGTCAGACATAATATCAAATATTTCGTATTTTCATCTTCTGCATCCACGTTCGGTGACCCTGTAACGGTTCCTATGGATGAAAGCCATCCGCAGAAGCCCATCAATGCTTACGGCATGACGAAGCTTATAGGCGAAAAAATCCTTGCAGACTACGAGCGTGCTTACGGGATCCGCTACTGTGCATTCAGATATTTCTGTGCCGCAGGTGATTCGGAAGACGGAATCATTGGCGAGGCACACAATCCCGAAACTCATCTTATACCCGTTATGGTCAAAGCCGCTTTGAACGGAAAGCCGTTCAAGGTGTTCGGAACTGATTATGACACAAGGGACGGAAGCTGTATCAGAGATTTCATTCACGTAAAAGACCTGGCAGAGGCTCATTGGCTCGGTCTCGATTACATAATGAAAAACGACAGATCCGATCATTTCAATCTCGGAAGCAATACCGGCTTCACTGTACTTGAAATGATCAAAGCTCTTGAAGAGGTTTCGGGCATCAAAGTACCTTATGAGCTCAGCGAAAGACGTGACGGAGACCCCGCCGTTCTCGTCGCATCAAACAAAAAGGCAGAAGAAATCCTCGGCTGGAAGCCGAAATACAGCGATATCCACAGAATTCTCAGCGATGCATTAAATTGGGAGAAAAACAGGAGATATTGACCTATGGATTACAGAAGCGGAATTAAGAATTATCTTTCCCGTGTTGCAGATATTGTAAATTCCCTTGATACAAACGAAATCAACGAAGCCATCAACGCCATCTGCGATGCAGGTGACAGAGGCGCAGTCATATGGGTCATGGGAAACGGCGGCAGTGCCGCAACAGCGTCCCATATGGTATGTGACTTTTCAAAAGGGGTATATCACTCCCCTGCCGGAAAAAGATATGATTTCAGATGCCTTTCGGACAATACTCCTATTTTTACGGCTATTGCCAATGACGTTTCCTATGATGATGTCTTCTATTTACAAATCAAAGACATTATAAAGCCTGAAGATCTGGTCATTGCCATATCAGGAAGCGGCAACTCCGAAAATGTGATCAAAGCCTGCAAATACGCAAAAAGCGTCGGGACTCCCGTTGTCGGAATGACCGGATACAATGGAGGAAAGCTCGACCCGCTTGCGGATTTCAAGCTTCACGTTCCCGTAGATGATATGCAAATCACAGAGGACGTGCACATGATATTTGACCACATGATAATGAAAATTCTCAGCAGCAGATAAAAAATCCCGTCAGACCCGGATATCCGGTTGCGGAGCTTCACTTCGGGATATTTTCACCGCTGACTGGAAAGAGTAACAAGAATAAATATCAAAAAACAGTGGGAACATTCCCTAATAGCTAATGAAAAAATGACCGAAACTCGTGTTTCGGTCATTTTATTATATCTTTCCTTTGTCCGTTTTGAACGCCTGGCGTACCTATGTACGCCGACGCCGCTTCAAAACGAACAATCAGCGGCGCCTCTCTCCCTAAGTGGACGCCCCTTTCTGACGGATATTTTATTCTTTCATCGATTCAACTTTTGCTTTATCCACATTTACCGTCGCAGACCAGTTAGTGTGGTATATAACGTATCCGGGCTTTGATTCCGGAGGCTTTTTAATATTGCGTACCTTTGTGTAATCAATTTCAGCAGACGTCATATCGCAGGCTTTTGAATAAACAGCTGCTATCATGGCGGCATCCGTAAAATCATCAACAGACGGCTCGGGAAGTCCTACGCAGACCATGATCACATGTGAGCCCGGCATGTTTTTGGCATGAAACCACCAGTCGTTTCTATCGGCCTTACGGAAAGTAAGCCAATCGTTTGCAGTGTTGTTTTTACCGCACAAAACAGTATAACCGCCGCCGGTCCTGAAAGTGATATATGAGGGTGTTTGCTGCTTTTTATCGATAAACTGTCTGAATTTGGATGCGTAGCCGCTGTGATAAAGCTCACTTCGTATCTCAGACATTTCTTTTTCCGTGACGGCGTGAGAAAGAGCCTCGCCTACACTTTCTATATACGAAAGCTCTGATTTTGACAGCTCAATTTGTTTTGAAAGGTGTTCTTTTGCCGATTTGGATTTTGCATATCTCTTATAATACCGCTGCGCGTTTTGAGCAGGTGTCAGCCTTGAATCAAGAGGTATGTTCACCTCATCACCCGTGTTATAGTCGACAAGAGCGGCGCCCGTCATGCCCCGTTTCAGACAATAAATGTTTGCTGTGACAAGATCGCCCCAGAGTCTGTATTTTTCACCTTCTGCGCAATCATCAAGTTCTTTCAGCTGAATAGACAGTTTTTTCTGTATCCTTGCCGTCGAATTGGCTATGATTTTCTGAATATCCGATGCTTTCTGACTCAGCTTTTCATCGCGGCTTTTTTCCTCAAAATATACGTCGAGCATCTGTCCGAAAGTATCATATATGACACATTTATAATCTTTTCCGTACTGCTCAATGGAAAAAAACGAGTATTCGCGCGGTTTTCCGTTTTCGTCAAAAATCACATTGGGTAAACCGTTGTGAGAGGCAATATTATCAAGCATTGTGAAAAAGCTATCACAGAGAGTCGCAGAACACTCTCTGAGTGTTGCAGATGAATGCCCTCCGCATTTATGAGCAAGCTCCCGCGCCGCAAGAGGAGATATTCCGGCAAACGCAGATACAATGAATTTCTCGCACAGTCTCTCCGGATCAGCACCGGCGAGTCTGTTAAATGTATCTTTATCAATTGTAAACGGGTCGAGTTTATTTTGCCTCGGCGGCAATTCATATATCATCCCGGGAAGCATCTGGCGCCGGCTGCTGTCTGTGAAATCGATCTGTCTTAAAATATTAATGATTTTTCCGCTGTCATCTGTGAAAACGATATTCGAGTACTTCCCCATCATTTCCACAATTATGTGCATCTTTTTTCTGAATCCGAGCTCATCTGTCGTATCAAAAACAAGCCTTGCCGCACGTTCAAAGCCAAGCTGCTCCGCACATTCAAATATTGCGCCCTGCAGATGCTTTCTGAACAGCATACAAAGCATGGGGGCCTTCATGGGATTTTCGGATTTCTGCTCCGTCAAACCTATGCGGGGGCATCTTGAACCGGCGTTTACAAGCAATCGTCTTGAGCCCTCTTTGCCTCTGATAATAAAGACGAACTCGTCTCTTGCAGGCTGATATATTTTTTCAACTCTTCCGCCGCCGACGTACTCATTGATCTCATTGATGACAAACGAAAGCATCCCTGCATCAAAAGCCATACTATGTCCCCCTTCTCATGAATTGTGTATATATATTCTTTTATTCTTTGATTCCGCAGATATAAGAATATCTTTTTCCTTCAAGTTTGAAACCGCATTTTTCAGCAAGCAAATATGACGGTCTGTTGAATGCGGAGCACTTATATCTTACATTTCTGCCGTTGTCCAAAATATGCTTTGACAGAGCGGTTACACAAGCAGAACCGAGTCCGCGCCGTCTGTGTTCTTCATCCGTTTCGACGCTGATTTCAACGGATCTGTCACTATATACGACATCGTTCATCCCTGCATAAGAAAGAATCTTTCCGTCCTTTTCGACGATGAAAATCACGTCTTCACCGTCGTCGTTCAGTTCAATATCACAACCGGTGTTTCTGCACAGCTCACTGAGTACCGAATTGTCATCGATCATCCTTGTGACTTGTTCGCAGCCGCCGTATAATTTATCCGAACTTGTCAATATATATTCAAGCATCAGTTCGCCTTCATGAGAATAATGCTCATATCCGAGCTTATCCATAATTGCGCCGAATTTTTCGTTGACCCATATCAACGAATCAGGTGAAAAGATATCAGTGCCGAATTTTGACAGAAATTCCCCTGCAAGTTCTTTGCAGAATGAGTACGTAGTTATTTCAATTTTTCCATCAGTTCCCTGAAAAACTTCAAGCGGAACTGCGATACAGGAATCACCGGACAGAACGGACTCCTCGAGGTCTTTGTTTTCAAGCCTAATCATTATACATCTCCGGTTCGAAATTTGACTTATTACATAATAGCATAACAGATTATATCTGAATTTTCAATAATTTGCAAAAATTATATTTTATATGTAAATATACTGGATTTTCGGAGCGATATGTGATATAATTAGCAGGTATATAATCTTTTGAAAGGAATTCCTATGTCTAATTACATTGAAAAAGCCGAAAAACTGACACTTCCCGTTGTTCCTACAAGGGGAATTATCGCTTTTCCGTCAGTTCCTCTGAGCTTTGAAATAGAAAGGGACGTATCCGTTGCGGCATTAGATGCAGCTGCGGAATACGATATGTATGTGTTCCTGCTCTGTCAGAAAGATCTGGGAATCGAAACCCCTTCCCCCTCTGATCTTTATGAAGTGGGAACAGTATGCAAAATAAAACAGACCGTCAAATCTCCCGACGGCATAATCCGTGTGATCGCCGAGGGAGTGTGCAGAGGAACCGCGTTATCGTTTACGGGTCTCGGAGATGCGATGTATGCCGATATCGTTACCAAAACGATCACGATAGATTCCACCGACAGAAACTCAAAATTCGAAGCTCTTATGAGAGAAACCATTTCCTCTCTTGAAAAGATGCTGACGTTTCTTCCTGCTGACGGATCAAATATTCTCCTTACCGCCAAATCGATCAAAAATCCCGGCCAGCTTGCTGACTTCATTGCATCCGGTGTTCTGGTAAAGGTGGAAGACAAGCAGCAGATCCTTGATATTTTTGAACCTGTCGAGCGCCTTGAAGAGCTTAACGTGATTCTTGAAAAAGAAACCAAGCTTCTTCAGCTTGAAATGAAGATCCATAAAAAAGTCAGAGAGGCTATTGACGACAATCAGAGAGATTATTATCTCAGAGAACAGCTTAAGGTCATCCAGAACGAGCTGGGCGGCGACAGTGAAGACGAAGCAGACGAATATTACGATAAGATCGATGCCGCAAATCTTCCCGAGAACGTCAGAGAAAAGCTTTATAAAGAGGTATCAAGACTCGCAAAATCTCCTTTCGGCAGCCCCGAAGCAACAGTTCTCCGCAATTATCTTGACATCTGCCTTGAGATTCCCTTTAACAAATATACGGAAGACCGCGTTGACGTAGCAAAAGCCAAGAAAATTCTGGACAGGGATCACGACGGACTTGACAAGCCCAAATCAAGAATACTTGAATTTCTTGCTGTTAAACAGCTGAATCCTCAGCTCGGTCATCAGATCATATGCTTCGTCGGCCCTCCCGGTGTCGGCAAAACCTCGCTCGGTTCGTCAATCGCAGATGCGATGAACAGAAAATTCGTGAGAGTATCACTGGGCGGAATCAAGGACGAGGCTGAGATCAGAGGTCACAGAAAGACGTACGTTGCAGCTATGCCCGGCAGGATCGTTACAGCGCTCACGCAGGCAGGCTCAATGAATCCCGTCATGCTTCTTGACGAGGTTGATAAGCTTTGCTCCGATATGAGAGGCGACCCTGCATCGGCACTTCTCGAAGTATTTGACAGTGAGCAGAACAAGAACTTCCGTGACCACTTTGTGGAAATGCCCTGTGACCTTTCAAAGGTAATGTTCATCGCAACGGCTAACACGGTTGATACTATTCCCCGCGCTCTCCTTGACAGAATGGAGATAATCGAACTCAATTCATACACGAAAAATGAAAAACTCTCCATTGCGGTAAATCATCTTCTTCCCAAACAGCTCAAGCGGCACGGCATGACAAAACGTCATCTCAGAATGACGAATGACGTCATTGAAGAAATAATCGACGGATATACGAGAGAATCCGGTGTCAGAAATCTTGAACGCGAGCTTGCATCCCTTATCCGCAAAGCGGCAAGAATAATGATCGAGAGCGGTAAAAAGACTGTCACCGTCACTAAATCGAATCTTTCAGAGCTTCTCGGCCCCAGAAAATTTCTCGATGAGGAAAAGCAGACGGAGGATGAGATCGGTGTTGTCAACGGTCTTGCATACACCTCGGTCGGCGGAGATATGCTGAAGATCGAAACCGCAATAATGAGCGGGACCGGAAAGCTTGATCTTACGGGTACATTAGGTGATGTTATGAAAGAGTCTGCTCATATAGCACTCAGCTACATCCGATCCAATGCAGATGTATTCGGCATTGACAAAGATATTTTCAAAACATCTGATATCCATGTCCATGTTCCCGAAGGAGCAACCCCAAAAGACGGACCTTCCGCTGGTGTCACAATGCTCTCTTCTATGGTCAGTGCTTTGACCGGGACACCCGTGCGCCACGATACAGCCATGACCGGCGAGCTCACTCTTACCGGAAGAGTTCTTCCCATCGGCGGTCTTCGTGAAAAAA
>JAZUGU010000081.1:0-3413 GCA_045641325.1 Candidatus Avispirillum sp.
ATCCTGCATCCGGGATATCCCGCCGTGATCATGTCAACGAGCCTTTTCGCGTTGCCGACGATCGCGGGTATCTTTTCACAACTTCTTTCGTACTGATCAAGATTGTTCACGTGCCAGTCCGCAAGATCGTTGATGCCGTACATGATGCTGACAAAGTCAAGGGAAGCGCCCTCACCCAGACCGCAGTCTTTTTCAATGTAGGGAACTATGCCGCCTGCCGCCTCGATAGTGCTTATGGCGGTAGAGTAGCACCAGCCGTTGTCTGCAAGGTTTCTCACTTCGGGATCTGTTTCGGACACGAAAGTGCCCGCGAAATTGAACTTCGCACCCTGTGTGCCGTCAAGAAGCTTTTTCACCTCCGCGGTGGTGGTCTTGGTGATCTTGTCCGTCCTGTATTCGCCCTGCACACCGTCGGAGGTGTGGAGAGTGCGGCTGTCGCCTATCATCAGTATGTTTTTCGAGCCGCATCCGGCAGATGTATCTGCCACACAGAGGCTGACGGTGCGCTCGCATAAGATTTTTCTCGTATGTAATTCTCTGGAGCGGATGGTGAGAGAGTGGGTGCCGATCATGGATTCATCCGCTTTCAGCATAAATCCTCTGGCGGTGGTCTTGCCAATATCGCATTTCACCTCAAAGTAAACGCCGCGGTCGCCCTCTTCCCAGACAGCAGCGGTGTTCCACCAGAGATTCATTTCACGTCCTGCGGCAACGTGTATCACGTCCGGCAGGATTATTTCACCGTAATAAATATCACCGAGCATTTTATATCTCCCTTATGCCAGGAAATTCAGGAATCCCACGAATCCGTAGGAAGCGCATACCATGATAACACCTGCCACCAGAACGCCGAGCGTGATGGAAAGCAGGGAATATTTCATTCTCATGTTAAAGAGAGCGGCGATGAGAGCGCCGGTCCACGCTCCCGTACCGGGAATCGGTATGGCAACGAATAAAAACAGACCGAAGGTGGCGTAGCGAAGCACCTTTTTGGAGTGCTTCCGGGCTTTTTCCTCAAGCCACAGAGCGATTTTCGAAAGACCTTTTATATTCTTCATCCAGCCGAGAATGTAGCGGATGAAAAGAAGAATGAAGGGGATGGGCAGAAGATTTCCGCAAACGCTGACGAGATAATTCTGCCACCAGGTAAGTCCCAGTCCCGCGCCCATTATGATAGAGCCTCTCAGCTCGATTATCGGAAGCATCGAACAGAGAAACACGTATAAGAGTTTGTTCATCAACGTACCCACCTTTCTTTTACAGTTTATGTGATTGAAAATAAAATGCTTATTTCAGTATTTTTCTGAGAGGCTTGTAGATAAAGAACGTGACCGCGGCGCAGATAAGCCCTTTCACGAATGTGAACGGCACGTTGAAAATAAGGATCGCCTGCGGAATGGATTTAACTGCCGGGAGGATGACCCGGTACATCCCCAGTATCGCCTCTTCGGGAATTCCCATAACGGAGTAATACAGAGGATAAATAATGAAGCAGTTAACGGGGAAACTCAGCGCCGCCATAACGAGACAGCCTGTGACAGACGCGATAAGCGCCCCGGTTTTCGTTTTTTTCAGTTTATATATAACACCTGCCGAAAGCGCAAAGGATGAGCCGAGTATAAAGTTGGAAAGCTCACCGATAAAGCCGCTCTGGGAAACCGCCATGTGGATAACGTTCTTCAGAAAAGCGATAAGAACGCCGCCGAGCGGTCCGTATGCGAAAGCGCCTATAAGCTCGGGCAGGTCGGAAAAGTCAAGCTTGATAAATCCCGGCATTACGGGAATGCCGATCTCAATGTACTGGAGGATGACGGCAACAGCCGTCAGCATGCCGATGCCGGCAATGGTTTTGATTTTGTTTCTGTTCATATGGCCCTTTCAAAAAGGGGGAGCTCATGAAAAAATCCCGCCGGAGCGGGGAAGAGCACGATCTTTTCTCATCCGGACTGTGACCGTCGGTACGGGAGTTTCACCCGTTCAGCCCGTAAGGGCTCGCAGACTATACTGCCGGTAAGGAATTTCACCGTTCCCCAAAGATAAATATATAAATATGCGGGGGCAAAATTGCCCCCGCATATATTATTTGTTGAAATTACTCGATAATCTCAGCAACGACGCCGGAACCGACAGTACTGCCGGCCTCACGGATAGCAAAACGAAGACGCTTCTCGATAGCGATGGGGGTGATCAGCTCAACAGTCATGTCAACGTGGTCGCCGGGGCGGCACATGTCAACGTCTGCGGGAAGACCGATAGTACCGGTAACGTCAGTAGTTCTGAAGTAGAACTGAGGTCTGTAACCTGCGAAGAAGGGCTTCTGACGGCCGCCTTCTTTTTCGGTAAGAACGTAAACCTGACCAACGAACTTGGTGTGGGGGTTTACGGAGCCGGGCTTACAAAGAACCTGACCTCTTTCGATCTCGTTCTTAGCAACACCACGGAGCAGTGCGCCGATGTTGTCACCAGCCTCTGCCTGGTCGAGGAGCTTGTGGAACATCTCAACGCCGGTAACGACGGTGGATCTTCTCTCTTCGGTCAGACCGATGATCTCAACGGTATCGGAAACCTTAACGGTACCTCTCTCAACTCTACCGGTAGCAACAGTACCACGGCCGGAGATGGAGAATACGTCCTCAACGGGCATCAGGAAGTCAAGGTCAGCCTTTCTCTCAGGAGTGGGGATGTAGCTGTCAACAGCGTCCATCAGCTCCTTGATAGAAGCGTATGCGGGATCGTTAGCGTCAGCGGGAGCATCAAGAGCAACACGAGCGGAACCTCTGACGATCGGAATATCGTCACCGGGGAAGTCGTACTCGGAGAGAAGCTCTCTGATTTCCATCTCAACGAGCTCAAGAAGCTCATCGTCGTCAACGAGGTCGGTCTTGTTCATGTAAACAACGATTGCAGGAACGCCAACCTGACGAGCGAGCAGGATGTGCTCACGGGTCTGCTGCATAGGACCGTCGGAAGCTGCAACGACGAGGATAGCGCCGTCCATCTGAGCTGCGCCGGTGATCATGTTCTTGACGTAGTCAGCGTGCCCGGGGCAGTCAACGTGTGCGTAGTGACGGTTAGCGGTCTCGTACTCAACGTGACGGGTGTTGATCGTTATACCACGTGCTCTCTCTTCGGGAGCGTTGTCGATCTGGTCATATGCCATGAATTCGATTTTGTCGTCGCCGAGAGCAAGAGTCTTTGTGATAGCTGCTGTAAGGGTTGTCTTACCGTGGTCAACGTGACCGATGGTACCGATGTTTACGTGCGGTTTGGTACGCACAAATGTCTCTTTTGCCATAGTTTTTTCGCTATTTTATTGATTATGAACTTGATGTCAACTACAAAAAGGCTACCGCACGGGCGGTCTCCTCCTATCATCTTTCAAAATTCGAGCTGTTACCGAGATTTGAACTCGG
>JAZUGU010000082.1:0-3306 GCA_045641325.1 Candidatus Avispirillum sp.
GTCGGGATTTGCAGCGAAGCTTTTGCGGAGCACAGCAAATTCCGGGTACCGCAACGAGTCGTGACGCCGATCCCCGCCGCGAAGCGTCGGGGATAAGCCCGACAGGGCTGGTTTTTCTTTTGGAGCCATCCCCCTTTTGAATCGCCCGCTGTGCGGGCGGTTCAAATCTGCGCCGTCGCTTCGCGCCGCCGGTGGCGGATGAAGCGAAGGGACGGTGACGGCAGCGGTCGGGATTTGCAGCGAAGCTTTTGCGGAGCACAGCAAATTCCGGGTACCGCAACGAGTCGTGACGCCGATCCCCGCCGCGAAGCGTCGGGGATTTTCCTATTCTGCTTTTTCTTTTACCGAAAAAAGCATGACGCTTCAAAAAATAAAGAACGGCTTCAATCCTTTTGAAGAAATATTCACTTCAAAAATGATGACTGCCGTGTTATACTTTAATCACAAAGGCGCTTTTGAAATAAAAATGAGGTTTTTATATGAATATCGGAGCAAATATCAAAAAATGCAGACGTCAAAACGAAATGACGCAGGAAACCCTTGCGGAAAGTCTGAATGTGTCTGTTTCCGCTGTTTCACAATGGGAACTTGGCAAGACAGCACCCGATCTCTCTTTGATACCGGCATTATGTAATCTGTTCAATGTGTCTTCCGACGAATTACTTGGCATCGATATTGCCAAAAAAGAAGAACGTATACAAATGATTATATCTTCTGCGTTTTCAAAAGGCGGAAACGGATATCATAAAGAAGCGGCACAAATTATTCGTCATGGTCTTGAGGAATTTCCGGGTAACTATAAACTTATGGCTGCTCTTTCGGATCATTTGTATGCACATTCCAGAAAACTTCCGAATGATGAAAGACAAAATACAAGATCTGAGATTATTGAACTTTGTGAAAAGATACTTGCCGGATGTACAGATGATCCGATTCGCTGGGACGCTATACAATTATTGTGCTATTGCTATTCCGAAGCGAACGACACGAAAAAGGCAGAACAGCTTGCATGGACTATGCCTAATATATATATAACATCAGGGGCACTATTAACAAAAGTATATCACGGTGATCGTTGTTACAAGGCAAAACGTTATGAGATCACCTGCTTGATCTCAAAAGCCATTTCAGATTTACAGAATTTAAATACACAACTGGATGATGGGTCCTATGCTATTTCGGCGAATGAGAGTATTACCGTAAATAAAAAAGCTCTCGCGCTGATTGATATATTATGTGAGGACGGAGATTACGGCGAGTATATTGCGTCGATGTATGAAATATACACATCACTTTTTGATCTGTATTATTTATCCAATGCCAAAGACGAAGCTTTTCTATGCCTTGAAAAAGCAATAGAATATGCTGTAAAACTGGATTCCGATTATAATGAACACGAAAAGCATACTTCTATTCTATTGCGTGGAGATGAATATGACGGTTTTTCATCTTCAAACTCCGAAAACGCGTGCCTTTTGCTTTATCATTACTTGAAAGACAGACCATACTATCACGAAATTGAAAATGAAGTTCCGGTAAAGGAAGGGCTTGCTTTATTGAAGAAATACGCAGCAAACAGATGATTTTTCAAATCAGAAACAGAAACCATTAAAACAAGATTGCGGTCGGGAAAAGTTCCGACCGCTTTTCTTTCCCATAAACCTCTTGCTTTACGTCACTCTGTTTGCTATACTAATTACAAGAATACCCCGCCTTTCCACGATAAATCGAAAAAGGACCGGTCATAATCATGAAAAACAAAATCCTCCCCAATTACCCCGCCATGATCGGCTGGGATCTGTGGTCAAAATCCCTGCTCATCGAGTACAGACAGTGTATTGACGAGGGCAAGGACGTCTCTCAGTATGAAAATCTTTTCAAGGCTCTCGCCGAAATGCCCGCCACCGATGAAAAGGAAAGAATGTGCGATGCACTGTTCGACCTTATCAGCACCGCTCCCATCCGTGAGGACTATAAATACACCGAGCCCGACGAACTGGAAGAAATCCGCGCCCTGCGTAAGCCCCATGAGCTTGAAATAAAAACGGATAATATAGAAGACAAAATGCTCGGCGGCTGGTACGGCAGGATCTGCGGGTGCCTCCTCGGTAAACCCATCGAGGGCGTCCGCTCCCGCGAGCTCGAGGCGGTCTGCAAAATGATAGATAACTATCCCCTGCACAGATACCTTGACCGTGAGGACGTCAGCGGCGAGATCTGTAAGGTGTATCCCATAATGTGGAATCTCTATCCGAGGGATAAAAGGGAAATGCCCGCCGATGACGATACCAACTATATGATGACAGCCCTCGAGCTGCTGAAAAATAAAGGCCGTGATTTCACGTCGAAGGATGTTGCCGATCTGTGGACACATTGCCAGACCGTGCACTACTACTGCACGGCGGAGCGTGTGGCATATCTGAACTTCCTCAAGGGCTTCGAGCCCCCCGAATCGGCAAAATATAAAAATGCTTTCAGAGAGTATATCGGCGCACAGATCCGTGCCGACGTGTTTGGATATATAAACCCCGGCGATCCCGAAACGGCGGCGGAGATGGGCTGGCGGGATGCCCGCATCTCCCATATAAAGAACGGTATCTACGGCGAAATGTGGGTAGCCGCAATGATCGCGGCGGCATACGGTACCACGGACCGCCTCGGTATCATCCGCCGCGGACTTGCCGAAGTGCCGCATACCTCGCGCCTTTTCGAAGCGGTCGAAGCGGTCTGCCGTGGGTATGAAAACGGCACCACCGCCGAAGAGTGCTTCAAGTCCATCGCCACCCGCTGGGACGAATATCAGAGCTATGACTGGTGCCATACCGTGGCAAACGCCGAGATCGTGTCGGCGTGCCTCCTTTACGGCGAGGGCGATTACGGAAAATCCATCTGCATGGCGGTAAGCCAGGGATTCGATACGGATTGCAACGGCGCAACGGTAGGCTCTGTCCTCGGCGTAATGCTGGGCTATGAAAACCTGCCCCATGAGTGGACTGACCGTATAGGCGATACCCTCTGCACCACCCTTTTCGGATTGCCGCGGGTCTCCGTCAAAGAGTGTGCCCGTCAGTGCATGCAGTTCGTGAAGCAGTAAATCAGGAAATGAAGCGAAAAGAGGCATTTTCATTATTGAAAATACCTCTTTTCTTAATCGGAAGTGAGATAAATTATAGTTTGCGGGGAAGCCCCCGCGGGCGAGAGACGCTTCGCTGCTAAACCGTTTTTGCGCTGACAGACGGATGTTTTATACAAACGGAACGAAACGGGAGCGTGAAACGCCCCGTTTCTGTATGCAGACGAACGCTC
>JAZUGU010000083.1:0-24984 GCA_045641325.1 Candidatus Avispirillum sp.
CCATGACCACGCTCATGAGCTTGTCGCCGAACTTGTCCGCGAGCCATTTCTCGAATTTGGTTTCCGGCTCGGTGTCGTCGATGCCCAGCATGTTTGCGCTGTCCTCAAGGGTGGAAAAAGACATTTTCATTGATTCCACCATGTTGACACAGCCTCTGATGAAGGGCAGATTGAAAAATTTATTCTTGCGGCGCAGGGACTCGAACTCCGAGTGCTTCAGCTCTATTTCGCCGCTGTCTTTTCTGACGGCAAGTGAAATGTGCGTGCCGCTTCTCATCATAACGCCCTCGAGAACGGCCTGACCGCCGACTTTCCCGAGACGAGTGTTTTTTTCTTTTTTCATGATTATCTCCTTTTTTCTTCCTTTCTTTGGAAAAGAAAGAAAGCGAAAGAAACTTCGGAAAAATGATTTGCTTGGTACAGCTCAAAGCCCAACGCTCAAAGCTCTCTCGCACAGCTCCCTTGCGGGGCAGTTTTCGCACCCCGGCTTTCTGGCGTCGCAGACGTCACGGCCGAAATGCACTATCCTGTGGCAGAAATCGCTCTGCTTTTCCCGGGGGATGAGCTTTTCCATGACCTTTTCCGTATAAACGGGGTCTTTTTTCTCTTCCGGGTAAAAGCCCAGCCGTCCGCATATGCGGATGCAATGGGTATCGGCAACGATGCCGCCTTTTTTATAAACGTCACCCAGCACCAGATTGGCGATCTTTCTGCCCACTCCGGGGAGAGCGAGCAGGTCCTCCATTTCGTCGGGCACTTTTCCGCCGTATTTTTCCGTGATGATGCCGGACATTTCCTTAATGCTTTTGGCTTTCCCCCGGAAAAGACCGCAGGGGCGGATTATCTCCTCGATTTCTCCGATGGGTGCCGCCGCCATGGTGTCCGCTGTGGGAAAGGAGGCGAACAGCTCACGGCAGACGGTATTCACTCTCTCGTCGGTACACTGCGCCGAAAGCCGTGCCATGACCAGAAGCCGCCACGGATCGCCGTCAGCTTCAAGGGAGCAGACCGCCTCGGGATAAAGTTTTTCCAGAATCCGGGAGAATTTCTCCGCTTTTTCTTTATCCTTCATTCTTTTTTTCTTCCGTTTTGTTGTTGAGCCCGAAATAGGAGCTGAAAACGTCACGCACGGCAAAGCCCGCATCCGTACCGGAAGCGCCGTGCTCGATGACGCAGGTGGCGACGACGGTGGGATCGTCAAAGGGGGCGAACGCCGTGAATATCGCGTTATCCGAAGAGGTGGTGGAGACCTGCGCCGTACCCGTTTTACCGCCGATAACGATGGGGTAATCCACAAAGACACGGGCGGCGGAGCCGTTCTCGGTCACGTCCTTCATGGCGTATTTCACGGTGGTGACGGCCTCCTCGGTGAGCTTTGCGCGGCTCAGCACCTTCGGCTCTGCGGTATAGGTCACCTGGCCGTAGTAATCGCGCACTTCTTTTAATATATGCGCCGAATATCTGTTGCCGTTATTTAAGAGGGTTGCCAGATAACAGCTCATCTGCAGGGGATTGAAAAGGTGGTCGGACTGGCCGATGGCGGCCTGCAGGGTATCGCCGTCGTACCACGTTCCGCCGTTTTCCTCACGCTCCTTGGGGCTGGCGAGGATACCGGTCTTTTCGTTCAGCTCGATGCCGGTGGGCTGGCCCAGACCGTATGCGGAGCAGTACTCGTTCATTTTTGCGATGGTGAGCTGTCTGCCCACGTCGTAGAAGAAATAGTTGCAGGAAACCTGGATCGCCTTGGAAACATTGACCATGCCGTGAGTCTGCATGCCGTATTTGGGCGCATAGATCCAGCATTTGGGCTGCCAGGTGGAGTTTTCGTAGAATTTATAAACGCCCTTGTCCTCGATCTCCGTGGTGGGGGTGATGATCTTTTCGGAGAGCGCCGCCGCCGCAACGCCGGGCTTGAAGGTCGATCCCGGTGCGAACGTGCCCTCAAGGGCACGGAAGAACATGGGCGAGTTCTTATCCGCAAGGAGCTTTTCGTAGTCCTTGGAGAAGGTGGCGAGATTATAGGTGGGATAGGTGGCGAGAGCCAACACCGCTCCCGTTTTTCTTTCGATGACGGTGAGCGCTCCGGAGTTGGCATCCTCACCGATGAGGGTCTCCTTGCCCTCGGCGGCGATCTTCGCCTTCGCGTTGTCAACGATAAGCTTTATATTGTCTCCCAGCGCTTTTTCCGCAAGGCGCTGGAACTCGATGTCAATGGTGAGATACACGTTCTGTCCGGGGACGGGCTCTTTGGAAACGTAGCTGTCCACCGTATTGCCGTATTCGTCCTCCACGACGGTCAGCTCGCCGTCTTCTCCGTGGAGGTATTCCTCAAATGCCATTTCCGCGCCGGAAATACCCACGATGGCATTGAGATTGTAGCCTTTTTCCGTGTAGTAATCGGCGGTCTCGGCGGTGATCTTACCGGTCCTGCCGATGATGTGTGCGCCCACGTCGGGGAAATTATATATCCTCTCCGCGCGGCAGTTCACGCCGATGCCTCTCGAGTTACCCTCGGTGACCGCGGTGATGAGGTTGACGGAAACGTCCTTATAAAAGGTGTAGGTCTCGGCGGTGGAGAAATAATGGAGCTCCATGTCGAGGCGGATGCGGAAGAGAAGATCCCTCACGTCCTCGGGATACTGCTCGTTTCCGTCCTCGTCGATAAGGCCGTAGCGCTCGCGGAGAGTATCGCGCACTTCGGAGATATCGGTATCGTTCCAGGTGACGGGTGCGTCCTCGTCATCGGTCTCATCGGGAACGAATCCCAGATCCGTCATGAGCCTGTTCATTCTCTTGCCGAAAACCGTGCCCATGAACTGGCCGTCCAGCGCCCATTCTCCGTTCGATTTGACGAAGGGGTGATCCGGCACGGTGAAGCATTTTTCGTATTCACCGCACGCCTTTGCACATTCGATGAGGCGAAGCACCACGTCGTTCTTGGCGAGGCCCGAGGGCATACTGCCCGCATCGAGGTAGATATCGTAGTAATATACGTTGGAAACGAGCTCGCGTCCCTTGCTGTCGTAGATACAGCCGCGCTGAGCCTGTATTTTTTCCGTTCTCGTATAGTTGTTGTCGCTGAGAGTTTCGGTGTAGTAGTCCTGACCTGCCACCTGGATGTTTATAAGTCTTGCGATGAAGACGAGGCAGACAATGACGAAAAAAGCACCGAGCGCGATATATCTCGCCAGATGGTCACGTTTTTTTGACATTGTCTCACCTCCTCGGGTGTTTTATGATTATAATCCGGTGCGCTCCGCTCTCGATTTATGGAACGGACGGTAAACGAGCCACACGGTCACAAAGAGCAGGGGGGAGATGACCGCGGTGGAAAGAAATTCGGGGAAGACCACGTCGGTCATGATCTGACCGAACGTTGCGGGGAGGACGGCTGCCGCCGTTATCAGAGAGACGATCGCTCTTCCCGCACAGCACATGCCCACGTAAAGAACTTTCACGGGCAGCGTATCGCTGAAATAGTTTTTTGAAAGGATGCCGATGAAATATCCTGCCGCCGCATAGAGGAGCGGCACAAGATAAAGCCCGGTGATGCCGCCCAGCGCACGGATGAGAAACGAGCTGATAAGACCGCATACCGCGCCGTATTTTTCGCCCTCGCTGGCGGCGATGGCGGCGGTGAGGCACAGGAGCACGTCCGGAACCGCGCCGAAGGGCGCGAATCTCACGAAAAACGTGGTCTGCAGCAGGGCGTTCACTATTATGAGAAGTCCGCAGACGGAGCCTCTTATCAGGTCGTCGGTATCCACGGAGATGCCGAGACGGAGATTGTGGAGCCGGTCTCTTATTTCGAGGCGGAGCGCCTCCCACACGGATATTTCCCGCCTATCCCCTTTCCCGTTTTTCACGGGACCTTTTTTATTTGGTGTAGGTGTCATATTTCGTGATTATCATAAGCTTTGAAATATCGGTAAGGTCGGCAGAGGGGCGCACGGTCACGGAGAGGGCGCGGCTTGCGGCATCCGCCTCAACGGATTCCACGTAGCCGATAACGAGGCCTCTGGGATAAACGCTGCCCAGTCCCGAGGAAAGTATCCTGTCGCCCACCTTTATGTCGGCATCCGCCGCCATATATTTCATTTTGCAAAGGCCCTCACGGGAGAGGGTGTAGTTTGCCTCCACCACGCCTATTTCGCCGCTTCTCTCAACGTAAGCGCCCACGGCGCCTCCGTTCTGTAAGAGGGTGACGGCGCGGCACCAGTTTTTGCCCACCTCGCTCACGTATCCCACGATGCCGTCGGGGGTGACCACGGGCATATTGACGGCGATCCCATGGGAGGTGCCCTTGTCGAGGGTGAAAACGGTCATGTAGTTGCTGCTTTCACGGCCGGTGACGGTGGCGTCCTGCATGGAATAGTCGGTGTGTTCTCTTTTCAGCTCAAGATAGGTAAAGAGCCAGTCGTTCATCTGCTCCGCTTCCTCGGCGGCGCTGATCTTCTGGCGCATTTCGGCGTTCTGCTGACGGAGCTTTTCGTTTTCTTCCACGATGCGGTCGAACTCGGTGAAATATGAAACGAAACCGTCTGCCGCGTCGGTGACGGAGGAAAAGAGCTTCTGGAGAGGGGTCAGGACGATGTTCACACCGTCGCTGAGGTAACGGCCAACGCCCATAACACCGAACACGGAGGGGACTATGACCATGACCAGGGTGATGACCATTATCACGGTAAAGAACTTAGATTTGAAGAAATCGCGCACAGCCGTTCTCCTTTCTTGTGATTTCGGAAACGGGGCGTTTCACACTCCCGTTTCGTTCTGCTATCTTCTGGTGTTTCTGTACTGTACGATATCCGTAGCGTCGCCGGTGCTCTCAAGCACGTGGCCGATACCTACCGCCACCGCGTCAAGAGGCGCTTTCGCAACAACCGCGCGGATGCCCGTCACATGGGTGACCAGCGCATCCAGACCGCCCAGCTGCGCACCGCCGCCGGCGAGCATGATGCCGTTGTCGTAGATGTCCGAGGAAAGCTCGGGAGGCGTGTTCTCAAGAGTGGTCCTGATTGCCTCGATGATGTGCACCACCTGCTCGTGCATTGCCTCACGGATGTCGGCGGAGGTAACTGTGATGATGGCGGGAAGACCGTTCAAAAGGTTTCTGCCCCGCACCTCCATAACGCCCCGGTCTATGGCGGGATGCACGCTGCCGATCTTCTTTTTTAAGATCTCCGCGGTGACCTCACCGATAAGGACGTTGTATTTTTTCTTCATGTACGCAACTATTGCGGAATCTATCTCGTCTCCGGCGATACGGAGCGAGGTGGAAAGCACGATGCCGCCCAGAGAGGTAACGGCGACCTCGGTGGTGCCGCCGCCGATGTCGACGATCATGCTGCCTCTTGCGTCCTCCACCTTAAGTCCCGCGCCGATGGCGGCGGCGATGGGCTCCTCGATGAGAGCCACGGACTGTGCGCCCGCCTCAAGGGTCACGTCCTCAACGGCACGCTTCTCGACCTCGGTGACACCGTAAGGCACGCATACGATGACCTTGGGGCGCGAGAAGATCGCCGAGCCGGTGGCTTTCTTGAAAAAGTCGCGCAGCATGGCGGAGGTGTAGTCGAATTCCGCGATAACGCCGTCCTTCAAGGGACGCATGGCGGTGATGGAGCCGGGGGTCTTTCCCAGCATGAGCTTTGCATCGTTGCCCACGGCAACGACCTTTTTCGATCTCTGCTCCACGGCGACCACGGAGGGCTCGCGCAGAACGATGCCCTTGCCTCTCACGTATACGATGGTATTGGCAGTACCCAGATCTATTCCTATAAATCTACTCATTTTGATCTCCGATGTTATTTATTCTGAAAGGGGAATATGTTGAATTTTTCCCTCAGTATTTCCGATATTCTGCAAAGGGGCAGACCCACCACGGTGTAGTAGTCGCCCTCGATCTTCGAGACGAATACGCCTGCAGAGCCCTGCACTCCGTATGCGCCCGCCTTGTCAAGCGGCTCGCCGGAGAGAACGTATTTTTCTATCTCGTCGTCGAAAAGGTGCCTCATGGTCACCTTTGTTTCAACGTAACCGCTGACGGAGGTCTCTCCGTCGGTAACGGTGTAGCCTGTGATGACGGAATGGCTCTTTCCGGAAAGGAGACGGAGCATTTCCCGCGCCCTCTCTTCGGTGTGGGGCTTTCCCAGGATCTCGTTTCCGACGGCGACCACGGTGTCGGCGCAGATGAATACGCCCTCTCCCGTTTTCAGCGCCGCCCCGGCCTTGAGCTTTGAGTTTTCCACGGTAAGCTCCCGAGGATCAAGACCGCCCGTCACCTCGTCCGCGTCCGGGGAGATCACGTCGAAAACGTATCCCGCCATGGTAAGTATTTCCCGGCGGCGGGGGGATGCGGAGGCAAGTATCAGTTTCTTTGCCATTATTTTTTACCTGTGGAGCCGATGCCGCCCCTGTCGGGGTTGCCCAGCGTTTCACATTCTTCAAATTCTATTTTCGGCTGATGCTCCATGATGCGGAACTGGCATATGCGGGAGCCTTTTTCTATCTTCGTGTCACGGAGGGCGTACGCCGCCATGTACCATTGATCGCCGTCACCGCAGTAGCTTTCGTCCACCACGCCCATGTGGTTGGTCTGGATTATGCCGAAATTCTTGTAGGTGGAGGAGCGGGGCACGATGTGCGCCTCGTATCCCTCGGGGAGCGCCACGGCGATGCCGAGAGGCAGAAGGCGGAATTCTCCCGCTTTCATTTCAACGTCCTCGGCGCATCTCAGGTCTATCCAGTCGGATTTTCCGTCCACGCAGCAGAGAGGCTCCATGCCCTCTGCAAGATATTTGATCTTGATTTTAACGCTCATAACATTCTCCGTATGTTCTTTTTATCCGGGGGAGAGCCGTTTTTGTACGCATTGATGATGCGGTCTGCTTCGGCGGGTGTCTCGTCGGTGAATATGAAGTGGAAGCAGGTGATGCCCGCGGCTCTTACCTCGTCCATTTTGTCCGCCATGTAAACGGGCACGCTGTTGTATATCACGTTGGTGCAGTCGGGAAGCCCGAAAACCGGGAACTCTATCCTGTACCTGTCCGAAAGGGAGGAGGCGCAGATGCCGGTCTTTTTGCCGGAGCAGTTTTTGCCGCCGTCGGATATGGCACAGCGGACGCACAGCATGAGAGGAAGCCTGCCGTAAACTGCGGCGGCGCACTCTGCGGGGCATCCCGCGTCTCTGATCTTCGAGAGGCGCATTTCGGGAGCAAAGGTCACAGATCCCGCGCCCATATCCGCGTAGTATTCAGCGGCGCCGCTGTTGAAAACGTTGCCCCGGAGGGAAAGGGATGCACAAAGTCCCCGGCGCTTCGCTTCGGTGAGCTCCGCGGCGGAATGAACGAGCAGGTCGCCGGAAACGCTATCCCAGACCCGGTCCCACGAGCCGTCGGAAACGTAGGGCGGGAGCACGGTGCCGTGTTTTCCGTCGCCCGCACCGCAGGGCAGATAGATCTTATCGAAAAATTCTTCGGCGAGAGGGGTTATCCTGTCGGCAAAAAGGAACTCCGCCGTAAAGGTCTCCCCGCCCGGCTTCTTTTCCCGGGGGAGGGACACGCAGGGCAGCTTCACCGCTTCTCTCGAAGCATCGCACAGCGCCGATACGGCACTCCGGCGCAGGGCGTTCAGCCCGGATAAGGTCAGCGCCGCGTTACCGTCTGCCGTGAAGGTGAATTTATCAAGATAATAAGGGGTGTTTCCGAGACGGGAAGCGTTTTTCAAAGCTCCCTCTTTCGTAAGAGGAGACACCGCAGCATCCGGCACGTCACCGGTCACGGTGACGGTCTTGAAGGGTGAACGGGCGGTGAGCGTGGGTGGTTCGCCGTCGTTTACCGTGAGCGTCATTTCAAGGGGAACTTTTTTCGTAAGCCCGCCGAAGGCGGTCTTTTCCGAGCTGTAAAATTCCTCCAGAGTGCGTACCCCCAGCATGTTTCTGCGGTCGCTCACGAAATATCCGTCCGTAAATCCGCCCCTGCTGAAAAGATTTTTCAGCTCTTCCACCTCGTCGGGTGCGGCGTCACGCTCTTCGTCCAGGAGCCGTCTGTATATTTTCGTCACTCCCAGTACGTATTCCGGGCTTTTCTGCCTGCCCTCGATCTTCAGGGAGGAAACGCCGGAGGCGGCGATCTTCGTCATGTGCCCGGCAAGGCACATGTCCCTGAGGCTCAGGGGGTAGGATCTTCTGCCGTTCTGATAATACGGCTGACGGCAGGGCTGGGCACATTCGCCCCGGTTGCCGCTTCTGCCGCCGAGCACGGCACTCATGAGGCATTGGCCCGAAAAGGAAACGCAATGGGCACCGTGGATGAACATTTCGATCTCCACGGGGGAGTTTTCGCAAAGGTATGAAAGCTCTTTTTCGCTGATCTCTCTCTGGCACACCATGCGGGAAAAGCCCGCATCGAAAAGGGCTTTTGCGTCAGCCACGCTGTGGCCGGAAAGCTGGGTGCTGGCGTGTATCTCAAGGGAGGGAACGTGGCGGCGGATAAGCCGAACGAGGCCCATGTCGGCAACGATAAGGGCGGATGCGCCTTTTTCGTAAAGCTCTGCGGCAAGGCGCAGAGCATCGCCCAGCTCGTCGTCGAAAAGCCTTGTGTTCAGCGTCACGTAGGATCTCACTCCGTAGGATGAGCACAGGGAAAGCGCCGCCGACATGTCATCGGCGGAGAAATTCTCGGCGCGCATGCGGGCGTTGAACGAATGGGCTCCCAGATATACCGCATCGGCACCGCCCTCAATGGCGGCCTCAAGGGAAGCAAAGCTTCCCGCAGGGGAGAGCAGCTCGGGCTTTCGCATGGTCAGTTGTCTTTCTTGCGGAGAAGATCTGCGATCTTGTCTATCTGGCGGAGCTTGTCCTCACGGGAGGGAGCGGGCTCGTCTTCCGGAGCATCGACGGAAATGGTCATCTGAGAGACCTTTTCCTCCTCTGCGCTCACCTCTGCCTTTTCCTCTTCCTCTTCTTCGGGAAGCGCGGGCTCCTCAACGGGTACCGGATCGGAGAGATCTGCGGCATCCTTGTTGCCGAGAAGAGCGCTTCTCAGCTTTATGTTCTCTTCTCTCATGCGGCGGAGGTTGGCGTCGTAGAGAGCGATCTGTGCTTCCAGATTGCGGACACGCTTTTCGGCTTTTGCTTTACCGCTGCTGTAATCGAGGGCAACGAGCAGGGCGGCATCCACCTTGGTAGAGCGCTTGGAATGGGTGAGGATATCGCGCACCTCCGCATCCAGCTTTTCCACCAGCTTCATAACGAATTCTTCTCTCTCATCGGAAATGATGGACATCTCCACGTCAGCGATAGAAACGTCGTACTTTTTCTTGTCCATTTCTCTGTCCTTTCTCAAAAAGAAATAAGTGCATAGTATTCCACAATAAATAACTATTCATACTATTATAATATAAACCGCCGCAAAATTGAAGAGAAACGGCAAAATTTTTTTGATTTTTTACCGTTTTTTCAAAAAATGCGCCTCCGTTTTCAAAAAGAAGCCTAAAATTTCAGGAAACCGTTGAAAAGAAACGGAGGATTGGTGTATAATATATTATTAAAACTCAATGTGAGGTACGTTATGGAGTATCATATTTCCGATAAGATGAAAGACATGAAGCCCTCCGCCATCAGAGAGATCTTCAAAAGCCTCGGCCAGCCGGGCATGATAAGCTTCGCGGCGGGCAACCCCTCTCCGCTTTCCTTCCCCGTGAAGGAGCTGGCGAAGATTTCCGCAGATATCTATGAAAACGATTCCACCAATGCTCTCCAGTACAGCATCACGGAGGGATATCCCCCTCTGCGCCGTGCCGTTGAGGAGAGACTGCGTGAGAAATTCGACATCTGCGACGAAAGGGATATGACCATAATCACCTCCGGCGGTCAGCAGGGTATCGAGCTTGCCTGCAAGGCGCTGTGCAACGAGGGAGACGTGGTCCTCTGCGAGGACCCCACCTTTATCGGCGGCCTCAACGCTTTCCGCTCCTGCGGCGCGAAGACCGTGGGCGTACCCGCCGAAAACGGCGGCATCGACCCCGAAGTGCTTGATAAGATGCTCACCGAGACCGAAAACGTGCGCCTCATCTATCTCATCCCCACCTTCCAGAATCCCGGCGGCACCACAATGCCCCTTGAAAAAAGAAAAAAGATCTATGAGGTGGCGAAAAAGCACGGCGTCATGATCCTGGAGGACAACCCCTACGGCGAGCTCCGCTTCAGAGGGGAGAACGTTCCCACCTTCAAGAGCTTCGACACGGAGGGAATTGTGCTCTATTCCTCCTCCTTTTCAAAGATCCTTTCCTCCGGCATGAGACTGGGATACCTGTGCGGCCCCGAGCCGGTGGTGCAGAAAATGGTGGTGGCAAAGCAGGCGGAGGACGTGCACTCCAACATCTATTTCCAGATGCTCGCATACCGCTACATGACCGAGTACGACCTTGACGCGCACATCGCAATGATCAACGATCTGTACAGATCCAAGTGCGACCTGATGCTCTCGACTCTGGACAGCGAAATGCCCGGTGAGATAAAGTATACCCGTCCCGACGGCGGCCTTTTCCTGTGGGTGACGCTGCCGGAAAAGATCGCGATGGCGGACTACGTGAAAAAGTGCCTTGAGCGCGGCGTTGCCGTGGTCCCCGGCACCACGTTCCTCTGCGATCCCGAGGATACGATAAATTCCGTGCGCCTCAATTATTCCACCCCCTCCGACGAGGATATCGTCCGGGGATGCAAAATTCTGGCGGACGTGGCAAAGGAGATGCTTTCCGAATGAATATATGGCACGATATAGACGATGACCGTATCACTCCCGAGAAGTTCTGCGCGGTCATCGAGATATCCAAAAACAGCAAGAACAAATACGAGCTTGATAAGCAGACCGGGCTTCTCCGTCTTGACAGGATACTGCACACCTCAACCCACTATCCCGCCAATTACGGCTTCATCCCCCGCACCTATGCGGATGACCTTGACCCCCTTGACGTGCTTGTCATGTGCTCCGAGGAGATCATGCCTCTGACGCTGGTGGAGGTATATCCCATCGGCGTTATCCGCATGATCGACCAGGGAAAGCTGGATGAGAAGATAATCGCCATCCCCTTTTCCGATCCCAACTACAATATGTTCCGTTCCATATACGACCTGCCCGAGCATATTTTCAGCGAAATGCGCCATTTCTTCTCTGTGTATAAACAGCTTGAGGATAAGGACACGGCGGTGAACGACATGGGCGACGCGGAGGATGCGAAAGCCATAATCCGCTCGGCGATCGAAAACTATAAAAAGCTTTACAGCTGAGGATTTAATTTATGTTTATCGACAAAATCGAGATATACGCCAAGGCGGGAAACGGCGGCAACGGCGCGGTTTCCTTCCGGCGTGAAAAATACGTGGCAAAGGGCGGTCCCGACGGCGGTGACGGCGGTAACGGCGGCAACATCGTTTTCCGCATCGACGAGGGCGCGAACACCCTGCTCGCGTTCCGCTATAAAAGAAAATTCATAGCGGAGAACGGAGCGGACGGCTCCGGCGGTAAGTTCCACGGCAAAAACGGCGGGGATATGATAGTCCCCGTGCCGAAGGGCACTCTCATCCGTGATAAAAAGAGCGGCAAGGTCATAAAAGACATGTCTGACGGCGAGGATTTCATCGTTTGCCGCGGCGGCCGAGGCGGCTGGGGCAATAAGCATTTTGCCACACCGACGAGACAGATACCCAGATTTGCGAAAAACGGTATCCCCGGAGAGGAAAAAGAGCTTCTCCTGGAGCTGAAAATGATCGCGGACGTGGGCCTTGTGGGGCTTCCCTCCGCGGGAAAAAGCTCGCTTCTGGCATCGGTTTCCGCCGCGCGTCCCAAAATCGCGGACTATCATTTCACCACTCTTGAGCCGTCTCTGGGTGTTGTGAATCTGGGAGAAGACAGAGGCTTTGTCATGGCGGATATCCCCGGACTTATGGAGGGCGCGGCGGACGGCGCCGGACTGGGCCATGATTTCCTGCGCCATATAGAGAGATGCCGCCTGCTTCTGCAGGTGGTGGATGCCTCCGGCATGGAGGGCAGAGAGCCCGCCGACGATTTCGATACCATCTCCGCCGAGCTTGAGAGCTTTTCCGAAGAGCTTGCGAACCGTCCCAGAATAATCGTTGCCAATAAGTGCGATATCCTGCCCGATGACGGCGGCGAGGGGCTTCGCTCCCTTGAGACTCTGGCGGATGCCATGGGATACCCCATGGTGAAAATATCCACCGCCACGAGAGAGGGAATACCCGAGCTTCTGCATCTGATAGAGGATACTCTCCGTGAGCTTCCCCCCGTCACGGTGTACGAGAGCGAGGAGATCCCCGAGGAGGATACCTACGAGGATGCCCGCCCGGAGGATACGGAGATCACCAAGGCTTCCGACGGAGCCTTTGAGTGCACCGGAAAATGGCTTGAAAAGCTGTGCGGCAGAATATATTTCGACGACAGGGAATCTCTCATGTATTTCCAGAAATCCCTTAACGATTCCGGCATCATCGAAAGACTGCGCGAGGCAGGCTGTTCCGAGGGCGATACGGTAAGAATGTTCGATATCGAATTTGATTTCGTTGACTGATGATACCCGAAAAATTCACGGAAATGATGAAGCCCGTGCTGGGCACGGACTTTGAAAAATTCATAAATGCGCTTGAAAATTCCCCCGCCGTGAGGGCGCTCAGAGTGAACACTCTGAAGATCCCGGCGGAGGATTTTCTGCGTCTTGCGCCTTTCTCCGTAAGGGAGTGTGCCATCCCCGAAGGGTTCGTTTTCGATGAGGAAAAGGTGGGCGGCGACCCCCTCCACCACGCAGGCGCGTACTATGTGCAGGACCCCTCCGCCATGGCGACCGTGACGGCGGCATCGCCTTATATTCCGAGCGGCTCGCTGATGCTTGACCTGTGCGCAGCACCGGGAGGAAAATCCACCCAGCTGGCATCCCTCGATCCTGCGGGATTTCTCGTTTCCAACGAGATCGTCCCCTCCCGCGCACGTATCCTCCGCGGAAATATTGAAAGAATGGGCGTAAAGAACGCCGCGGTCACCTCGTGTGATACGGCAGTACTTGCGAAAGAATATCCCGAGGCCTTTGACGTGGTCCTCTGCGATGCACCCTGCTCCGGCGAGGGCATGATGAGAAAATATAACGCGGAGGTGCTTGAAAACTGGAGCGAGGAAAACGTCCGGCTGTGCGCCGCAAGGCAGAAAGAGATACTGGAAAACGCCGCAGAGTGCACCGCTCCGGGAGGCGTTCTCATATATTCCACCTGCACCTTCAATCTTTTTGAAAATGAAATGACCGTGGATGATTTTCTCAGCCGCCACGGGGATTTTTACATAACCGATGCCGATGAGAGGATAAAGAAGATCACCGCCGACGGTATTGATTTCGAGGGCTGTACACACGAAATGGGAAAATGCCGCAGATTCTATCCCCACCTGACCGCGGGCGAGGGACAGTTCATATGCGTCATGAAAAGAAAAGGCGAGAGAGAAGAAAGACCCCGAAAACTGCCTGTGTCTCTGAAAAAGGACGAAGAAAAAATCGCGGAGGATTTCTTCCGTGACGTAATGGGCGGAGTACCGGAGGGCTATTCTCTGTGCAAAATAAAGGATACTGTCATGCTTTGTCCCGAAAACGCTCTTTGCCCCGGGGGAGCGACCGTTTGCGGCACGGCGGCGGGCGAGGTGGTAAAGGGGAGATTTGAGCCTCACCACCATCTGTTTTCAGCGTTCGGCGGGGATTTTGAAAGGCGTGTGGAGTTAAGCGCGGATCTCCCCGAAACGGAGAAATATCTCCGCGGGGAGACTATTCCGTATCAAACGTATTTTCCGGATCACGCGAAGAACGGCTGGTGCGCGGTGCTTATCGACGGTTGTCCCGTAGGCGGCGGCAAGATCGTTGACGGCACGGTCAAGAATCATTATCCCAAAGGCCTGCGGCTTGTAAGGTAAGCGGAAAATTATAGTATAGCGAGCTGTACGCCAATGGTGTAGTTGGCGGCGAAGCCGCCGTACACGGAGGGGGCCCCCCGACGTGTCATTGCGAGGGAGGGCATCGCCCGACCGTGGCAATCTCTACAGACGGTTTAGTCCATCTAATATAGGTGCCATCAGAGCATTAGCAGAGATTGCCACGCTTCGCTCGCAATGACACGCCACAGGCTACGCCTGTGCCAGGGTGGCAAAGAGCGTTCGTCCGCATACAGAAACGGGGGGTTTCACGCTCCCGTTTCGTTCCGTTTGTATAAAACACCCGTCTGTCAGCCCAAAGACGTCATAACAGCGAAGCGTCTCTCGCCCGCGGGGGCTTCCCCGCAAAAAGCCCCGTAAAGGGGCTCTTTCACTTCTTTTTCACTTATTCATTAGGCGTTATGTACTTCCAATAACTCTTGATATAGTCTGCGCCCGACCAGATCGTCATGACGGACGCCGCCGCCATGGTGATATAGGAAAGGATATGCCACTCGCCGAAGGGCTTGAACCATGAGAACAGCACGGGCTCGAGAAGGACTGTGCAGATGCACACGATCTGCGTGACGGTCTTTATTTTGCCCAGCATGCTCGCGGCAATTACGATACCGTCAGATCCGCAGGCGAGAAGCCGCACGGAGGTGACCGCCAGCTCGCGGAACATGATTATCATGGACACCCAGATGAATACGGGTCTGATATCGGCAAAGCGGTAAAGAATGGAAAGAAGCGCGCCGAATACCATGAATTTATCCGCAAGGGGATCCATGAATTTTCCGAAATTGGTGACAAGGTTATACTTTCTGGCGATCTTGCCGTCCAGCATATCGGTGACGGAGGTGATTATGAATATCGCCGCCGCGATCACTCTGAGCCAGGTTTCTTTTTCCGGGGGGAATATGGGCGCTATCATCAGCACCATGAATACCGGCACAAGGAATATTCTCAGTACGGTCAATTTGTTTGGTAAGTTCATATTATCTCCTTCTTGCTCTTACAGCACACGGATCGCGCCGCCTGCACGGACGTTAAGGATATAGCACTTGCCTGCGCCGAACACTTTTTCTATCATTTCTTTATATTCCGCGGTCATGGAGTGGGGGACGAATGCCTGAATGGTGCCTGCAAATCCGCCGCCGTGGACACGCCATGCGGCACGCTTGCCGGAAAGGAATCTCTCCGTCAGGCACAGAGCAAGGGAAAGGCCCTGCTCACGGACGTTCTTTGTGGTATACACGTTCTGCAGATACCTGTAGCTTGATGCGCCCGACTCCAGCACTCCCTTGAAGAATTCGTCAAGGTCGCCCGCTCTCAGCGCCTTGCACTGGCGGTCAACTCTGTCGTTTTCCGAGACGAAATGGAATGCACGGAGAAGCGCACGGTCGCCGAGAGACTCTCTGATGAGAGGTGCTTTCTCAAGAAGTTCTGCGGCATCGGTCTCGCGGAGGACCGTTTTTCCGAGGAACGCCGCCACCGCTTTCATCTCCGCGGGAACGGATGCGTAGTCCTCGTTAAGGTCGGCGTGGTTGCCGCCCGTATCCACGATGCAGAGGTCGTATCCGGCATCGGTAAGATCGAAATCCATTTTATCGATGACGGGCTCTGCGGGATCCTTGAAATCAATGGTAATGAAGCCGCCCACGGCGCACGCGGTCTGGTCCATCAGTCCGCAGGGCTTGCCGAAGAACTCGTTCTCCGCGAACTGCGCCATCTTTGCGATCTCAACGTTTGAGACCTTGCCGTCGTTATAGAGATAATTCAGGATATTGCCTATCATTACCTCGAATGCGGCGGAGGAGGAAAGGCCGGAGCCCTTGAACACGTCGGAGGTGGTATATGCGTTGAAGCCGCCCACCTTATATCCTCTGTCAAGAAACGCTCTTTCCATGCCTGCGATGATAGCCGCGGAGGTGAAAAATTTCTTTTCATCGGGGGATTCTATCGCTTCCTTTTCCACCACGTCCGCATCGAAGCCCTCACTCTTTACGGTGACCGTTCCGTTATCTGTGGGTGCGGCGATCGCGATGATATCGAGGTCGATGGCGGCGGCGATCACGCGGCCTCTGTTATGGTCCGTATGGTTGCCGGATATTTCACTTCTGCCGCCCACGGACAGCGCCATGGAATCCATTTCTCCGAAAAGAGACGCGAAGCTGTCACAAGCTTTTGCAAATCTTTCCCTTTTTCCGGAAAGCTTTTCCCGGTCAGCGGCGCAGAGGGAAACGAGAGTTTCGTCTGCCGCACCGTCAAGTATTTTCCGTTTCAGTTCACTTGTTGTCATTTTTATAACCGTTCCTTTCTTTGCATTTGTGCCGTTTTTTTGCAATGCAAAAAATTCAAAGTGGGATTTATGCTTTGAAAGGCACAAATGGGGTTTGAAAACAGCATACCTGCGATTTGTATATACCTTGTTTTCAAACTTTCTAAAAGCTTATACTTTCGGCGCCGGTGCATTTGCCGGTTGCCCGGTCAAAGGTGAACAGGACGGCACCTGCCGCCGCATCCCCCTGCGCCGGTTCGAAGAACACCGGAGTCCGTTTTGTGAATTTATGGATTATGCACTCGGTCTTAACACCGAGCACGCCGTTTTCGCTGCCTGTCATTCCGATATCGGTGATATACCCCGTGCCGCCGGGAAGCACTCTCGCGTCCGCCGTTCTCACGTGGGTATGGGTGCCGAACACGGCACTTACCTTACCGTCCAGATACCTTGCAAGGCACATTTTTTCGCTGGTCGCCTCCGCATGGATATCTATTACGGATATATCGTATTGTCCCCTGTATTTTTCAAGAATATGCTCCGCGCACCGGAAAGGTGAATCCAGAGGCTCCATGAAGGTGGTGCCGAGAAGGTTCAGCGTAAGCACCCTCACTCCCGCCGCCTCACAGATACAGAATCCGTATCCGGGGACCTCATCGGGATAGTTTGCCGGACGGAGGATATTTTTTCTCTCGTCCAGATAAGAGCCTATGTTATATTGCTTGAAGGTGTGGTTTCCGCCGGTGATAACGTCCGCTCCCGCCTCGAAGATCACTTCTGCGGTATCTTTCGTAATTCCGTTGTTCTTGGCGGAGTTTTCGCCGTTCACGATGACGAAATCGGCGCCCAGGCGCTCTCTCATCTTCCGCAGTCTCCCGCCGGAGGAGAGATAATCGCACCCCGCCGCGCCGACCACGTCGCCCACGGCAAGTATCGTAAAATCAGCCATAGGTTTTCCTTAATCGCTAAATTGCCTTCCCGCAGGGGAAGGCACTTTCAGCTTATTTATTGTTTTCTCTTTTTCTTCTGTTGTATTCGGAGGCGGGATTGACGATCTCACGCCAGTCGATATCGCCTCTGTCAAGAGCGCACACCAGTACCTCCGCCGTTGCGATATTGGTCGCCACGGGGATATTCTGGGTATCGCACATACGGAGGAGAGATTCCTCCTCGTAGCCCTCTTTCGCATTGGGATCGGAATTGCGGAAGAACAGCACCAGATCTATCTCGTTATAGGAAACGCGGGAGCAGATCTGCTGAACTCCGCCGTGAGTGCCGGGAAGCAGCTTTTCGATCTTCAGGCCGGTTGCATCCTCGATGTACTTGCCGGTAATACTGGTGGAGCAAATATTATGCTTTGACAGAATACCGCAATAGGCGATGCAAAACTGTGTCATCAATTCTTTTTTGGGGTCATCCGCGATTATAGCTATTTCCATATTCCGGCGCTTCCTTTCCTCACAAGTTTATCTCTCACGAGAACAGTATTTTTTTCTTTTTTCTTATTTTCTTCATCCCGGAGAACAGAGGGACGTTTTCCCCCGAGAGCCTTGCCGCTATGTTTTCGAATGCCGCAAAGGTCTCGTCCGTATACTCTCTGTCGTTTTTCTCGCCCGTCAGCTGGAGCTCGTAATCGTACGGGACAACGCCGATGAGCGGGATGCCGGAGCGGTCGATGATCTCGAACATTCCGGAGCGGGAGGCTTTTTTCTTTCTCATTATGTTTTCCGTATCAAAGGAATTTATGAGAAGCTTTACTTCGGTTTTTGCCGTATCCTCTATCCTTTGAGCGGTGCTTTCCGCCGCTCTCACGGAAACGGGACTGTGCCCCGCCACCACAAGCACCGTATCGGAAACGGTGAATGCGGCGTTTGCCGCGGCGTTCACGCCGGCACCGGTATCCACGATGACGAAATCCGCCTCAACTGCCTCTGCCGCCTGCTTTATGCTCCCGCACAGCGCCTCTCCCTCATCGGAGGAAATGCTGTACGTGCCGCCCACGGGGGACGGCAGAAGAAAGAGACCGTTCTCTTTCATCTTTACGATGCAGGATGCGGCGCTGCACCTGCCGGCTATGAGATCGGCGACAGTATACAAAACGTCGTTCTCCACGCCGCCCAGAATATCAAGGCAGGCGTTTCCGAAATCCAGATCGCAGATAAGGACTTTATTCCCCGCATCCGCCAGCGCACGGGCGATCCCCAGGGATGCGGTGGATTTGCCGATGCCGCCCTTCGAGGAGGCGACTGATATTATTTTATTAGTCATATTCCCTCCATAAGGGTTCTTCCAGATTATTATATCACCTATCTCCGATGCAAGTCAACGATATCCCCGGATTTTTTTCCATTTTTTCAATAAAATACCGCCACGGGCTCCGCGGGCTCTTTTGTCTTTTCAACGGTCTCGGCGGTGAGGATGGGGCCCGGGCCGCCGTATGCCTTATGGCTGCCTATTTTTATTTTGCCGGTGACGGTCGCCCAGTCGTAGTTCTTGAAATCATCGCTTCTTCCCCACTTGCAGACCATGGGGCTGTACTGGATATCCTCCACACAGCAGGTCATCACGTGGCGGCCCACGAACATGGCGCCGGTGCCCAGAGCTTTATCGCTGCACACGAGGGCGGTGAATTTCACTTTTTTGCCGTCGTAATCCGACATGTTCTCGCAGAGGTCGCGGTAGAAGAGAGCGTAATCCCTGTCCTCTATCACGATCACGTCAGCATCCTTATCGAAGGGGAGAGGATCCTCCACGTCATCGTACGCGATCTCGCCGGTGGTCTTTTCGTAGATGATAGTCACGGAGCGGGACAGACCTCTCACTACCTTATGAAAGTCCATGGGATCCATATCCTCGGTGAGACGGTTGAAAACTATCATGTCCGCGGACTGAATCTTGTCCACCACAAGGCTTCTCATGTTGGCGTTATACGCGAGGAACGTGGCGGAATCGAAGAACAGGATCTGCTGTCCGATGATCCAGTTTTCCGGCGCGGCATTGTATAAGTCGGAAAGCTGCCACATGCCGTTGTACTCCACCATGATCTTGGTGGCGTTGTGCTTTTTCTGCAGGATAATGAAGTTTTCGGGAGTCATTTCTTCCTTATCCTCGATGAGCTCATAGAAAACGTCCTGCGAGGCGAAAAGGGTGGGATCAAGCTCCGCCTCTCCCTCCTCGAAGGATATTACGAGCACACGGTCGCCCTCGCAGAATTTCTTGTCCTGCAGGGTTTCCTGGATAAACGAGGTCTTTCCGGATTCAAGAAATCCGGTGACCAGATATACGGGTGTATCTTCCATTTTCTTTATTTACCTGAAAAGCTCGGAGAGCTTGTCCTCATTGATTTTTGAGCCGATAACACACAGTCTGCCGATAGTGGACGCGCCGCCCGTTCTTACGTCTGCCTCTCCGGGGGTGTAATCGAAATGATACCAGCAGCCCTCGCCGGAAACGATGCCCTTGGCGCGGAGCACCATGCCGTATTCGCTCTCGTTTTCCAGAGCCTTAAGGCACTCCTCAAGCTCTTCCTTCGTGAACTTATGGGAGGTCTCCTTGCCCCAGCTGGTAAACACCTCGTCCGCGTGGTGGTGATGGTGTCCGTGGTCGTGGCAGGAGCATTCCGGATCGTCGCACTCTTCTCCGTGGTGATGATGGTGATGGTGTTCGTGCTCCTCATCATCGTGATCGTGGTGGTGATGATGGTGGTGATGGTGATGATGCTCGTGCTCATCTCCGTCCTCATCGTCATCATCGTGGTGATGGTGATGATGATGGTGTTCGTGCTCCTCATCATCGTGGTCGTGATGATGGTGATGATGGTGGTGGTGATGATGATGGTGCTCATCGTCATCGTCATCGTCATCGTCGTCATCATGGTGATGATGGCAGGCGCAGTCGGGATCGTCGCACTCGCCCTCACCGTGGTGATGATGGTGATGGTGTTCATGCTCCTCATCATCGTGGTGGTGATGGTGATGGTGATGGTGGTGGTGCTCGTGTTCGTCCTCATCGTCATCATCGTCATCATCGTGGTGATGGTGGTGGTGATGCTCATGCTCCTCATCATCGTGGTCGTGATGATGGTGATGATGGTGGTGGTGATGATGCTCGTGCTCATCTCCGTCCTCATCGTCATCGTCATCGTCATCGTCATGGTGATGATGGCAGGCGCAGTCGGGATCGTCGCACTCGCCGTCGTGATGATGATGGTGGTGATGTTCCTCCTCTTCCCTGAGGGAGCGGAGCACGTCCTCCAGAGTTTCCGTTTTTTCCATTGCGGCACGGATCTGGTCGCCCGTCAGCTCGTCCCACTCGGCGGTGACGATCTGGGCATCGGCGTTATGAGAGCGGATAAGAGAGACGGTCTGCGCCAGCTTTTCATCGGAGAGACCCGCCGTATGGCTGAGCACGATACAGCCCGCGCTCTCTATCTGGTTATTGAAGAACTCGCCGAAGTTCTTCATGTACATTTTGCACTTTTTCGCATCGACTACCGCCGTGCGGGAATTGAGGCACAGCTCCGCTTCTCCCGCGCCCTCAACGGCACGGATAACGTCGGAGAGCTTGCCCACTCCCGAGGGCTCGATGACGATACGGTCGGGAGCATATTCCGCAACGACTTTTTTAAGAGCCTTGCCGAAATCGCCCACCAGAGAACAGCAGATACAGCCGGAGTTCATCTCCGTTACCTGTATGCCCGCCTCCTCCAGAAAGCCGCCGTCGATGCCGATATCACCGAACTCGTTTTCGATGATGACCAGCTTTTCACCGGCATAAGCCTCTTTTACCAGCTTTTTGATAAGTGTTGTTTTTCCGGCACCCAGAAATCCGGAAAAAATATCGATTTTTGTCATTGAAATCAAGACCTTTCTTTGTGTATATACAGCCTGTTATTCTTCTTTATCGCCGCCGATGGCGTGATTTATATCGGGGAGCGAATCTCTTTCCACCTTGGCCATGACGGATGAAAACGTATCCGTATCGTAGCAGAGAGTCTTCACGGCGTCGGCAACGCCGCCGAAGTTATAGATGCCGCCGTTGTCGAAAACTCCGGAGGATATGACCGCCCTTAAGTTTTCTCCCGATTTTTCATCGTTCACGTATCTGAACTGCAGTATCCTGTCAACGTAGTTTTCCTTCGTGCTGTCCGCCCTGTACGATTCCGCCGCCAGATTCTCGATGACCTCGAAGGCGTATGCGCTCTCACGGAGGACTGCCGGCACGCCCAGCGCCGTGACGCTTTCGGCGGAGATATAGGATATATAATCCTTCTGCGCCTCGTTCTCTTTCGGGAGAGGAAGCACGCCGAATTCGTATTCCATATCACGGAGAGAATAGAGGTGGCCTATGTCGGTCACAAGGAACAGCACGCTGCCGTTTTTGAAAAGCGATGCGGGGGTAAAGCCGTCCGCCTCATTTTTCACGGTATCGTAAACGAAAGGTATCGTTGCGTGGGGATACATGGCATCGGAGACCTTGACGAACACGTCGTAAAAGCTCTCGTCGTTGCCGCAGGTAACGTGGGGGAGTCCGTCCTCTCCGGTGTCCGTCATCTTTTTGCCGCAGCCCTCAAGAAGCGGGATTATCTCGCTGCCGTCGGAGGCGGCGCCGTATCTGTCGTCAAAGGTGCGGATACCGTTTCCGTCAAGGTCGGCGCTGACGGCCTTCATCATGGAAAGCATCTTATCTAAGGTCCACTTTCCGGAAGCGGCAAGAGCATACGGGTCCTCAAGTGAGTCCACGTCGGAAACAAGGTCCATGTTGAAGCCCACGAGAGAGTGGGCATCGAAATAGGAAAGCTGGATATCTCCGAAGAGCATATAAACCTCTCCCAGAAGAGAGACCGACTCGGAAGCCTCTTTATACCACCAGGGCTTTTCCGTATCAACGCCCCGCATCCGCACAGCCGGCAGGATATATCCCTCGATGGCAAGGGATGCCATATGATCGGGTGTGGAGAACACGGCGCTGTACATGCCGTCGCCGGCGAGCACGGAATTGACCGTTTTGTCAAAAACGTTTTCCGGGGTATCCCGCTCCTGAACGATCTCGGTATCTATCCTCTGCTCCACACGGAGGTTGCGGGCAAACACCGTATCGGAGAGAACATCCCCGGTATATTCCTCCGCATCCATGGTAGAGGCGGGCGAGGAGGTCTCGGCGTTCAGTATCCTGAAAACGTACCCCCGGCAGGAGCCGGTGGGAACGTCCTCAAAAAGCTCGCCGTCCTCCTCGGTGAATTCGTAATCCGGCGTATCCGTCACCCGGGGCTCTTCGCCCGGGTCACGGGCAGCGCAGGATGAAAGGATCAGGCATAAAGCAAGGATCAGTAAAATGAACCTTTTCATTTTTTCAGAGCTTTCTTTATCATTGCGTTGATCTTTTCACGGACACAGAGGATCTGATCGTCGTCACGGGGGTATTCCTTGAAGGTGATCTCTCCTCTTTCCTCGATCACGGCCATTACGGCATCACGTCCGCAGAGCTTTTCCGCAAGGCGGAATGCCCTGACATCGTAAAGCGCCGCCGTGAATCCCAGAAGATGTACGGTTTCGTACGCGCCGCCGCCCGGTGCGGGATAAACGGAGAATGCATCCCCCGCGGGCACCCAGTATCCGCCGTCGGTGCAGAGATAGGGATTCGAGAATTCCGCGGAGCCGCAGGAGTAGTAGAAATTGTAGCCCCACTGTAAAAATCCCGCTATGTTGTATTTATAGAACTGCTGACCGATTATACGGTTTCTTGCGGTGGACATGGCAAGGAAGCGGTTTGATACCTTTTCCCACTGGCAGCAGCAGTAGTACACCCACAGGTCGGGGACCTTTGCCTCGATATAAGGCTCGGCGTGGTCAACGGAGACTACGGGGCGCTCCACAACTCCCTTTTCCCAGAAGCTGAAATCAGAGAGAGCATCCATGATGACCTGGCCCTTGAGGCAGTCCTTGACGGTGTTCTTCGCCTTGAGATAGTTTTCAAGCATATCGCCGCCGGGCTCGTCGGAAATGTGGAACGAAACCTTATCGGCAACGCCCAGCTTTTCAAGCCTTGCGATAAGCTCGGGCAGGAAAGCGGTTAAGAATTCCGTATATTCCGATGCGGTGGCATCCGTATCCCAGCCGAAGATCCGCTCGTATCCGTTTTCGGTGGTGGCCATCACCTTGGGCGCGTGCTTTGCGCCCCACTGGGTGAAGAGATGCGCCATCTCAAAATATTTTACCCCCAGATCGAGGCACATATTAACGAATCTGTCAAGCTTTTCGAAGCCGAACGTGTATTTGCCGCCCTTTCTCTCAACATCTATGAGCTGAACAGTGGGACGCTCCGTGCCCTGTATGGTGTCAAGGGCGGGAGTGAAGATGGGGGTTAAGATCATGTTGATGCCGTTGCGGACGGCGGTATCAATGAACTGCGCCATTATCGCCCAGTGCTCTTCGGAGAACACGGGCACACCGTAGTAAACGGAAAGGCAGTCGGGGTGGAACCACTGTGTCACTGCCATCTCCTGCTCGGGGATGAGAGCGGGGATTATTTCCAGCTCAAAAGCGGTCTCGGCGTAGACCTCGTCGCGCCACGCATCCATGACGGTGAATTTTACGGGATAAACTCCGCCGTCAAGCTCCTCGGGCACGTTCACGTCCACCCAGAGGGCCTGCAGATCGCGGGAGGGCCACAATTTCTGTCTCTCTTCACGGAAAGGGATCAGAAGATCGGGGAAAAGGCCGGGCTCGGTTCTGAGGAAATATCCGTCGTCCTGTCCGGGAGGCATGGGCATCCGGACGGAAACCGATTCCACCCGTGCCAGGGAGATGTACTCCGAAAGGGGGCTGTCGATGATGACACGGCAGTCCCGGTGTCCCTCACCGAGATTCAGCTCCTTTGCCTGGTATGCCAGCTGAAAGCTGAAGCGCTCGCCCAGAAGCGCCGATGCGCTTTTATAGTCTCTTTTGTCGTAAATGCTTTCGTCAAGGAAACATTTTTCCGTTTCCGCTACGGTTTTCAGTAAAAGGTTCATATCGTTCTCCTGTCAGCTTTGTGTTTATTGCTCTTCTTCAGGTATCTTGCAGATATCGATCCACTTCAGAGCGCCGGAATATTCCGAAAGCTCGTCAAGGGTCAGCTCGATGGCAGTATTGGAGCCGCCTGCCGCCGGATAAACCGTTTCGAAACGGCGAAGGCCCTCGTCAAGATACACCTTCACGTCATCGTTTATGCCGAAAGGACAAACTCCGCCCACACCGTGACCGATCATGGGCTCAACTTCCTCAAAGGCAAGCATCTTCGCCTTGAAGCCGAACTCGTCCTTGAACTTGCGGTTGTCTATTTTACCGTCGCCTGCGGCAACGATGAGAAATGCTTTTCCGTCGGGGTCCTTGAAGGACAGGGTCTTTGCGATCCTCTTTCCCTCACAGCCCACGGCCTCGGCCGCCAGCTCCACCGTAGCGGAGGAAACCTCGAATTCAAGCACTCTTTTGTCAGCACCCCATTTTGCAAGGTGCGCTTTTGCTCTTTCTATGGACATGACATTAGTCTCCGATCCTATAGTTTTCTTCTATTATACAATAACAAATCCCCTTTGTCCACGCTTTTTTGTGAACAAAAGGGATTTATTCGATAAATTAGTGTTTATCGAGCAGCCTTCCCCTTTGGGGAAGGTCCTCAAAACCGGAATGTTCCCCGGTTTTGAGGGGATGAGGCCTAATGATTACAGCAGACAGGAAGAGATAGTTTTTCCAGTTCAGTGCGAAC
>JAZUGU010000084.1:0-5897 GCA_045641325.1 Candidatus Avispirillum sp.
GAGCTGCTGGGCATCTATATGCCGTGGATGAAGCTGGACGGCGACATCCCGTTCTACTCCGACGGCGAGGGCTGGCAGAGACAGCACCACATCTATTCCATGCCCTTCTACTATATCGACTACTGTCTGGCACAGACCGTGGCTCTGGAATTCTGGGCAAAGATCATGAAGGACAGAAAAGAAGCGTGGAAGTACTACATGGCATACACCGTTCAGGGCGGCAGCCGCACCTTTACCGATCTTCTCAAGGGTGCCGGGCTCGATTCTCCCTTTGACGAAAAGTGTCTATGCGGAGTATGCAGGGCGGCAGACGAATGGCTGAAGAGCTTTGACCTTACCGGTATCGAATAAATGGTATTCACAAAGAAAAAATCAGCCGCCGTCAATTCCTTTACCAAAGGGCCGGACGGAAAGCTTTATTTCAGCGGTGAGCACTACCGTTTCACGGGGGATTACAAAAAGTTCCGCGGGGCGGTGCTTTCCCTGTCCGTACTCATCGGTGTTTTATGGATCTCGGGCGGGTGCCTTCCCTTTCCCGGACTGATGAACTGCTTCTGGGTGATCATCCCGTATTTCATCGCGCTCCTCGTTTCCGCCGGCGCGCTTCTGTGGGCATCGTTCAGAATGCTTTATTACGGAGAGAGACTCCGTGACTACGTTTACTCCGCTACGGTGGTTTCCATTCCCGGCAGGG
Organism: Candidatus Avispirillum sp.; assembly: GCA_045641325.1. Taxonomy (GTDB): domain Bacteria; phylum Bacillota; class Clostridia; order Oscillospirales; family CAG-272; genus Avispirillum. The sequence continues at coordinate 695 of JAZUGU010000084.1, forward strand.
CTGTCGCCGTGATGATATGCGCGGGGGCATCGCTCATATCCTCTGCGGTCTACGTTATACTGTACGGACTCGGAAACGTTTTCGCGGCTCTCGGCCTTTTTGCAGTTATCATCCTTTGCGGTATATCGGCTTTCTTTCTGAGAAAGGCCGTGCTTTCCTCCCGGTGGGAGAAAGAGACCCGCTGACAGGTCTGCTTAAATCAAGCACCTCATTCCCTCAAAGCCGGGGGAATTCCGGCTTTGAGTACCTTCCCCAAGGGGGAAGGCTATCTATAAGGTAATATCGGATTTATCCGTTATTATAAAAAATTTTTTAAGGAGAGATTTTTATGCGTAATCTCACAAAGCTTCTCTCTCTTCTGCTCGCTATCGCTATGGTATTCGGTATGCTGGCAGCATGCGGAGAAAAGAAGAATCCTGCAGATGAAGTTGAAGATCCTGCTGAGTGGAACGACACTCCTCTGGTTGTCGGTTATTCCCCCTTCAACAGCAAGTTCTCCCCCTTCTTCTCCGAGACCGCTTACGACCAGGACGTGTATGCAATGACTCAGCTGGGCCTGCTCACCTCTGACCGTACCGGCGCTATCATTTACAAGGGTATCGACGGCGAGACCGTTCCTTACAACGGCACCGACTATACCTACTACGGCCCCGCCAACCTCGTTGTTACCGAGAATGACGACGGAACCGTTTACTACGACTTCACCCTTCGTGATGATCTCGTATTCTCCGACGGTGAGCCCCTCACCATCGACGACGTAATCTTCTCCATGTACGTTCTCTGCGACCCCACCTACGACGGCTCCAGCACTCTGTTTGCTCAGCCTATCGAAGGTATGGAAGAGTACCGTGCAGGCGTTGAAAGACGCGGCGACGCGATCTTTGCTGCAGGCGAAGACAACACCAACTTCGATCTCTGGACCGAAGAGCAGCAGACCGCTTTCTGGGATTACTACAACAACAAGGCCGGCGCTGATTTCGCAAAGGAAATCTGCGATTACTGCATCGCTAACGGCTACAATGCTCCCGAAGACTCCGTTGCAGCTTGCGCTGTCAACTGGGGTTACGAGCTGAAGGAAGACGCAACCTACGAGGACTTCTGGAACGAGATCGTAGCAGCTTACGAGACCGTTGAGGAAGCTGAAGAGGTTGAGACCGCAGGCTCCACCAGACTTGGCCTCACCATCGCCGCTCTCGGCGACGACTACATGGCAGGTGTTGCTACCGGCGAGTCCGCTGACTCCATCAAGGGTATCCAGAAGACCGGCGACTACTCCATGAGAGTTGTTATGACCCAGGTTGACGCTACCGCTATCTATCAGCTGGGCATTTCCATTTCTCCTCTGCACTACTACGGCAGCAAGGACCTGTATGACTACGACAAGAACCAGTTCGGTTTCCCCAAGGGCGACCTTTCCAGCGTTCGTGCAAAGACCACCCAGCCTATGGGTGCAGGCCCCTACAAGTTCCTGAAATTCGAGAACGGCGTAGTTTACTTCGAGGCTAACAAAAACTACTATCGCGGCATCCCCAAGACCCACTACGTAAACTTCCAGGAATGCATTGCTGATGACGACAAGCTCAACGGCGTTGTGACCGGCACTATCGACATCACCGATCCTTCCTTCAGCACCGAGGTCATCAAGGCTATCGAGGAGACCAACGGCGGCACTCTCAACGGCGACAAGATCGCTGTTAACACCGTTGACAACCTGGGCTACGGTTACATCGGTATGTGCGCTAAGGTCATGAACGTCGGCGGCGATCCCGCATCCGATGCTTCCAAGAACCTGCGTAAAGCATTCGGTACCATGTTCTCCGTTTACAGAGACGTTTCCATCGACTCTTACTACGGCGACCGTGCATCCGTCATCAACTATCCTATCTCCAACACCTCCTGGGCAGCTCCCCAGTCCACCGACGACGGTTACAAGGTAGCATTCTCTACCGACGTTGACGGAAACGACATCTTCACTTCCGACATGGATGCTGAGGCAAGATACGAAGCTGCTGCAAAGGCTGCTCTCGGATTCCTCGAGGCTGCAGGCTACACCGTTGAGAACGGCAAGGCTACCAAGGCTCCCGAGGGCGCATCCCTTGAGTACGAGGCATGGATCCCTGCTGACGGCACCGGCGACCATCCCTCATTCATGATCCTCACCGAGGCGAAGGATGCATTCGCAAAGATCGGTATCACCCTTACCGTTAAGGACCTGACCAACTCCTCCGAGCTGTGGACCGCTCTCGAGGCTCAGTCCGTTGCTATCTGGGCTGCAGCTTGGGGCGCAACCGTTGACCCGGATATGTATCAGATCTACTTCTCCGGCGATGAGACCCACGATGCAGGCGGCTCCAACTACCAGTACGCTATCGACGACAAGGAACTGAACCAGATGATCCTTGACGCACGTACTTCTACTGACCAGACCTACCGTAAGGCTATGTACAAGGCTTGCCTTGACACCATCATCGACTGGGCAGTTGAGATTCCCGTTTACCAGAGACAGAACGCTGTCATCTTCAGCGCAGAACGTGTCAACCTCGACACCGTTACTCCTGATATCACTACGTTCTACGGCTGGATGAGCGAGATCGAGAACACTACCGTTGTTGCAAAATAATCGGTAATCAATTTATGCTCCCCCCGGGAAACCGGGGGGAGATACCCCGCGTATGACACGGGGACCCGAATACTTCGGATCCCCGTATGATATGCGGAGCATATCAAAAGTCAGTTTTGGGATCGGAGGTTTCCCCGTGCGGAAGTTCATAATCAAAAGAATTCTCATTTCATTGGTGATACTGTTCTTCGTAACGTTCATCATTTACGCCCTTATGCGCTGCCTGCCCACCGACTACGTTGAGGCGGTCGCCCGTCAGAAATCCATGCAGCCCGGCTCCAAGAGCTTCGAGGAATGGATGGAGCAGCTTTCTGCCACTTACGGCACCAACGAAAATATCATCGTCGGCTACATGAAATGGCTGGGTCAGACCCTGCAGGGCAATTTCGGCGACAGCTGGCACTACACCGTGCCCGTTATCGACAAGTTCCGGGAAACCGTGTGGCTCTCGTTCGTGATGGGCGCCATTTCAATGTTCTTTGAGCTTATCATCGCGATCCCTCTCGGTATCGTTGCCGCAACAAAGCAGTATTCCAAAACGGACTACACAATATCTGTCATCGCACTGGCGGGAATTTCTTTGCCCACCTTCTTCTTTGCGTCCATTCTGAAGCTTCTCTTCTCAGTGAAGCTGGGCTGGTTCGACCTGTTCGGTCTGGTGGGGCGAAACCATGAACAGCTCTCCCTTATCGGACAGTTTTTCGACAAAGCGCACCATCTGGTTCTTCCCATAGTCACTCTCGTAGTTATCAGCGTCGGCTCGCTCATGAGATACACCAGAACAAATATGCTTGAGGTGCTCAATGCGGATTACATAAGAACTGCGAGAGCGAAGGGCCTCAGCGAAAGAAAGGTCATTTATCACCACGCATTCCGCAACACCCTGATCCCTCTGGTCACCATCGTCGGCGGCTCCCTGCCCGGCCTGTTCTCCGGTGCTCTTATCACGGAGACGCTCTACTCCATCCCCGGTATCGGATACATCTCCTATCAGGCGATGGTGGTGGGCGATATCCCCTTCTCCATGTTCTATATGACGTTCCTCGCAATACTGACGCTTCTCGGAAACCTTATTTCCGATATACTCTACGCCGTGGTCGATCCGCGCGTAAGAATTGCCTGAAAGGAGAAGGTAACCGTGGCTGACAACAAGAATAAAAACACAGAACAGAATTATTCTCTCAACGACGACAGACGTGTGAAGGTGCTTTCTCCCACCGCCATGGTAATGAAGCGGTTTTTCAGAAACCGTATCGCCATGGTGGGCATGATAGTGCTCATCGCCATGTTCGCATTCTCCTTTATCGGCGGTCTCGTTTCGCCCTATAAGGAGGACCAGAGATTCTTCAAGACCGAATATCAGTTCAAAGAGCACGCAAGTGCCATAAAGAATACCGAGTTCCGCTATATTTCCGCTCCCGGCTCCGATTTCTCCTCCATTCTCCAGGCTCAGATGATACTGGCAAATCAGAGAGGAAACGATGAGTTCTCCTTCGGCGGCAAGAACTACACCGTCCGCGAAGAGGGCGAGGATTTCTTCCTCGTTTCCGAAAAAGGCGGAAATGACATCGGTATCGCTTACAAGGATATCATCAGCGTCAGTGACGCAAGCCATGAAATGTCCTACGACCTGAGCTTCGCTTCGCTGAAGGCTTACACCAACGGAGAAAAATCCTTTGACTTCAACGGCGAAGAATTCACCATCGACGACGACGGCCTTATCATGAAGGGCGAAACGGAATACGCCTACATCAGCCGTTTCAAGGTGGAGCCCTTTATGGCTGACGTGTTCCTCACCCGTGATTTCAAGGAAAAGCTCACCGAGTTCCTCGATCAGGACGGCATAGACTTCACCGTGGCTGACGGCGTTCCCTTCGTTTACACCGCGCCGGACGGCGAAGAGGAAGACTACATGATATGGTACAATGCCGCTTCCACCAAGTGGATCGTCAAAAACCAGAAATCCACTCACGTATACGATGCGTACGCCAGCCCCTCCGCAAAGCACCCGCTGGGCACCGACCGCAACGGCATGGATATGCTGACCCGTTTGATGTACGGCGGCCGCGTATCCCTGCTCATCGGCTTCATCGTAGAGATCATCTCCACCGTGATCGGCGTCATTCTGGGCGGCATCGCCGGTTACTTCGGCAAATGGGTGGATAACCTTATCATGCGTATCGTGGACGTGTTCTACTGCATCCCCACCATGCCGATCATTATTATTCTGGGCGCGGCCATGGACGCCATGCGCGTGGATCCGCAGGTCAGAATGATCTACCTGATGCTGATTCTCGGTTTCCTTGGCTGGCCCAGTCTGGCCCGCATGGTCCGCGGTCAGATTCTCTCCCTGCGTGAGCAGGACTTCATGGTTGCCACCGAAGCTACGGGCATCCGAACAAGCCGAAGAATATTCCGTCATCTCGTTCCCAATGTGATGCCACTGCTCATCGTGCAGGCGACAGCCGGGCTTGGCGGAATAATCATCACGGAAGCTACGCTTGGTTTCCTTGGTCTCGGTGTCAAGTATCCTCTTGCTTCCTGGGGTTCCATTATCAATACCGCTTCGGATGCGTATGTTAT
>JAZUGU010000085.1:0-8366 GCA_045641325.1 Candidatus Avispirillum sp.
CTGATGGCACCTATATTAGATGGACTAAACCGTTTGTAGAGATTGCCACGGTCGGGCGATCCCTTCCCTCGCAATGACACCGTAGGGGCTTCGCCCCTCGGTGTATGGCGGCTTCGCCGCCAACTACACCATTGGCGTACAGCCCGACAAACACTAATTTGAATTAAAAAACCGTCCGAGAGGACGGTTTTTTGTATTTTATGTACGTCAGTCAAGGGGCTCGATCGCGACCTCTTTACCTGTCCTTGCGGATTCGTAGATGGCATCTATCATCTGCATGAGCACGACACCGTCGTGCGCAGGTGCGATACATTCCGTTCCGTTGCGGACACAGTCGATAAAGTGGGCGATCTCAGCCTCGAAAAGTCCGTTGAACTCACGGTTCTCACAGCTTATCTCGCCGTCCTCGGACTGGGAGTAGAACTTGGAGGGATTTCCAAGCTCGATGCCCGCTTTCGTTCCGATAAGCTGAACGCCGTTTCTGCGGTTTTCCATGTAGAGATTGAAGGAAGTGCAAACCTCAACGAGAAGCCCGCTGTCGAAGCGGATGAACGCCATTGCGTAGTCCTCGCAGTTGTGCTCGAAATTGCCCTTCGTGTCGATGCTCCAGTCGGATGCGGCAACGTCCTGGGTTGCGGCATTGTACCCGGTTACGCCGTAAGCTGATACGGGCGTAGGCTTGCCGGCAAGATATCTCGCCTCATCCATAACGTGAACGCCCAGATCGATAAGAGGGCCGCCGCCGGAATATCTTACGTCACCAAACCAGCCGCCGGGACATCCGTTTCTTCTCTCGTAGCCTACTCTCGCCAGCTTCAGATCACCCATTCTGCCCGAGTCGATGAACTCCTTGGCGGTGATGCAGTCACCGCTGAAGCGGAGAACGAAGCCGATCTGCAAAAGCTTTCCGGTCTCTTTTGCGGTGCGCTCCATCTCAAGCGCTTCCTTTGCGTTCATCGCCATGGGCTTCTCGCAGATAACGTCACAGCCCGCCTTCAGAGCGGCGATCGTTGCGGGAGCATGCTCGCTGTTCCACGTGGTAACGGAAACTGCGTCGATGTCCTCCTTGGCGAGCATTTCGTTGTAATCCGTATATCTTGCGGGGATCGAGTGCTCGTCGCAGAACTTGTTTAATTTTTCCTCGTCGATGTCGCATCCTGCAACGACCTCAACCGTGTCGGAAAGCGCCTTGTAGCCCACCATGTGGCATGCCGCGATGCCGCCCGTTCCGATAATTGCAACTCTTGTCTTTTTCATATTGATCTCCTGAAATATGTATTCGGGGATTTCTTAAATGCCCCTTATCAGATATTTTTTCAGTTCTTCGACACTTTCAACGGTCACGTCCGCGCCGTGCTCTTCGAGCTCCTCACGGCTGCCGTAGCCGTAAAGAACGCCCACGGTGCTCATGCCGTTTTCTTTTCCGCCGTCCATATCGTGAAGCCTGTCGCCCACCATGACACACAGGGCGGGATCGGGATCTCCCACTCTCTCCAGAGCGAGGCGCAGAACGTCGCCTTTTTTCACAAGAGAGCCGTCAAGCGTGCTTCCGGTGATGCAGTCGAAATATTCTTTGAAGCCGTAATGCTCTGCGATCTGATTCGCAAATATTTCCGGCTTTGAGGTCGCCATGATAACGGTCGCACCCGCCGCCTTCAGGTCACGGAGCAGCTCCGGGATACCTCCGTATACGGTGTTCTCAAAAACTCCGATGGGACGGTAATATTCGCGGTAGCTTTCAACCGCCTCTTGTGCCTCTTCTTTCGTGAGCCCGAAATATTTCATGAAGGACTCGTCAAGAGGCGGGCCGATGAAGTCCGTCAGCGTGTCGGGATCCTCGATCTCAATTCCGCAGTAGTGCTTCGCGGCATACTGTACCGCCGTGGTGATACCTTTTTTCGGGTCGGTGAGAGTGCCGTCAAGGTCGAAAAATATATAGCGGAACATCACAGACTGTCAATATAATTGCAGGCAGCCAGAGCGGCAACGGAGCCGTCCGCGCAGGCGGTGGTGATCTGCCTTATTTTCTTTGAACGGCAGTCTCCTGCGGCGAAAATCCCGCAGGACTCCGTAGTACAGCTTTCGTCAGTATCGAAGTAGCCCCACTGGTTGAGAGACGCCACGTCGCGGAAATTCTCATTGTCGGGCTGAAGACCGATGGCAACGAAAACGCCGTCCGTCTTCATGATCTTTTCGCCGTCGTGACCCTCTACCTTGACCGCGGTCAGCTCGCCGTTTTCGGATTCAAAGCCGGTGACCACGGTGCCCGTGATGAATTCTACGTTGCCCTTTGCCTTGAGAGAGTTGAGCAGCTTTTCTTCTCCGGTGAAGAAATCCAGATTCTGTACCATGGTAACGCGGCGGCATCCGTCCGCAAGGAGAAGAGCCTCCTGCAAAGCGGAGTTGCCTCCGCCGACCACAATGACTTCCTTGTCCTTGTAAAAAGCTCCGTCACATACGGCACAGAAAGAAATGCCGTGACCGATAAGCTCCGTCTCTCCGGGCACGCCCAGAAGACGGTGCTTTGCGCCGGTTGCGAGGATGACGGCCTTTGCCCCGTATTCTTCGCCGTCGTCGGTGAAGACGGTCTTCGTGCCGTCGGGATTTACGGTAACTTTCACGACCTCGCCCAGCTCGATCTCGGCGCCCAGATTCATTGCCTGGTCAACCATGAGATCGGCAAGCTCGTTGCCGCTTATCTCCTTTGAGCCGGGGAAGTTCTCCACCTTGGGCGAGTAGGTTATCTGACCGCCGAAGGTGCTTTTCTCTATTATCAGAGCGGTTTTTTCCGCTCTTCTCGCATATACTGCGGCGGTAAGACCTGCGGGGCCTGCGCCGACGATTATAATGTCATACATATCATACCTCAAAAATTTTGCCGCCTTCTTTCGGGAAAGAAAGCGGCAAAAGAAGTTTTTTGATGATTATTTGCCCTGAGCCTTGATAAAGTCCTTAACGCCCTGAACTTCAACGTACTGCTTGCCGTCTGCGATCAGAGTGGGAGCCTGGCGAAGGCCGAGGGAGCGGGCAAGATCCTCGTTGTCCTCAACGTACATCTTGGTGTATGCGATGCCGGCTTTGTCGAGAAGTCCTGCGGCGATCTTGCACTTGGGGCAGGTCTTGGTGGCAAAGAGGAGAACGCCGTCATCAGCGCAGGCACACTCATCAGCCTTCTTTTCCTCGGTGGGGCATCCGCTGCGGTTCATAACGGAGGTCTCGATGTTGTAGGTCACACGGTCCTTGAACTCCTGAGTCTTACCGTCGTTCCAGTTCTGAACGGGGCGGTAGTAACCGGTGATTCTGGAATATACCTCGGTCTTGTTTTTGCAAACGGGGCACTCGTAAACTTCACCTGCGATGTATCCGTGATCCTTACATACGGAGTACGTGGGAGACAGGGTGTAGTAGGGAAGCTTGTAGTTCTCCGCGATCTTGCGGACAAGGTTTGCGGCGCTCTTCCAGCTGGGCATCTTCTCTCCCAGGAATGCGTGGAATACGGTGCCGGAGGTGTATCTGGTCTGCAGATCGTCCTGAATGTCGAGTGCGGAGAAGATATCGTCGGTGTATCCGACGGGCAGGTGGGAAGAGTTGGTGTAGTAGGGGGTAGCACCCTCGTGCGCGGTCTTGATGTCGGGGAAGCGCTTTTTGTCGTGCTTTGCCAGACGGTAGCTGGTGGACTCCGCGGGAGTAGCCTCCAGGTTGTAGAGGTCGCCGTACTTCTCCTGATAGTCGGAGAGGCGCTCTCTCATGTGGTCAAGGACTTCAGCGGTGAATTTCTGAGTCTCGGGATGAGTCATGTCCTTGCCGATCCACTTTGCGTTGAGGCCTGCCTCGTTCATGCCGAGAAGACCGATGGTGGAGAAGTGGTTCTCGAAGGTGCCCAGATATCTCTTGGTGTAGGGGTAGAGACCGCCGTCAAGAAGCTTGGTGATAACGTCACGCTTGATCTTCAGGCTGCGCGCGGAGATGTCCATGATCTTGTCGAGTCTCTTGTAGAAGTCTGCCTCGTTCTCTGCAAGATATGCGATACGGGGCATGTTGATGGTAACAACACCGATAGAGCCGGTGGACTCGCCTGAACCGAAGAAGCCGCCGGATTTCTTGCGGAGCTCACGGAGGTCAAGGCGGAGTCTGCAGCACATAGAACGAACGTCGGAGGGCTCCATGTCGGAGTTGATGTAGTTGGAGAAATAAGGTGTGCCGTACTTGGAGGTCATCTCGAAGAGAAGCTTGTTGTTCTCGGTCTCGGACCAGTCGAAGTTCTTGGTGATGGAGTAGGTGGGGATAGGATACTGGAATCCGCGTCCGTTGGCGTCGCCCTCGATCATGATCTCGATGAACGCCTTGTTGACCATGTCCATCTCGGCTTTACAGTCAGCATAGGTGAAGTCCATTTCCTTGCCGCCTACGATGCATTTCTGATCTGCAAGGTCAGCGGGAACGGTCCAGTCCAGCGTGATGTTGGAGAAGGGAGCCTGAGTACCCCATCTGGAGGGGGTGTTAACGCCGTAGATGAAGCTCTCGATGGATTTCTTCACCTGGTCGTAGGAAAGATTGTCAACCTTTACGAAAGGAGCAAGGTAGGTATCGAAGGAGGAGAACGCCTGCGCGCCTGCCCACTCGTTCTGCATGATGCCGAGGAAGTTTACCATCTGGTTGCAGAGGGTAGCCAGATGGGATGCGGGAGCGGAGGTGATCTTACCGGGAACGCCGCCGAGACCTTCCTTGATGAGCTGTCTTAAGGACCAACCTGCGCAGTAACCGGTCAGCATGGACAGGTCGTGGAGGTGGATATCGGCATTTCTGTGAGCATTGGCGATCTCGTCGTCATAGATTTCGGAAAGCCAGTAGTTAGCGGTGATGGCACCGGAGTTGGAAAGGATAAGACCGCCGACGGAATAGGTGACGGTGGAGTTTTCCTTAACTCTCCAGTCGTTGATCTTAACGTAGTTGTCAACGATCTCCTTGTAGTCGAGGACCGTGTTGCCTATATTACGGACTTTTTCTCTCTGACGTCTGTAAAGGATGTATGCCTTTGCAACGTCATCGTAGCCTGCCTGTACGAGAACGGACTCAACGCTGTCCTGAATGTCCTCAACGGCGATAAGGTTTTCCTTGATCTTGGGCTCGAAATTAGCGGTGACCTTCAGCGCAAGAAAGTCGATAACGGAGGGAACGAAGTTCTTCTCCTCAGCCTCGAAAGCCATGGTGATGGCCTGCGAGATCTTGTCAAGATTGAAGTCGACGACTTTGCCGTCTCTTTTCAGTACCTGATACATTTTTTTCTCCTTAATATATGTCAATGTTTATTATTCCAAACGCCAGCGAGGATATTATAACACTATATATTGTATTTAGTCAATACTAAAAGCCTATATATTCCAAAATCGGCACAATTAACAAATAATGAACGGATAATTTGTAAATTACTCTATATATTGGAACAAACTGCACAAAAGAATGTTTTCGACCACAATATATAGTGCCTGTGGGACGAATTCCGCCGCAATTGGCGAAATGACTTGAAAAAGGATGAGAAATGAGCTATAATATAGGAAGAATATATACGAAACGGAGTACTGTATATGGATAGAAATCAAAGACCTCACAGCCGGAGAAAAACCGTCGGCACAGGATCTGCCGGTGTCAGCCACGGCAGAAGAGTCGATACCGGCTCCCGCCCGGTGGGCTCGGGCTCCCGTCCACAGAGCAATGCTGACTCGCAGAACGCATATAGAGATAACCAGCGTGCCCTGTTCCAGGGACTTAATTTAAAGTCCGTCCTCGGCATCGTTGTTGTTATCCTTGTGGTCGTGTTCCTTCTTAAGAACTGCGGCGGCGAGTCTCTTCTTTCCGGCATCATCGGCGGAATGAGCGATATCGGAACGTACGGATATAACGGCGATGCGGGCATCACCGATGAGGACGTCACCCCCGCATCCGATTCAAAGCCCGACCTTTCCGTGTCCTCTCTTGCGCGTGATAAGAGAGTAGTCCTCAAGGGCAACGGAAACGATACCGTTACCGTAATGATCTATATGTGCGGCACCGACCTTGAATCAAAGTACGGCATGGCGACGAAAGACCTGCAGGAAATGATGAGAGCGGATATTTCCGATAAAGTAAATATCATCGTCGAAACCGGCGGCTGCTCCAAGTGGCAGACCAAGGGGATTTCCAACAGCAAGAACCAGATATATAAGGTAGAAACCGGTAATATGTATCTTCTGGAGGACAACGTGGGCAACTCTTCCATGACGGAGCCCAAGAACCTGCAGAATTTCATCAACTACTGTGCGGCCAACTATAAGGCAACGAGAAACATTCTCATCCTCTGGGACCACGGCGGCGGATCCATCACCGGATACGGATACGACGAAAACAAGGGTTCCTCCTCCATGACATTGTCCAAACTCAAATCCGCACTTGACGGCGCAGACTGTACCTTCGATTTCATAGGCTTTGATGCCTGCCTCATGGCAACGCTTGAGACCGCGCTGGTGTGCAATAACTTCTCTGATTATCTCCTCGCCTCCGAGGAGACCGAGCCCGGTACGGGCTGGGATTACACCGGCTGGATAACGGAGCTCTCCGGCAATACCTCCGTTCCCACCGTGGAACTTGGACAGACCATCGTTGACGATTTCGTCAAGGCCTCAAAGAAGGCATCCCCCTCCGCTTCCGTCACCCTTTCTCTGGTGGACCTTGCGGAACTGCAGGGAACAGTTCCCGATGCTTTCAATAAATTCTCCACCTCAACCACCGAGCTTCTGAAAACAGACGACTACGGTAAGGTGGCAGATGCAAGAGCGGGCGTCCGCCAGTTTGCACAGCAGAACAGAATAAACCAGGTAGACCTGGTAGACCTTGCCGACAGAATAGGCACGAGCGAGTCCAAGGCGCTTTCCAAAGCGCTGAAGAACTGCGTGAAATACAATAAATCCACAATGTCCCGCTGCTACGGACTGAGCATCTTCTTCCCCTATGAGAACAAGAGCACCGTCAACAGCGCGGTATCCTCGTATAACGATCTGGGTATCGACAGCGAATACGCCGAATGTATCAAATCCTTTGCCAGCCTGAGCCTTGCGGGTAATGTTTCCGGCGGCGCATCCCAGCTTCCCCAGAGCCTCTTCGGGAACGGTACCGATATCCTCGGCACTCTGCTTTCCGCATACACGGGCGGCGGCGCATCGTCCGCAACGTCCACCTCGGCATCGTCTCCTCTGGATATGCTTCTGGGCAGCTTCACGGGAGCGGGCGGCTCCTCATCTGCGGGCAATAGCATAGATCCCTCCACACTTGTCAGCCTCCTGGGCGCGTTCTCGGGACGTAATCTTTCTCCCGAGCTTTCATGGGTGGATGCAGACCTTATCGCAGATAAAGCCAATGAGATTGCCGCAAATACCATTGATGCATCCCATATCACCGCCACCGAAAAAGACTCGAAAAAGGTGCTCAGCCTTACCGACGACGAGTGGAAGCTCATCGAGTCCGTAGAGCTCAACCTGTTCGTAAAAGACGGCGACGGATATATCGATATGGGCCTCGATAATACCTTTGAGTGGTATAAGGACGACCTGCTTCTGGAGCATGACGGCACGTGGCTCACCATAAACGGCAACGCCTGCGCATATTATATGGTATCCGATACCGTCAACGATGACGGCGAATGGGTCACCGTGGGCAGGATCCCCGCACTTCTCAATGACCAGCTCGTCAACCTGAGAGTCGTGTTCGACGACGACCATGAAGAGGGTATCGTAACCGGAGCATATCTCCTGTACGACGAAGTCGACGTCCAGGCAAAGGGCGAAATAGAGATCAAGGCGGGAGATAAGATACAGCTCCTGTGCGATTACTACGACCTCAACGGTAACTTCGACAGCGCATATACCCTGGGTAAGAAGTTCAAGGTCCCCGAAAGCGGACTTAAGCTTGTGAATCTGAAACTCGATGCGGAAGAGATCACCGCCACCTATAAGCTGACGGATATCTACGGCAACGAGTACTGGATAGCGATAGATTAATGATAGAGGCGTCCTCAGGGGCGCCTCTTTCTTGCCTCTTTCTTTAGAAAGAAAGAGGCGTAAAGAAATTTTTGAAAAAGTTCGGGAAAACTATTGATTTTTCAAATTTCGTATGATATAATAGCGGAGCGATTTGAGGTCGCAATGTTCCGTAGGCGGGACAGACACGGAAAGGTGGCTGAGCTGGTCTAAGGCGCACGACTGGAAATCGTGTGTCGGCTAATACCCGACCGTGGGTTCGAATCCCACCCTTTCCGCCAACAAAAAACGCACTTTTGTCTACCAAGACAAAGTGCGTTTTTTGAATGATGTTTGCCTTTTGGCAAATGATGTTAC